>JAJYWT010000033.1 GCA_021791345.1 bacterium
TGGTCCGGTGAGCCAGGTCTGGTATCCTCACGATCGCCGCGGGAGTGGCGCAGTGGTAGCGCGTCTCCTTGCCAAGGAGAAGGTCGCGGGTTCGAATCCCGTCTCCCGCTCCACCGCCATGAGGGGGCATGGCGAGCAGCACCCAACGCCACACCCCCTGGCACGGTGTCGGCACCGTTCGGACCCGGCCCCTGAGGCACCTGAGGGCCGCCATGGCAGCTGGTGACAGGCTGCGTCCGGCGGCGGACCTCAATCTGCGGAACACAACATCCCGGTCAGCACTCGCGATCGCCACCGGAGGTGCGGCTGGCGAGTCTGGGAGCACGGGATCCTCGAAGCCGAGGGTCCCAGCCCGCCGCTGCTCAGCTGCTCTTCAGAAGGTCCATTGCCTTCAATCTGCAACTGGGGGTTGCCGGGTGGGGTCGCCGCGGCGCTCCTCAGAAGTAGTGGCGCCTCCTCCCGACCTGGTGGCCGAGGCTGCCCAGCACCCAAAGCGCCACGCCGATGATGAGCAGGATCACGCCGACGGTCCAAAGGATCGGAATCTTCACCACGTACCCGACGATGAGCAACAGGATGCCCAAGATGATCATGCGAAACCTCCGTTGGCGGCTGGCCCGAAGGGCGCGCCCTTCGGCGCGCGGTGCGGTCGGCCACATCCGGCGGCCGTGTCGAGGGGCTTAACGCCGGTTCAGGCCATCAGTATCACCTTGGCCCGGATGGTGGGTCGGAGACCTGGCAGCCCAGGAATGGCGCATCGTGGATCAGCGGCGGGATTGCGTGAGGCGCCTGGCGAGGTGCCGGACCCGGCCGGAGGTGGGCATGTCGGGACCGGTTGCTCGCTCCGGGTCACAGCTCGCATCCGATAGAGTTCGCTCGTGCCGGAACGCCTCGTGCCGGACCGCTGGGGTTGGCTCACCCGTCCGGGCGCCCTTCGGGTCCCTCAGATCGGCGCCTACTTCTGGTTGCTGAAGGGGCTGTCCACCGCCATGGGGGAGGCGACCTCGGATGCGATGGTCCATGCCATGCCGCCGGTGCTGGCGGTCCTGCTCGGATTCGCCGGCTTCTTGGTGGCGCTGGCGGTGCAGTTCCGCAGGCGGTGTTACCAGGCATGGTCCTATTGGTTCGCCGTGGTGATGGTCGGAGTCTTCGGCACCATGGCCGCCGATGTGCTGCACGTCGCGCTGGGAGTTCCATATCCCATCTCGACCGCGATCTACGCCATCTGCCTGGTCGGGGTGTTCACGATCTGGTGGAAGGTGGAGGGCACGCTCTCCATCCACGCCGTGGACACGGTACGCCGTGAGGCCTTCTACTGGGCGGCGGTCGTCGCGACCTTCGCCATGGGCACGGCCCTTGGAGATTTGACCGCCACCACCTTTGGGATTGGGTACTTCCCCTCCGCCGGCCTCTTTCTCATCCTCATCGCGATCCCCGCTGCCGGCTACCGCTGCTGGCGCTGGAACGCGGTCTTCTGCTTTTGGTTCGCCTACGTCATGACCCGGCCGCTCGGCGCCTCGATCGCCGACGGGCTGGGCAAGCCCGTGAGCGTCTCGGGCCTCGGGTTCGGGGATGGCGCGGTGGCGCTGGTCCTCTCCGCGGTGATCCTCGGGTTGGTTGCCTATCTCGCCGTCACCGGGGCGGATGTCCAACCGGCCCGCGGAGAGGTGGGGACGGCCTGATCGCGTCCGGCTGCATCCAGGGGCGCGGCCTCGCCTTCGTGGCGAGGGTCAGGCCGGGTCCTCGGCGAGCAGGGTGGCGGTCGCCACCTCCAGCAGCCGGTGCAGCCCGGATGCCGCATCGTCGTGGTGGAACTCGGGTCGCCACTCCGGGGCGGAAAGGCCGTCGCTGATAACGAAGGCCGTGGCGAACTGGTAGTTCCGGTGGGCGGCGACGGTCGCCAGGGCCGCCGCCTCCATCTCCACGGTCAGCGCTCCCTCCTCCCGGTAGCGGGTGATTTCGTCCACCGTCTCGCGGTAAGGGGTGTCGATGGTCCAGGTGGTCCCGACCCGATGGGCCATCCCGGCTGCATCCATCTGGGTGCCCATGGCCTGTGTCAGAGCCGGGTCCGGGTGCGCGTACTTGCCGGGCGCGGTGTAGTGGTGGGAGACCCCCTCGTCCCGGATGGCCCGGTCACACAGCACGATGTCGCCGACTCGGAGGTCCGACTGCAGAGCCCCGGCGTATCCGATTGCGATGAAGCGTGAGCACCCAGAGGCGCCGATGTCCTCGAGCCGGTTGGTGGCAGCGGGGGCCCCGACTCCGAAACCGCCCGAGATCCCGACCACGCCCCGGTCCTGCTCCAGGACATGGAACTCTCCCACCGCTGACCGAGGAGCCTGGAGCCGGCGCCAGCCCGACTGGCCTACCACCTCGCGGAAGAAGGTCGCCTGGAAGGTGAGGATCACGCCCGCCAGCGGCGGCAGGCCCTCCCAGCCGTAGTTGGCGGCGAGGTACTGCTGGTACTCCTGGGGCGTGAAGAATGGGGCCAGCTCATGCTTGCCCAGGAAGTTGGGGTATCCCATCGACCGAGGATAGCGAAGCCGGTGCAACCGCCTCGCGCGCGAGCCTATCGGTGAGCTGATAACGTCGGGGCATGCGCAACTGGCCGCTCTACGACCTGCGCATCCGGACTCCACGCCTGGAGCTGCGCCTGCCCGACCTGGAGCTGCTGGACGAGCTTGCCGAGCTGGCCGGCAGGGGAGTGCACCCCCCGGAGCACATGCCGTTTGTAGTTCCCTGGACCGACCGGCCCAGCCCCGAACTGGAGCGATCGGTGGTGCAGCACTCTCTCCTTCAGGTCGCGAGCTGGACGAAGGAGCGGTGGATCTACAATCCGGTGGTTCTCAACGAGGGCCGGGTCATAGGGACCCAGGACATGAAGGGCCAGGACTTCGCCGTCGCTCGCAGCTTCGGCACCGGCTCCTGGCTGGGGCGCGAGCACCAGGGACACGGATTCGGCCGGGAGATGCGGGCCGCGATCCTGCATCTGGGCTTCGCGGGGCTGGGGGCGGAGGAGGCCCTGACCTCGGTCTTCAGTGACAACCCGGCGTCATTGGGAGTTTCCCGAAGTCTCGGCTACGAGCGCAACGGCGTCTCGCTGGTAGCGCGGCGTGGACTTCCAACCCGGCACCTGAGCTACCGGCTGAGTCGGGAGCGCTGGCTCGCCACCCACAACCTCGAGGTGCAGATCGAGGGACTCGAACCCTGCTTGGAGCTGTTCGGTCTAGCCGACCGGCGCCGGTGAGGTGGCCCGGTCCTTCTGCCGCGCCACTTCCTCTTCGTCGACTTCTCGGGCTCTGAGCGCGATCTCCGCCTCCTCCAGCGCCTCCTGGTAGATGCGTCGCAGGTCGGCGTCCAGCTCTGTGCGGGCGAGCTCTCGTTCCAGGGCGGCGAGCAGGTCGGGGTGCGGCGGGAGGGCGCCGATAGACCAGTAGGCGAAGTCACGGCTGTACTCCACCCCCCGGCGCTCCCGGAGCCGGGAGACGGCGTCGAAGAAACGGGGGATGTAGGGAAGCAACAGGGCATCCTGTCGGACACCGCCGAGGCTGCTGCCTGCCCAGAGTGCGGCCTCGACGGTCGCGGAGTCATCCTCGGTCAGAAACTTGAAGACCTGCTCCTTGACCTCGGGAACGGGCATTGCGGCCTGGGCGGCCAATCCGCGCACGATCCCGGTGGAGGTACGGTCGGCTCGGCGCATCCTGGTGACGTCGTCGACGGTGGCGACCCCCCGGCTGGCCAAGGCTGTGACCAGGCGCCAGCGCAGCTCCAGGTCCAGGACCACGCCATCGGGCAATTTCCGCCCCTCC
>JAJYWT010000173.1 GCA_021791345.1 bacterium
TCTGAGTTGCGCGGTGCGTGGTGACTTCGGACCGCTCCTCGAGCTGTTGGGGCACGGGCAGGTCCGCAACCTGATCACCCACGAGCCAAGCCTGGAGGAGGTCTTCCTGGCGGTCTTCCGAGATGAAGTGGAGGTGGCTGGAGCGTCCCCTGGGGACAATCCGTGACGGCGGACCCACAAGGTCCGCTCTCACCTATACCCGCAACCAGACCCGGCTCAGGGCGGGGCTTCCTCACCACCCTGAGGTACGGACTGCGGGCCCACCGCTGGGCTCTGGCGGGCGTCGCCTTCCTGGGGTTCTTCTCGCCATACACGACGGGCGTTTCCTACCTCGCCGCCGCTGGGACGGCGGCGGCCAGGGCTAGCTTCGGGCGGCAGACGCTGGCCCTTGGCCCGCAACTGGCCTATCTCATCCCACTCCCGCTGCGCCCCGATACCGTTGCCGGGTACGTCTGGTGGAAGGGACTGGCATGGTTGACCCTAGTCTTCGCCGCCTGGGGCCTGGCCGCTGCCACCGGAGCCATCCGCAACGAGGAGGACCGCGGCCTGCTCGAAGCTTGGCTCGCCTCGCCCGTGGGGCGGACCCGCCTGGTGCTGTCCCGGGCCGTTGCCTTCACCCTGGCAGCGGGTGTCGCGGTGGTGGCCGCCGGGCTCGGCACCGCCGCCGGGGTGGCTGCCGGCAAGGGCTCGATACCTTCCGACGCGCTCTTAGAGCAGGCGCTTCCGCTGCTGGGGATCGCCCTGGTGTGCTTCGGAGTCGGCCTGATTGCGGCCCAGCTCGCCACCACCCGGCGGGGAGCGTTGGGCCTGGGCGGGTCAGTCCTGGTTGCCCTTTACGCTCTCGATGCCCTGGCCCGTGTCGATCCGGGTCTGGACGGCGTGGCGGTCGTTTCCCCGTTCCACCTTGCGGACCTCACCACCGCGGTGGCTCCCGGTGGCCACTTCCAGGGACCGCCAACTTTGGCCCTCTACCTGGCCGCCACGGGTCTCATCGGCCTTGCGGCAGCGGCGTTCCGGCGGCGCGACCTGGGGGCCAGTCTGCTGGGTGGGCGCGTCGACACCACCTCGGCGGGGCCATCGCAGGTGTCCATTGCCCTACTGCGACTTCCGGTCCTGCGCAGCCTCTGGCAGCAGCGGCTGGGGCTCGCCGGCTGGGCGGCGGGGACCATGGTGGGAGCCGCTTTGATCGTATCCCTCGCCCGGGGAACCGGCAAGCTGCTGGGATCCATCTCGGGGTTCACGCGATTTGTGCAGGCCGCGGGCACCAGCAGCGCGGCCGCCGCCGTGGTGGGCTTGGTCTGGCTCAGCATCGCGGCCCTGATCGTTGCCGCCTATGCCATCAACCAGACCGCCCATTGGGCGGCGGACGACGCTGAGGGCAGACTGGAGATGGAGATCGCCCAGCCCCTTCCGCGCCCGGCGGTGGTTGCCGAACGGTGCGTCACCCTCATGCTGGGGGCGTTACTGCTGGCGGCACTGGGTTCCCTCGTGACCGCCGCCGTGGCTCCGAGCCAGGGGGTCCACCTCGACCTCGGTCGGCTGCTCCTGGCGACCGCACTCCTGGCCCTATTGGCGCTCACCTTTGGGGCCATCGGTGCCCTGGTAATCGCGCGCTACCCCAGGGTCGCGGTCCCGGTCCTCGGTGTGGTCGCCGTGGCCGGCTTCTATCTGCCCTTGCTGGCGCCTCTCCTGCGGTGGCCCAACTGGGCCCTGGACCTGTCCCTCTTCCACCTGTACGGCACGCCGCTGACCACGGGCGTGGACTGGGGCGGACTTTGGGTGATGGTCGCGGTCGTGGTCCTGGGGTTCGGAGGCGCGATGGCGGAGATGCGGTTTCGCGAAGTCGGCCGCTGACGCCGCGGTCCGGCCAACCGGCTGCCGAACTGGTGGCTAGGCTCCAGCTTCCCCCGGTTGGGGCGTCTCAGGGCTTGGGTGTTCACGGGCCGGGGGCTATCGTGGCGATGCGGACCTCCCGGGAGAGCTGCGCCGGGCTTGACGACGTTGGAGCCGACCACCGTGCCCCTGGGGTGCCGGCAATCCGGCCGGGGCGCGTCGTCCCTAGCGACTAAGGCATGCCCGTAAGTGCCCCGGCCCCCGGCCGGCAGCGCGATCAGGGGAGTGAAATGCCGTCCACGGTCGAGAACCGCAGTGGAACCTCGGACCACCTGGTCCCTCCGTCCAGGGTTCGGAACACCGTTCCTGAGCTCAGCAGCCAGCCATCGTCCGCGCTGGTGAAGCCGATTGCCGACGGGGCGGTGCTCGCGGGCAGGCCGAGCGACGCTGGGGCCGCCCCGTCCAGTTCCCCGACCCACATCGTAGGCGCCGGGCTGTACCACCAGCCCTTGATCCCCAGTGCCCAGATCGATCCCCGGGGGTTCACGGTCACCGCCTGGGGAAGGAGGGGACCCTTGACGGCCACGGATCGGGGGGCAGCGTTCCCCGTCCAGCTTCTCCAGCCCCACCCGTAGAGAGTCACAACCACGGTCTGTCCCCCAATCACGGTCGCAGCGAAGTCGGCGGGACTGGAGGGCGGCGCGAGATCAGCAAGCCGCAGCGGGGTCCACTGGCGGCCGCCGTCACCTGTCTGAAGCACCTCCACGGTGTCGGTGCCCGAGCCGAGGTCCACTTCCGCCCAGCCGCGGGCAGCACTCTGAAAGTCGAGAGCGGCCACCTGCAGTCCCTGTCCTGGCCAGACGAGCCGCCGCCAGGCCCGGCCCCGGTCTGTCGTCTTGAGCAAAGTGCCTGAGCTGGTGGCGGCGTACCCGACCTTCAGTGAGCCCCAGGAGAGGGCGGAGGTGGCCGTGGCCGGCAAGGTTGGCCCAGGCCCCCAGGCCCTGCCGCCGTCGGTGGTCTGCAGGCTCACATCGGTGCCGCCCACCTGCAGTTGAGCCACGCCGGTGCGGGTGTGGCCCTCGAAGAATTGCACCGCGCTCAGCTGGGGAGGGGTCACCTGGCCCTGCAGCTGCCAGTTGTCCCCGCCATCTGACGAGGAGACCAGCAGCCCTTGTGACGACACGGCCAGCAGGTTGCTGCCCGGACCGGTGGCGAAGGCGCAGGGGTGTAGCGCCAGATGGCTGGAGTCGGTGAGCTCCCCGGATGGGAGCAGGTTCAGGAGCGATGGTGAGCAGGCCGTGATCGATAGCGGCGCACAGACCGGGTCCAGCCCAGCTCCGACGGTGGTTCGGCCGGAGTCGGAGATTCCCACCGCCGTGAGTGGAAGGCCGCCGTGGCCGGTGATGTGTTCCGCTTTCCAACTCGTCCCACCGTCGAAGGTCTCCAGCACCTCCTGGGGAGAGGTGCCGGGTCCGGCGCCCGTGGTGCACCCTGGAGCGCCTCCGACCGCGACTCCCCTTGGGCCCGCGCCAGCGATGGCGGCCAAGGGCTCAGGGGACGAGGCCACCACCCGGAAGCTCCGCCCCCCATCCGAGCTGAGTTCGATCAGCCCGGTGCCGCCCAGGGAGCCGCCCACCAGCAGGTCTCCGGCTTGGGTGACCATGGCAGTGGGGAACACCCCGCCAGCTCGCAGGTTGGCGACCTCAGACCACCCCTCGCCGGAGCGGTACACGAACAGTGGCAAGGGGGTGAGGGAAGTTGGTGGCGCGGGCTGTCCCATTCCCATCTGGGGGCACAGCTGCGCCCAGACAGTGAGCGCGCCTGGGTAGGCGGCGCACAGGGACCCTGAGGGCGAGCAGCTGATGGCGTCGTAGGTCGCGGGGAAGGTGCC
>JAJYWT010000150.1 GCA_021791345.1 bacterium
CCGGGTCCACCCGCACCTCTTCCGGCACTCCTTCGCGACCGAGGCGCTCCGCCGGGGCATGAACCCCGTCCAGCTCGCCCAGCTGCTCGGGCACAGCGGGCTACGGATGATCGAGCAGCTCTACGCCCACCTCAACGCCGCTGACGGCTACGAGGCGGTCATGAAGATGCTGACCGCGGATCGGTAGGCGAGGGGGGGCTGATGGACTCGCCGACTGAACCGTCCCGAGCCAGGTCGCGGCGTCGGCTCTACCATCGCCAGCCATGAGCCCGGACAAGCGGTCCCGCCAGCGGCAGACGCCGCCGCGTCGTCCGGCCCCCAAGGTCAAGACCGGACCATCGTCGGACGACGCCCACGACGTCGTCTACTTCCGGCGGCACCGGGATGACGATGCGGACGAGACGGCACCCGGGCGGGACTTCCTGAACGGCTGCCCGACGAAGGTTCGCGCCACCATGCGTGCGGTGCTGGTGGCCGTGGCCGAGGCACCTCCGAAGCGGTACGCCGGAGGCGGCTACTGGGAGGCGATGAAGGGCGACATGACGGGCTGGTTCGAAGTCCGAGTAGACGGCCCGAAGCGCCACCACTAGCGCCTGTACTGCCGCCTCGACTACGAGGCGAAGAACGCTGAGGTGGACAAGCCGCTGCTGGTGGTGATCGCCGGCCTCGACAAGCCCTTCCGGACCGAGCTGAGCGCGGCGGACTACGCCGGGGTTCGCGCCCTGGGGGACGAGTACCCCGGCCGCAACCCGCGGTCCATCTGCTGACCGGTCAGGAAGCGAGGACCTTCTCGCGCCGCTGGCGCATGGCGGTGACGTGCATGGCGAGGGCTTTAGGGTCTGCCGACCGGCCCTCCAGGAGGGGCTGGGTCACCTGCTTGCGCTCCTCGGGGGGAAGCGGTTCCAGGGTGACCCGCATCCCGAGGGCGGCGGCCACCTCGGCCAAAGTGCCAAGGGTCGGGTTGACGTGGCCCGCGGAGAAGAGGCGCCGCACGACCGCCGGCTCAGCGCTGATCGCCCGGGCAAGTTCCGCCTTGGAGAGGTGGGCGGCCTCCCTCGCCTTGTCCAGGGCACTGACGAGCTGATCGATGGCGGCGATGCGGATCGACGCGCGGACGTAATCGCGGAGGAACTCAGGGTCCTGAAGGTCCTGGGCAAGGTCGTCCCAGAAGGTGCTGGGAGTGGCGGTCATTACGTCTCCATTGGGTTGCTCTGCGAGATGGCGTAGCCTTTATGGTACGCCATGTCGAGCGGCAACCTTCCAAGCTGGATCTCGCGGGTTCGAGCCCCGTCTCCGGTCCAGCGCCTCATGAACAAGCATTTTCGAATTTGATTCACGGGTGCACGCCGGGATTCAGCCGAAACAAAGGCGCTCATGCGAAACCCTGGGGCTGGAGCTCCACCCCCGACCGTTGGCCAACCAAGTCCGCTGACAGCGCCGTGGCATCGGTGGTCAGGTCGGCGAACAGATGAGCCACCACCACTGTGAGGCCGTAGGAGGCCCAGGGTCCAGCATCATCCCCGAACACTGGGCTGACCCTGTGGTGCGGAATGACCCTTGAGGTGGGCAGGGTGGCTTGTCGGGCCCTCCCCGATCTCTCCTCAGGATGGGGCGCTGACTAGCAGTCCGGATGCAGTTGCGGCCGCCGACATGCGCTCGTCGTAGGTTACGAGGCGGTCTAGGTCCGCTCGCAGCAACCGGGCAGTCGCCACGTGAATGGCATCCAACGAGCGCAGCGCGGGGGGCTGCAACCGGCCGGCGTCGCGGAGAATGCGGTCGCTGATCCTGATCAGGTCGATGCGGGCCAGGACGTCCTCACCGCGCTCCACCGCCACGGTGCCCAGTGGAAGCAGAGCCCGGAGGACCTCCGTGCGGGACAGAGCGCTGCTGACCAGGGTCGGCCGCCGCCGGAGATCCCGCTGGAGCGCCGATGATTCGGGCTCCTTCACTGCCAGCTTCACGATGGCTGAGGAGTCGAGGTAGGTGGCACGCTCAGCGCTCATCACGTCGCAGCTGGGTGAGGATGGCCGAAGGAGCCTCGCGGCCCGGCTCGAGGGGAAGCGGCTCGGGCAGGTCGGCGAGTCGGCCCCGGGCACGAATGACTTCCCCCCGAGACCTGAGCTGGGCGATGGCTCCCCCGCGGGGAAGTGGGGTTAGAAGGGCCACGGGGCGTCCACGATCGGTGACTTCGACCGTCTCGCCCGCCTCCACCTGGCGGAGGAGTTCACTGGCTCGCTGCCGCAGCTCGCGCACGCCCACGGTCACCATGGTGCTATTTGTAGCACATCGGAGCCCCGCTCAGCTGAGCCGTGAGAGCACCGCCTTCGCAAAGGACACTTGAGGGCAGCCCTGACATGTACCCCGGTCAGTGGTCCACAGCAATGAGAGTCGTGCCCAGCTTGTCGGACGATGGTAACTCCTCGAATTCCTCGGGCGTGAGGTAGTCGAGGGAGCTGTGACGGCGCCGCGGGTTGTAGAAGTTGACGATGTAGTCGGCGATGGCGGTGGACAGCTGTACGTGGGTCATCCAGGCTTGGCGGTTGACCAGCTCTATCTGCATAGAGCCCCAGAAGGACTCCATGGGAGCATTGTCGAAGCATTAACCAACGGTTCCCATCGAGGCCAGGATGGAGTGGTGCCTAAGGTTCTGCGTGAACGCCCAGGAGACGAACTGGGAGCCGTGGTCGCTGTGCAGGATGGTTTCGGGCGAGGTGGTGCGTGACTTGGCGGCCATACTCAGGGCATCGTTGACCATGGCCGCCTCGTTGCGTCTGTCGATCGCCCAGCCCACCACCCGGCGCGAGTGGAGGTCCAGGACGGCACAGCAGTACAGGGTGCCCTCCCGGGTCTTGTGTTCAGTGATGTCGGTCAGCCAGACCCGGGAGGGGGTCCGGTCAACTGGCTTTGCGCGAACACGGGCCAGTGCCGCCATTTACATCCGCCCCGAGGGTGCACGGATGTCTCAGCGGATAACCGAGGTTGTGGCCCTGACCCGAGAGGGGCCCGAGACCGACCCGCCGCGGGGCAGGTGCCGCAGGCCGAGGTCGGATGCCGTCGGGTCTCCGCTCCATCGCGAGCACCGCGACGGCCGATGATGAGCGCCTTGCGGCACTTCTTCTCGCTCTCAGGCGTGAGGAGCCGAACCTGGGCATCGACCAGGGAGGGCCGGCTGTCCGCTCAGACCGGGCTCCAGCCACAGTGTGGCTACTCGCGCGGAACTCAGGGACGTGAGCCAAGATCACAGCTCCTTCTGGCCCCCGCCCAGAAGCTCCCCAGGCCGGAACTGTGAGCCGCTCATCGGCGCTTCCTCCGGCCGGGGCGCCTCCCCGCGTTGGACTGGACGCCTGGCTGCTACTGGGTAGCCGGGCCATTCGCATGCTGGGCGTTGGAGTGATGGTCGTCACCCTACCCCTCTACCTCGCCACGGTCGGCTTGAGCGCAGTCGAGGTCGGCGCGGTCCTCACATGCGGGATGGCGGGGGGAGCGGTGGCCACCCTGGCCTTCGGCCGCACGGCCGGCGTCCTCGGCCGTCGGACGGCGCTCAAGATCGCCGCCCTGGCTCCTACGATCGGTGCCGTCCTGCTTCTCACCCAGAGCGCTGTCGGGATCCTGGCGTTCGCCGCCTTCGTCGGCGGAATCTCGGCCTCGGGCCAGGATGTAGGCCCACCACAGGCGCTGGAGCAAGCTGCCATCGC
>JAJYWT010000067.1 GCA_021791345.1 bacterium
CGTGAGCCGGCCCCCGGCAGGGCAACGCCGGAGGCGATCTGGGAATCTATCCATCCCCGCATCTCGGCCACCCCGGACCAGCCGGTGCCCGACGCCATCCCCATGATCTTGAGCACGGCGTCCCACTCTCGCACGAAGCGGTCGCGCTGGCGCTGGCTGAGCCCCCCGATGAGCTTGTCGTGGGTGTCCAGCATCGAGTCGACCAGGGTGGCATGCACCCACAGCAGGAGGTCGGGGTCGCGGGCTCGGTAGGTGGCCCCGGCGGACCAGCTGGCGGTCGCATGGTCCGCCGGCAGGGTTCCCTCCACCTTTCGGTGCATGCGGTTGACCGTCCTGGTAGCCGCCAGCGCCTCCTCCTCGGTGCCGAACACCACGCTGGTAACCCAGGCGACGGTGCGCTGGAAACGCCCCACCGGGTCGGCGGTGAAGTCGCTGTGGTCCAGTGCGCCCTGCGCCACCAGCGGATGGGCCACCTGCATGAGCAGGGCCCGCGAGGCTCCCAGCAGCAACATCGGCTCCCGCATCACCCGCCAGGTCACGGTGCCCGGTCCGAACAGACCACGGTCGGGCTCGGTGGAGGAGATTGGGAACGGCCCCGCCGGGGGCAGACCCGAGGCCAGCAGCCAGAGCAGGTCGGATCGTGAGGGCAGCTTGATCTCCATCCTCCCCAGGGTAGCTCGGGCCAGTGCTGGCTCTGGCCCGCAATCTCGATCCTGGCCGCTCCCCGGGGCGCCGCGGGAACTGGCAGATCCGTCGCCAGCGGTGATAGCCCGCTTGACGCTGCCGGATGCTGTCCCTAAGGTCATCTCCATGACCGCTGCCTCAATCGAGGAGATCGTGCGCCCGTTTTCCTTCCTGGTCGGCCACTGGTCGGGGCGAGGAGTCGGGCTGTGGGATCCCGGCAGCCGGTTCGAGTACCGCGAGGACCTCACCCTTGAGCAGATCCCGGAGCGGGCTCTGATCCGCCTCATCCAGCGCACCGTCGAGGTGCCTTCCGGTGCCCTCAGTCACTCCGAGCTCGGGTTCCTGCGCCTGTTCGAAGACGGTGAGGCCGAGCTGGTGGTGGCGATCCCGGCGGGATACACCGAGGTGCACCGCGGCCGGTTGCGGGACCATGCGCTTGAGCTGGAGCTGGTCCATCTGGGGGTGGCTCCGCGGGCGCGACCGCTCTCCAAGACCAGACGCAGCCTCATCTGGCGTCAGGGCCACCTCCACGACCGGGTCGACATCGCAGTCGGAGGCGGCGTCCCGGTCGCTCACGTCGCCGCCACCCTGGAGCGCGTGGACCGGTGACCGAGTCGAGAGCCCGCGGGCAGCTGCGCGGTGGCTGAGGCGGGTTCGCGCGCGGAGGCGGTGCGGCTGGATCAGGAGGACCCCATCGCCTGGGCCCGTGATCGCTTCCTCAGAACTGGGGATCGGCCCATCTACCTCGATGGCAACTCGCTGGGCATGCCCCCCCGAAGTACGGTTGAACGCGTTGAGCGCCTGCTCCACGAGGAGTGGGCCGGCAAGCTGGTGCGGGCATGGGACGCCTGGATCGACCTGCCGACCCGGGTTGGGGACCTGGTCGGGGAGGCGCTGCTGGGGGCGGCCGCGGGCCAGACCGTGGTCAGCGATGCCACCACCGTCAATCTCTACAAGCTCGCCACCGCGGCGCTGGACGCCCGCCCCGAGCGCTCCGTGATCGTCTCCGATCGCGGCAACTTCCCGACCGATCGGTACCTGCTGGAGGGGCTCGCCCGGGCGCGGGGGATGACCCTGCGGCTCGTCGCCTTCTCCGAGGTCGACGGGCCCACCCCGGAGGCGCTGGCGCCGCACCTTGGCCCCACCACCGCGCTGGTGAGCCTGTCCCATGTCGACTACCGCTCGGGGGCGATGGCGGACATGGAAGGTATCAACCGGTTGGCCCATGAGGCGGGGGCGCTCGTGCTCTGGGACCTCTGCCACTCGGTGGGAGCGGTGCCGGTCGAGCTGGATCGGTCAGGCACCGACCTGGCCGCAGGCTGCACGTACAAGTACCTGAACGGCGGGCCCGGCTCCCCAGCCCTGCTCTATGTGCGCCGGGAGCTGCAGCTCAGTCTGCGCCAACCGATCTGGGGCTGGTTCGGGCAGCAGGACCAATTCGCCATGGGCCAGGGGTACAATCCGGTCCCTGGCATCGGCCGGTTCCAGAGCGGGTCTCCACAGGTGGTGGGGATCGCGATGGTGGAGGAGGGAGCCAGGCTGCTGGCGGAGATCGGAATCAACGAGATCCGGGCCAAGAGCGTCAGGCTCAGCGAGCTCCTCATCGACCGCTATCGGGCCTGGCTCGCTCCTCTGGGTTTCCGACTGATGAGCCCACCGGCGCCTGACCGTCGCGGGTCCCAGGTATCGCTCGGGCATCCCCAGGCGGAGCGCATCTGCAGGGCCCTGATCGAGGAGGGGTCGGTGGTGGCTGACTTCCGAGCGCCGGACCGGCTCCGCCTCGGTCTGGCCGCCCCCACGACCAGGTTCGTCGATGTCCACGACGCCGTCTGGCGCATCAAGGAGGTGGCTCAGTCTGCGCGCTTCCTCGATGCCGGGTAGCGCCGAGGGCGGGATCAGCCGGGCAGCACGCGCTTCAGGAAGTCGAGCGCCTGGGCGGTGAGGGCGACATCCTGGTCGACCACCATGGCGCTGTGCCCGGCGGGGTAGTGGTGGAAGGTGACGGGTTTGCCCAGCTCCCGGAGCCGCTCGACATACACCTCCACCTGGTGGTAGGGACAGCGGCTGTCGTTCTCGCCGGCCTGGATCAGCAGGGGGGCCCGCACCCGGTCGGCGTAGGTCAGAGGAGAGCGCTCCCTGAAGAGCTCGGGGACCTGCTTGGGGTCACCTCCGAACAGCGCTCGATCCATCGCCTGGAGGGGCTCTGACTCCTCGAAGAAGGCGAGCTCGTAGTCGGCCACCGGCACCCGCGCAATCCCCGCCGCGAAGAGCTCGGGATGCAGGCCCAGGCCGAGCAGGGTGATGTAGCCGCCCCAGGATGCGCCCATCAACACGACCCGGGCGGGATCGGCCAGACCTCTGGTCACCAGATCGGCCACCCCATGCGCTACGTCGGCCACCTCGGGAAAGCCGGGGTTGCCATTGAGGAGGTCGAGATGCTCCCTCCCGTATCCGGTGCTGCCGCGGTAGTTGGGCGCTGCGACCAACAGGCCCCGGTCGACCAGCGCCGCCATCGCCGGCGAGTAGGAGTCGTCCAGATGCCAGTGGGGGCCTCCATGCACCCAGATCACCGTGGGGTGCGGGGCGGAACCCCGGGGGACGGCCAGCAGGCCGTGGATGATCCGGCCGCCCTCGGTCGGGAAGCGCCAGCTGCGCAGCGGGGTGGCCCTCGGGGGGCGGCGGCCGGGAACGCGCAGCACCTCGTCACCGGCGGGAAGCTCGAGCAGACGGGCGGCCCGGGCCGCGCTCTGGCATAGCGCCCATACCGCGCCGTCGGGGCGCACCCCGGCCTCGACCGTGCCTCGGGGGCCGTCGATCCGGGTCAGCTGCACGGGATCCAGATCCAGCCGCCAGAGGTGGTGTCGGCCGTCCAGCACCTGCCGGAGCAGAAGTGCAACTCCGTCCTCGAACCAGTCGACCACCTCCACCTCGCCGCGCAGGCCGGTCTTCAGCTGGTCGACCCTACGCCGCCGCGGCCACCACAGACAGGGCCTGGTGTG
>JAJYWT010000109.1 GCA_021791345.1 bacterium
CGAAGCCGGGAAGATCCACCGCCACCAGCCGCCGGGGGCTGCGGCTCAGCCGCAGCAGCCCTGAGAAGGCGGCGGCACTGGAACCCCAGCCGTGGACCAACAGCACCGCCGGCTCCCGGCCCGCGCGCTCCAACCACGAGAGCGGCTGCCCGTCCAGTTGGCCGCGGGCTCGGACGAGCCGGCCGGGGGTGCCCTCAGTCAGCATCGGTGCTTGAGTCTAAGGGCTCTCTCAGCAACCGCCGGCCCCGAATGTGATGAGATCAGGGGGTGGTCCGCTCCTATAATCCCGTCTGCTTTGCCAGAGGATAAGGTCGCGGGCCGCCCCACCCGGGTGCTGGTGGTCGACGATGAGCCCGCGATCACCGACTTCATCGAGCTCGGCCTGAGCCGGGAGGGTTTCGACGTCCGCACCGCACCCGACGGCAGAGCCGCCCTCACCCTGGTCGACCGCTTCCGCCCCGATCTCGTGATCCTGGACATCATGATGCCGCGGCTCGACGGCTTCCAGCTCACCAAGGAGCTGGCCGGCGAGCGCTCCCGCAGCCTCATCATCCTGTCCGCCAAGGACGAGACCAAGGACCGCATCGCGGGGCTGGAGCTGGGGGCCGACGACTACCTGGTCAAGCCGTTCGACTTCGGCGAGCTGCTGGCCCGGGTCCGCTCCGTGCTCCGGCGGCGGCAGCCGGAGCAGGCGACCGTCCTGCGGGCAGGGCCGCTCGAGCTCGATCGGGCCGAGCGTCGGACCAGCTACCACGGCCGGCCGGTGGAGCTCTCCCCGCGCGAGTTCGACCTGCTCTGGTACCTGGCGGAGAATCGCGGCCAGGTGCTGGAGCGAGACCGCCTGCTGAACGCGGTCTGGGGGGTCTCCTTCTACGGCGACGACAACAACCTCGAGGTGTACGTGCGGTACCTCCGCCGCAAGCTGGAGGACCCCGACCGCCGCCTGATCCAGACGGTGCGCGGGGTCGGCTACCGACTTGTCGTCGACTGAGCCGAGGATCGCCTGGTACCACAGCCTGCGCTGGCGGCTCACCCTCAGCTTCCTGCTGCTGCTGGCGGTGCTGCTGGCCGCGGCGGGGACGGTGGAGTACTCCCTGCTCCGTCAGGCCGTGATCTCCAGCCGGGCGCAGTCGCTCACCTCCACCTACGAGGACGCCCGAGCGGGGCTGTTGCGCCTCGAGCGGGTCCGGGCAGCGGCCAACCGGCCAAGGCTCTCACCCTCGGCGCTGGCCCACGCCTTGGTGGACCAGCTCGCGGTGGCCCGGCTGGCCGCCCTCGCGGTTGGCCCCGACCTGCGCGTTCTGGCCTCAGCGTCGCCCGGCAGCGCTCCCAGCCCTCCGGTGGTGCGGGGCCGGAGCCGCCCGCTGATCGGCCCATCCAGCCTGCAGGCGGCGGCCGACTTCGACACTAGGATCGGTCCCGACCTCGTTTCCTCCGGGGGCAGCACCTACCTGGTGATGGTGTTCCCAGTCCTGACCCGGGGCGGACGGGACCTCGGAGCGGTGGAGGTCGCAGAGTCGGCCGCCCCCCTGCTGGGAGAGCTCTCCACCGCCGCCCTGGTGATCGAGCTGGGCAGCCTGGCGGTGCTGCTGCTGGCGCTGGGAAGCGGGCTCTGGATCACCAGCCGCTCGCTTAGACCGCTGAAACGCCTCACGGACGCGGCTTCGGCGCTGGGCCGAGGGGAGCTCTCCCGGCGGTCCGGCCTCGCCCCCAAGGCGGACGAGGTGGGGGTGCTGGCCCAGGTCTTCGACACCATGGCGGAACGCATCGAGCACACCGTGAGGGTGCGGGAGGAGGCGGAGCGCCAGATGCGCCAGTTCATCGCCGATGCCTCGCACGAGCTGCGGACGCCGCTCACCTCGATCAAGGGCTACCTGGAGGTACTGCAGCGGGGAGCCATCACGGATCCGCAGGTGACCGAGCGGGCACTGGCGACCATGTCCCAGGAGGCTGAGCGGATGCGCCGGCTGGTGACCGACCTGCTCACGCTGGCGCGCGCCGACGCGGGGCGGGAGCTGCAGCTGGGTCGCCTGGAGCTCGCCGACTTTCTCGAGGAGTTCCTGGACAGCCGCCGTGTCGAGGTCGCGAGGAGGCTCGAGCCCGGACTGGTGGTGCGAGCGGACCCCGACGCTCTCTTCACGATCTGCCAGAACCTCCAGGCCAACGCGGAACGCCACGGGGAAGGTCGGGAGATCAGCTGGACCACGGTCTCCGGCGCGCAGGAGGCGGGCTTCCAGGTCTCCGACCGAGGGCCGGGGATCTCCCCGGAGGACCTCCCCCACGTCTTCGAACGGTTCTACCGATCCGGCGGCTCCCGCTCCCGACAGGAGGGTGGCAGTGGCCTGGGGCTGGCGATCGTGCAGGCGCTGGCGGAGCGCATGGGAGGCCGGGTGACGGTGGAGTCGGAGCCCGGGCGGGGGGCCTGCTTCACCGTGTGGCTGAGGCGCGCCCACGCGACTCCCTGGTCTTCCGATCCCAGCTGAGCCCGGTTTTGGTCAGGTGGGCCGCACGACCACCATGCGGACGACCCCGGGCTCCCACGGGGTCACCTCCAGAACCTGGTCCCCGACCTCTTGGCAGTTCCTGGGCACCGACTCGCTGGGCTCGCCGAGGTCGAGCAGAACCTCCAGCCGGGTTCCAGGAGGCAGACGCTCCAGGGCGATCTTGGTCTTGACGAAGGTGAGCGGGCAGGCGATCCCCCGAAGGTCCAGCCGCTCACCGGCCCCAGGGGCGACCTGGCTCAACGGGATCCCCGCCAGATGCCCAATTCGATCTCCCGCGAAAACCGCCTGTAACCATCACCTCCCCACCAACGTACCATCAGCGTATGAGGCATTTGCTCCGACACCCGCTCGCCGCCGTCCTGCTGGCCTTGGTCGTCCTGTTCGTGGCCTTCTTTCTGGTGTTGCCCGCGCTCTCGGTGATCTTCCACCTGATTCTCGGGCTGGCCATAATCTGGGTCCTCTTCTCCCTCTTCAAGGTCTACCGCCACCACCAGCACCACGGGGCCACCAGCCGCACCTGATTCGGGCTCGCGACCGATCTCGGATCGGTCGCTCCCCGTCCCCCGCGGTACTGGACTGGCTGCGGCCAAACCGCCAGCTCCTCGGACCTGGCCCGAAGGCTGACCGGTGCCGGGTGCCGCTGGAAGCGATTGCTCCGACGCCTCTCAGAGGCGGTCGAACGCCCCGCTGCGACGGCCCGCTCGCTCGAAGTTGGCGAACAGGAGATATGCGGCCGCGGCCCAGGCGCAGCCCACCACCAGCTCCAGCAGGATGTCCGGAACAGCCCGGGAGAAGGATGCCCCCAGGGCCAGCATCCGGCCCGCTGCGATCCCGTGGGTGAGGGGGAGGACCTGGCCCAGCACTCTCAGGAACAGGGGGAGGCGGCTCAGGGGGACCTCGACCCCGCACACCAGCAGCATCAGGAAGTAGGCGATGTTGGAGATCAGGAAGACATCGCGAACCCGCAGGCCCACCGAGCCCAGCGCCATCCCAAAGCCGGTGCAGGAGCCGGCGGTCACCAGGACCGCCAGGGCGAGGCCGGGGATCTCCGCCGGGGCGGGGCGAAAGCCCAACAGCAAGGCCGAAACCAGAAATCCGAAGCCGCAGGTCTGCAGGGCGCTGATCAAAACCGGCAGGCCCCGGCCCAGAAACAGCGCCAGGCGGTTGCTGGGGGTTGCCAGGATGGGACTCAGGGTCTGGAAGAAGCGCTCGTTGGCGATCGCCATCGTCATCCCGTAGAGCCCGGCCATGCTGCAGATCTGGATCGAGTTGCCGACCACGAAGAAGCTGGTCGAGCCGACCCCGGCGGCCCTTCCCAGGTACACGAAGAAGAGGATCTGGAAGAGGGGTGCCGCCAGCATGGTGGGGATGTACTGCCAGGGCGAGATCCAGTAGAAGAGCGCCCGGTAGGAGATCAGGCCACCAATGAAGAAGACACGCCAGAAGTGGCGCCGGTAGGTGGGGCCGGCGACGGCCACGCTCACTGGAAGTTCAGAGTCGCGTGGCGGCGGGCCCGGGTCTCGACCACGTGGACCAGCCACACCCCCAGCGCCAGATACCCCACCGACGCCAGGGCGCAGAGGGCGATCGGCGCGCCGGCGTTGCCGCCGAGCGCCGCCGTCCGCAGCGCCTCCACCCCCCAGGTGGGCGCCAGCACGTAGGCCAGCGGATGGGTCCACCCGGGCAGCAGGGAGAGCGGCACCAGCAGCCCGGTGATGAGCCAGACCGGGTACTCCAGCATGTTGGAGATGGCGTTGGAGTTGCGGTACAGAACAAAGCTTGAGCCCATCACCAGCCCCAGCAGGCCCAGGCTGATGACGGTAACTACGGCCGCCAGGACGAAGAGCCCGACGCTCGCGAAGTGGAGGTGGGCGCCGAACACGAGCCAGCCCCAGAGCAAAGTCGCCCCCATGGAGTAGAGCCCGACGGTGGCGGTGCCCAGGGTGATCCCCATCAGGATGAGGACGAAGGGCGCGGGTGCCATCACCAGCGGCTCCAGCATCCCCTGGTGCCGCTGCCAGGAGATCACGCCGCCACAGCCGAAGACCACGGTGGACCAGATCCCCATGATGCCGGCGCCCAGCGCGTAATAGAGGAGCGGCAGGGTGCGATTGCCGGCCTGCTGGTCGGCCATCGCGATGCTGGCGAAGATGAGCGGTTGGATGAGGGCGGTCATCACCATGAACCCTGACTGCGCCTGCATCTTGAGCTGGTAGAACCAGCCGGTCAGCAGGGTTCTGGGCCAGCTGAAAGCCTGGGGACCGCCGCGGAAGATGGGACGGTCCGACCGAGCGAGACTGCTCACGGTTGGGTCACCAGCGCCACGTAGGCGTCTTCCAGGGTCGGCTCCCGGGCGGCGATGCGCTCCACCCTGATCCCCTCCAGCAGGTGCAGCAGCCGGGCGGTCAGCTGGTCCGCCTGCCGGGCCTGGACCAGCAGCAGCTGCGCCTGATCCCTGACCTCCATGGCGACCGACTCCACCCCAGCCAGTTCCCGCATCCTGGTCAGGACGCCGTCGTCCACCCCATACGCCTCGACCTCGACCACGGTGCGGTCGGACGCCGCCGACTTGAGGTCCCTGGGGGTCCCCTCCGCCACGATCCTCCCCTTGGAGATGACCGCGATCCGGTCGCAGAGGCTGTCGGCCTCGAACATGTAATGGGTGGTGAGCAGCACCGTCTTGCCGGCCCGGGCGAGGTCTCCGATGAGCTGGCGCACCTCCCGCGCGCCCACCGGGTCCACCCCGATCGTGGGCTCGTCGAAGAAGAGCACCGGCGGATCGTGGAGCAGCCCGCGGGCCAGGTGCAGCCGCTGGCGCATCCCCCGGGAGAACCCCTCCACCCGCTCCCGCTCCCGGCCGCGCAGGCCCACCAGCTCCAGCACCTCGTCGATGCGGTGCCGCAGGTGGCGGGGATCCAGGGCATAGAGCTCGGCGAAGTAACGCAGGTTGTCGAGTGCGGACAGGCGGTCGTACAGCCCCCGGTCCCCGCCGAACACGTACCCGATCCGCCGCCGCACCTGGCGGGCGTCCTGCACCACGTCGTGGCCCAGCACCCGCACCACCCCGGAGGTGGGCAGCAGCAGGGTGCACAGCACCCGTATGGTGGTGGTCTTGCCGGCCCCGTTGGGCCCGAGGAGGCCGAAGAGCTCCCCCTGAGCGACGGAAAGCGAGATGCCGCGCACCGCCTCCACCTCCAGACGCCGCCGGCGCATGGTCCCGGTCGTGGTCCGGTAGGTGCGCCGCAACTCGTCGACCTCGATCGCGGGCACCGAACTGGCGTTTGTATGAATAGCCATGGGCTCGAGAGTTTACCGGAGCTCGACCGCAGCGAGCGGCCTGGAAGTCCCTTTCGCTGGGACCGCCGTGGCTCGGGGCTCAGCCGGCCACCACCTCCACCACCATCCGGAAGGAAAGCGGTCCGCCGACGGTCACGACCGCCGTGCCCGGTCGCAGTGCCCGGAAGTCGATGACCAGGATCCCGCCCGGACGGCCCGCGGCCAAGGGTTCGAGCGCCAGGACCGCCGAATCTGACGACCTCACCATGGAGGAGTCGAGCTCCCGGTCTCCCGCCCTTGGCAGCGTCAGGCTCAGGGTCTCTCCCTGGCGCAACCTGATCGTGCGTCCGTTTTCACCAAGGCCCGCACTGACAGCCTCGGTGCGGCCCGGCGGCGGAGAAGCCACCGGAGGGGGTGTCGGCCGACCATGGTACTGCGCCGAGCCGGTCCCGATCGAGGTGCCCAGTCCAGCTGGCTGAGCCCCGCACCCGCTCATCAGCAGCGCAGCCGCGATGCCAGCGGGCTTCGCCCACCTAAGGATCCCCCGAGATGCGCCTGGGGTCATCCTTGCACGGTAGCTTGCCCGCCAGTTGGCGTCCGGCGCGAACTGGCTGCAGGCACGGAGGCCCGGGCGCGCCGCCCGGGCCTCCTCCTCCTAGCTGCTCGAGCCGCAGTTGGAGCTGAGCTGTGGGTTTGACATCGGCGGGCTGATGGCGGTGCCGGCGTACCGGGAGAGATCCGGGAGCCCGTACTCCCCATCGCCACCCTCAGCGTTCTTGGTGACCGCGGGGATCATGTTCCCGAAGTTCCAAGCGCAGGCGAAACTGGTTGGAGCCAAGGACGGTTCCGAACTGGAGCTACCCAGGGTCCAGAACGGGTAGAAGTTGGCGCCGACCGGCGGGACGGTGCAGCCCAGCGCGGTCGACACGTTGCAGAACCCCTCAGAGGCGAGGACGTCGGTTTCGAACTGCACCTGTGAATATGTCGAGGAGCCGTTGGCAAACGGCCCCCAGTACTGGAAGCTGGTGGGGGTTGTGCTCGACCCGTTGGGCCAGTCGTTCTGATAGGGCGTCCCATCGAAGTCGAGGTCGCCATTCTGGAAGTAGTCCTCCTGGCACCCGGCGACCGGCCAGCTGACCGACGTCACCGCACCGTCGTTGCTTACCGGGCGCGGCCCCTTGGGCATGCAGAGCGCGTCCGAGTACTCGCAGGACAACCCTTCGGTGAAATTGGGAAGTCCGGTGGCCGGATCCGGCGGGCAGGCGAGCCCATCCTGGGTTGTAGCCCCGGGGCAATTCCCGGTCTGGAAACTGCAACCCTGCTCGGGGGCCGCGGTGCCCTCGGAGCCGCCGGAGCAGCTCTGGTACACCTTGGCGTCTCCGGGGACCGTGCCTGCGGGCAGCTGGTTCGACACCGAGCTGCACACCTCGAAGTGCCCGATCTCGTCCTCCATCAGGACACCGCCCTCAAGGGCCGCCCAGGGCACCTGGTTCTGCTGGAGGGCACTGTTGTACTCCGCGGTGAAGTTGAAGGGAACTCCGCTGCAATTGCCCAGGGTGTAGCTGTCGCTCTGGCCATGGCGGATTATCCCCAGGGTGTCCATGAAGCCGTTGGCGGCGCTGGCGATCATGGTGCCGCTCACGCCGGTGGTCAGGTCGTCGACCGTCGTCTGCAGCGCGAGCCCCGCCGGAACTGTGAAGGTGTGATGGCTGACGGTTTCAGAGAAGGCCGGGACGGGAACGTCCTGGATCGTCACCTTCAGAAGGTCGCCGGGGTCCAGCATTAGCGTGTTCTGGTTCGGGGCGAAGGTTGCAGCATCCGCCTGCCCGGGGCTGGGCGGACCCGCCGGTTCCCCGTTCGTCTGCAGGAACGCGAAGTTGACGGGCTCGACACAGCTATTGTTGATGAGGCCGAACCCATAGGTCGCCTCCAGGCTGTCGATGGTCAGCGCCACGCACCAGTGCGTTTGATCACAGCTGGGGGCATCGACGAAGGGCGGGAACCCCGGAGGATAGAACTGGAGCTCCATGAAGGCGCTGCCCGCCGCCGACGGGTCGTTGATCGCCCCGCCATTGCTGTCGCTCTGCGGGGTGCAGGGATTGATCGGGTACGAGAGAGGGTCGCAGATCGGGAGCCCGAACCACGGAGCCGGGCTGAGCTCGGCGTAGTCGGTGGTGTTGGCCCCGGCATTCGCGGTCGGAGCAGCGTTCGGATCGGTCGAGAGCTTCATGAAGTAGGTCATGTTGTCGGCGCTGCCCGGGGCAGTCGAGATGAACTTGACCGAGGGCTCGTCATGGCCGATGTAGTGGCCATTGTCGTAGAACCGCCCCGCATGCGCCGACCAGGTGCCGGGCGGGGTCAGCGGGTCGGTGCAGAGCCCGCCCAGATCCGGCTTTACCGACTTGTAGACGGGAGAGAAGCCGTTGCAGTCCAGCTCATTGACCGGCTTGGGGGCTATCCCCGCCGGCTGGGTGGGGCTGCTACCCAGCGCCACCCCCGAGCTAACAAGGCTGATCCCTCCCGCCACCGCGACCGTGGCCAAAAGGGCCACAGCTCTCCCCAGGGCTCCGCGCATCGCCTTCCCTCCTTCGCGCGCCGTTCACGTGCGGCCGGGAAGCATCGCCGCCTAGGCGCTGGTCCCTCCGCACCAACACCCGCTGCGTCCCTCAGCGGTGCCTGTGTGATACACCGGCACGTTCCCACCTGTCAAGAGCAGCGGGGGGGCTCAGGCCCGGCGCACCCCCATGAGCTGCAGCTCCAGGCAGGCCTCCAGGGGAAGCTCGGCGACCCCGACCGCGACCCGGGCGTGGCGCCCGGCATCGCCGAGCACCTGGAGCAGGAGCTCGGAAGCTCCGTCCGCCACCTCGGGCTGCCGGGCGAAGTCAGGGGCGCAGCGGATGTACACGGTGAGGCTCAGGATCGAGGCGATCCTCTGGAGCCCCCCCGCGCCCGCCGCCAGTGAGGAGAGCGCCAGCAGGGCGGCCTGGCGGGCGGCCGCCACCCCAGCCTCCACCGTCATCGAGTCGCCCAGCCTACCGGTCAAAACCCGCCCATCCTGCATCGGCAGCACCCCGGAGGTGACCACCACCGAGCCCGCCGTCATCTGGGGCTGGTACCTCGCGACCGGCCGGGGAGTGGGCGGGAGCACCAGCCCGAGTGCGGCCAGTCGCTCCTCGGGGGTGCCGCTGAGGGATTCATCGATCATGGGGGAGCCTCCGCGTCAAGCCGGATCCGACGCCGCCTGAGAGCCATAAACATACCCACCAAAAGGATCACCACGACGGCCGCGATCAGGGGTGGAGTCCAGGCGGGAAGGCTGAGGCCCGTCCTCCCGCGGTGCCGGCCGGGGTTGGGCCGCACCGTGGGGGGGGCGGTCGGAGGTGGGCTGATCGCAATCGGACTGGTCTGGCTGATCGCCTGGAGCGCAACCGGACCCGGGGCGGAGGTGTCGACCAGCTTGGCCGTCGCCGCCTCCCGGGTAGCCCCATGCCAGAGGGCGGCCAGCACCGTCACCGGGTTGGTGGGCTCCACCTGGAGCCCGGTCACATCGTCGGCGGGCAGGCCGGCCTGCCAGACCTGCCACGAACTCCCCCCGTTGACGCTGCGCTGCAGCCCGCCTCCGCTGCTGCCGCCGTTGTCCCCGCCCACGTAGACCACGGCCGGATTCTCGGGGTCGAAGGCGATCGCGTTGACGCTCCAGAGCGCCCCCTGGGCGAGGTTGACCTGCTGCCACAGGCCGCCCCCGTTCACGCTGCGGAAGAGACCCCGCAGGGTTCCCACCAGGATCGGGGGGTGGCTCGCCCCGACCGCCAGGGGCCCGGCTCCGATCGCGAACACCGGGGAGCCCTGGGGGTCGCCGCCGGAGACCGCCTGCCAGGCGGTGGCCTTGCCCACGGCCAGGTTCGAGAAGAGGTTGGAGCTGGCGACCGAGCTGTCCGATCCCGCGAGGACGCCGAGCGGGTTGTCCGCCGTGACCGCCACCGAGCTGATCGTGGTTCCCTGGAGACCGACGGGCTCCCAGCCCACTCCCGAGCTCCCCAGGTAGACCCCGGAGTTGGTGCCCAGGACGACCGCGTTGGGAGCGACAGCGATCGCCCGCACGTCGCGACTGCCGAGGCCCAGGTCGTCCCGGCTCCAGGTCACCCCGGAGTCAGTGCTGCGGTAGACGCCCTCGGTCTCGGTCGCGGCATAGGCGGTCGTGCCGCCATCGGCGAAGGCGACCGTCCAGGTGAAGGCGGTGATCGCCGTGGGGCTCCAGACGGCCCCTCCGTCAGCCGAGCTGTACACCCCCCGGCTGGTCGCGGCCAGGATGTCCGAGGGCTTGCTCGGGTCGGCCGCCAGCTGCCACACGATCGCATGCTCGGAGGCGGGGAAGGACGGGCCCGCCAGCCCGGTCCATCCCGGGCTCTGCGCCCTTGCCGGCTGGGCCAGCAGCCCCACCGCCAGCAGCGCCAACGTCAGCAGGCCGCCTCCCGCCAGCCGTCTTGGGAGCGCCCGCCTCACCAAGTGCTCCTCCTTGGGATGGTCTCCTCCCGGCCGGGGCCGACCGAGATCAGGTCTATCGGCGCCCCCGCCAGCTCGGAGAGCCGCTCCACGTAGGCTGCCGCCTCCTTCGGGAGGTCCTCGAACCGACGCGCGTCGCGGGTGCTGCGCCGCCAGCCGGGCAGCTCCTCATATTGCGGCTCCAGGTGCTTGAGGTGGGAGATGTTGGCCATGGGATGGTCCTCGTAGCGGCCCTTGCTGAGGTAGCCGGTGCAGACCCGGATCACCTCCAGCTCGTCGAGCACGTCCAACTTGGTGAGCGCGATCGAGTCGATGCCGTTGACCGCCACCGCGTAGCGGGCGACCGCGGCGTCGAACCAGCCCACCCGCCGCGGGCGGCCGGTGGTGGTGCCGTACTCGACCCCGCGCTCCCTGAGGTACTCGGCCATCGAGCCCTCCAGCTCGGTCGGGAAGGGTCCGTAGCCGACCCTGGTGGTGTAGGCCTTGAAGATGCCCAGGGTGGCCGAGACGTGACGCGGGCCCAGCCCCGCCCCCGCCAGCGCACCCCCCGAGGAGGGGTAGGAGCTGGTCACGTAGGGGTAGGTACCGAGGTCGAGGTCCAGCATGGTGCCCTGCGCGCCCTCCAAAATCACCCGCCGGCCGGAGCGAACCGCCTCCTGGACGATCGGGAAGGGATCGCGAATGAACCGCTCCAGGCGGCTCGCGTAGCCGGTGTACTCCGCAAGGATCGCCTCCTTGGTGAAGGGGGGAGCGGAGTAGAGCTTGACCAGGATGTCGTTCTTCAGGGGCAGGACGAAGTCCAGCTTCTTCTCCAAAAACCGCAGCTTCTGGAGGTCCCCCACCCGAAACCCGATCCGCCGCACCTTGTCGCTGTAGGCGGGGCCCACCCCCCGGAAGGTCGTGCCCAGCCGGTCGTCGCCCCGGGCCGCCTCCTCGAGGCGGTCGAGCACCGGGTGATAGGGCATGATCATGTGAGCGCGGTCGCTGATCACCAGCCGGCTGAGGTCGGCCCCGGCCCGTTCCAGCTGCTCCACCTCCTCCAGCAGCACCCGGGGGTCGAGGACCACCCCGTTGCCGATCACACAGACGGTGGCGGGATGGAGGATCCCCGAGGGGATGAGGTTGAACTTGAAGGTGCGGCCGTCGACCACCACGGTGTGGCCGGCGTTGTTACCCCCCTGGCTGCGCAGCACGATCCCCGCCTCCTCCGCCAGCAGGTCGACGACCTTGCCCTTGCCCTCGTCCCCCCACTGGCCCCCCACCACCACGATCACACCCACCGCGGCTGCACCTACTCGGGCTCCTGGTGGGTGCGGTCGACGTCGCGGAACGCGGTCTGGCCGGCGTTGAAGAAGAGCTGGAGCCGCCGCACCGGGCCGTTGCGGTTCTTGGCGATGTCCAACTCGGTCAACCCCGGATCCTTGCCCTCCTCGTGCATCCCCGGGCGATACAGGAACATCACGATGTCGGAGTCCTGCTCGATGCTCCCGGAGTCGCGCAGGTCGCTGAGCTGCGGCCGGCGGTCCTGGCGCCGCTCCGACTCGCGGTTGAGCTGGGAGACCGCGATGACCGGGACGTCCAGTTCCCGCGCCAGGCTCTTCAGCCCGGCCGAGATCTCCGAGACCTCCTGGGCCCGGGAGTCGGACCGGCCCTGGGAGCGCATCAGCTGCAGGTAGTCGACGATGAACAGGTCCACCGGGTGGGCGGCCCGCAGCCGCCGGGCCTTGGCCCGCATCTCCATCACGGTGAGCCCCGGGGTGTCGTCGATGTAGATGGCGGCCCGGCTCAGGGTGTCCATCGCGGCCGCGATCCGGGGCCAGGCGTCGTTGCCCAGTTGGCCGGTGCGCAGCCGGTACGCGTCCACCGTCGCCTCGCTGCAGAGCAGGCGCTGGACCAGGGTGTCACGGCTCATCTCCAGACTGAAGAGCGCGACCCCGTGCTGGCGGCGGACGGCCGCGTTGCGGGCGACGTTGAGCACAAAAGAGGTCTTGCCGACCCCGGGGCGGGCGGCGATCACCACCAGCTCGGAGCGCTGAAACCCGGAGGTGACCGCGTCCAGCTCGCCGAACCCGCTGGCGACCCCGGTCACCGACCTGACCTCTCCCTGGTGGAAGGCGTGGCTCAGCGCCTCCCAGGTGGTGACCAGCTGCTTGCTGATCGCCTCGAACTCCCCCTTCGGCCGGCCCCGATCCGCGACCGCGAAGACCGCCTTCTCCGCCGCCTCGATCGCCTGCTGGGCCTCCAGGGACTCGTCGAAGCCGAGCTCGGCGAGGTGCCCGCCCGCCTGGATCAGGCGGCGCTTGACCGCGTGGTCGTGGACGATGCGCCCGTAATAGGAGACGTTGGCCGCGGTCGGGACCGCCGCCGCCAGCGAGGTCAGCGCCGGCAGCCCGCCCACCCGCTCCAGGGTGCGCTGGCGCTCCAGCTCGTCCGCCAGGGTCAGGGTGTCGAGTGGCGTGCCCTGGGAGAAGAGGCTGAGCATCGCGCGGAAGATGTCGGCGTGCGCGTCGAGGTAGAAGTCATCCGGCTCCAGCGACCCCACCACCTGCCCGATCTGGTCCTTGTCGAGCAGCAGCGCTCCCAGGACCGAGCGCTCGGCATCCTGGTTGTGGGGCGGGACCCGGAGTTGGACTGCCGGCCGGAGCTCCGGCCGGACGCTCACGCGGCGACGACCCGGACCGTCACCCGGGCTTCGACCTCGGTGTGGACCTTGACCACAGCCTCGTACTCGCCGACCTCGTGGACGGGCTCGAACTCGATCTTGCGCCGATCGACCGGGGTTCCCAGCTTCGCCTCCAGCGCCTCGGCGACATCGATGTTGACCACGGCGCCATAGAGCTTTCCGGTCTCACCCGCCCGGGCCGGGATCTCCACGGTGGTGGATCTCAACTGCTCCGCGAACGCGCGGGCGGCGACCACCTCAGCCTCCAGCTTGTGGCGCTGGCGCTCCTTCTGGGCCCGGATCTGCTGCTCCGCCCGCGGTTGGGCGGGCTGCGCCAGCCGCTTGGGGAGCAGGTAGTTGCGGGCGAAGCCGTCAGCCACCTCCTTGACGTCTCCAGCCTTGCCGGTGCCGGCCACATCGTCGATGAGAATTACCTTCAACTCGATGACTCCTGAGATGGTGGGTGCCGCCCCACCCCGGGGTCGGACAGCTCGCGATCAGGCGGCTCCCCGCTGCCTGCCTTGGCGGAACGGTACCACGGCTGGGGTTCCGGCGCCGGGGCCGGCCTTCCTCCTCCGGGCCGGAACCTGGTGAGGCCACGTCCGAGGGTGGTGATCCTCACCGCGGCGGCCGCTCCCCGGGCCAGATCCTGATCGAAGACGCTGGTGCGCTGGCGGATCTGAGCCTCGACGTCGGCCCGGATCTCCTCGGGGACCTGGGAGTTGAACGTACGCACCGCCAGCACGGTGAGGGCGATGGTGTCCATCTGGCCGACGACCGGGATCCAGCCCGGGATGTCCAGCGCCGGGTTGAGGATCACCGCCAGCGCCCCCCCCAAGGCTGCCTTGGAGGCGGTCGGGGTGCGCGGGTCCCGGGCCAGGCAGTAGGCCAGGCGCAGCTGCTGAGGCAGCTCCAGGATCAGGCTGCGAAGGCGCTTGACGCGCGAGAGCACGGCCACTTCCAATTTGGGAACTTGCGAATCCGAACCCTGTCAGTCTAACCGGGCTGGTGACCTCCCCCACCCGCCGCGACCGGCGCCTCGGGTGATCCCGCCTCTCCGGGCCGCGGCCACCACCGGCTCCGGTCGCGCTCGAGCACCGAGAACGCATCCGCCTCCAGCACCTCGCCCTCGATCGGAACCAGGCGGCCCTCCAGCATCGCCTCCACCAGCTGGTTCTGGGCCCGGCGGATCCAGGGGCCGTCGCTGAGCGAGAAGTGCTCCTTGAGCGGGTTGCCCCCGAGCGGTGGACGCAGACCGCGGGGATGCTCCACCGCCAGAGCGCGGATCCGAGCCTCCAGCTCGTCCAGCTCGGCGGTGCCCGGATAGGAGCTCGCCCGGGTGTCGGCCCGGGCCAGCTCCAGCAGCTCGAAGGTGAGCTCGCCGGCGTCACGCCACAGCCGACGAACGGCCGAATCCGCCCAGTCGCTGCGGTACTGGATGGGACGCATGTGCAGCTCCACCAGCCGCGCCACCTGGGTGGTCTCCGCGGAGGAGAACCGCAGCCGATGCATCACCTCCTGGGCCACTCGGGCCCCCACCTGGGCATGGCCGTGGAAGGTCGGGCCCGCTGGGGACATCTGCCGGGTCGGGGGCTTGCCCACGTCGTGGAAGAGCACCGCCAGCCGCACCAGCCGTGAACGGGTGGAGAGGTCCAGTGCCATCGCGGTGTGCTGGAGCACGTCCCCCAGGTGGTAGCCGGCCTGTTCCACCCCGCCCATCCGGTCCAGCTCAGGGGCGATCTCCGCCAGCAGGCCAGTCCGGTGCAGCAGCTCCAGCCCCAGGGATGGCCGCTGCCCGAGGAGCATCTTCACCAGCTCCTCCCGCACCCGCTCCCGGGAGACGATCCGGATCCGTGAGGCCGCCTCCTTGATGGCCGGCTCCATTCCCGGCGCCAGCCCGAAGTCGAGCTGGGAGGCGAACCGGGCCGCCCTCAGCATCCGCAACGGGTCCTCTTCGAATGTGAGCCGCGGCGCCAGCGGGGTCCGCAGCAAGCGCTGGCGGATGTCGGCCAGCCCGAGTCCGGTCGGGTCCAGCAGCTCGCGGCTCGCGGTCAGCAGCAGGGTGTTGACGGTGAAGTCGCGGCGCTGCACGTCCTCCTCCATCGTGCCGGGGCTGACCTGGGGCTTGCGGCTCTCCGGGGAATACGCCTCGCTGCGCGCGCGCACGAACTCCACCGTGAAACGGTCGGCCGCTGAGACGGGGAAGGAGATCTGGGCGGTGCCGTAGCGCTCGAACGCCACCACCTTGCCCCTCCTGCCCCAGCGGTCGCGCAACCAGCGCGCTCCCAGCTCGGCCTCGACCCCCTCCAGCACCACGTCGACGTCCGGGGAGCTCGCCCGGCCCATCAACAGGTCCCGGGGGTATCCCCCCACCACGCAGGCCCTGGTGCCCAGTGCCACCTCCATCTCCGCGAGGATGTCGACCAACCATTCGGCCGAGGGGACCCCGAGACAGGGCTCGACCCCAGGGAGCCGCTCAGGCATCCGCCAGCTCCTCCATCTCCGCCGGGCTCACTACCACCTCGTCGCACAGGGGGCAGTACCGGCGGCGCTCGAGCCGGGCACTGCCCGGGGCAGTTCGCTGAACCGTTGCGGACCGGTCGGCGGAGCCGCCACCAGCCTGAGCGTCAGGTGATCGCCCGGGACCGCCAGCGTCCGCGCCAGCTTCGCTCCCTCGCTGCGGTTGTCGGCTCCAGTGTCTGCTCCCATGCCGCCATCTTCCGATGAATGCCGGCAAGGGTGCAGAGTCAGGCTGGGCGGCCAAAGAACTAGCTTGCAACCGACAGGATGCGGGCGCGGACGTCGGCGCGGCGCACCTCGAAGCGCTCGCGGGGGCAGTGGTCGCGGTCAAGGAGCGCGGGCTGAGGTCGGCGGTGGCGATGGGCTCGTGCTCCCCTCTCGGCGCCGGCGTGATCCTGGCCGAGGGCAGGATCGTGACCTCGGCGTACAACCTGCGATGGAAGGGACGATGGATCCGCTTTGACGACGGCAGCGAACGGCAGCCGACCAGCATCGTGCGCGACCCCAACTACGACCTGGCGGTGGCCCCAGTCGGCACCGGCGGCCATCCCCGGTGCTCCCTCAGCGCCGTCCACCCGGCCCTGGTCCAGCCGGTGCTGGCCGCCGCCCGTCCGGGGCGGCAGCCACTGCGCCTCGGGGCCAGGTGCATCTCCGCCGTGGACCCGGACCATCTCAACTGCGGCAAGGTCGGCGGATCCCTCAAGAGGGCTTCGTGGTTCGAGCACGCCGCGCCTCCCCGGAGAAGCTACCGGGGGGCCCGGTGGTCGATCCTTCGGGCCCCGTCCTGGCGATCGACACCAAGCGCCAGGGGGAGGGATACTGCGGGGCGATGGTCACCGGATCCGAGTTGCGGGCTCGCATGAGCCACGCCCGCGAGACCGGTTGGCTCGGCCTGCGGCTGCTGCCCCCGGAGATGGCGTCCCGCCTTCGAGGGGCGGTCGGCGTGGAGGAGCGCCCAGGGGCTTTGGTGCGACACGTGGTACCGGATGGCCCCGCCGAGCGTGCCGGGCTCAGGCGACGCGACCTGCTGCTGCGGCTGGGCGGGAGTGAGCTCGGGTCCCGGCTTGAACTCACAGAAGCGATTGCGCGGCTGCAGCCCGGCACCGCGGTGGAGGTGCGACTGCTGCGGGGTTTTGAGGCGGTCACGCTCCAGGTCGTCCCCGCCGCGGCCTCCTCCGGTTCCAGGCGGCACGGGTGGATTGCGCATGGAGGTACCCGAACCCGCCGGCTGTAGCGGATTTCGTTCAGCAGAGCGGAACGCGGTGGTATGCTGCGCCGATGCACCGTCGCCGAGCCACCACCGGCTTGCGGGGAGGGCCAGGGTGCCGAGCCTGAGCGGGCGCCAGCGCAACCCCCTGGGTCGCACCGTCCGCCTGCTGGGATGGATGGCCGATCATGAGGCCGAGGACTTCGGGGTGAGACAGCTCGCGGCGGCCGTGGGGATGGCGCCCAGCACGGTCCACCGGTCCCTGGGGGCGCTGGAGGAGGAGGGGCTCGTCGAGGGCGATCCGGAGTCCGGCCGCTACCGGCTCAGCCTGGGCTTCTACCGGCTGGCGCTCAAGGGCGCCCGCCAGGCTCCCCTTCGGGAGCGGGCCCGCCCGATCGTGCTGGCAACGGCACGCGCCTCTGAGGAGGCCTGCCAGCTGGCGGTCTACGGGGAGATTCAGCTGGCGGTGATGTATCTCATGGAGATCCCCTCCCTGCACCGCCTCCAGGTGCGGTCGCACCTGCACGAATGGCAGCCCTTGACGCGTTCCGCGGCTGGCCTGGCCGTCCTCTCCCGCCTGGACTCCGAGTCGGTCGTGGCGGCGTTCGCGAACGGCACCGGGCAGGGCAGCGGAGCGGAGCTGGCGGAGCGGCTGGACCAGGTACGACGTCAGGGCTTCGCGGTCACGGTGGGGTGGACCGACGCCGGCTGTGTCGAGCTGGCGGCGCCCTTCACCGGAGCTGAGGGGCGCGTCCAGGGAGCGCTCTGCCTGGGCCTGCCGGAGGTGCGCTTCACCGAGCCGCTTGAGGGTGCGCTCGGCAATCTGCTGATGGTGCAGGCGGCCAAGCTGGGCCGGATCCTGGAGGGTCCGCCTCCCCCGCGCTGAGGTCAGACCGAGGCGGCAGTCCCCACGGGTCTGGCGTCCATCGCCAGCTCGAAGGCTCCCACCAGGCCCTGGTCCTCTCCCAGTTCGGCCCGGAGCAGCCGGCAGTGCTCGCGCGGGGCCTGGAAGCTGCCCTGGGCGACCCCGCCCACCATCTGCTCCCAGAAGCTCTGCCCAGCCCCGAAGACACCCCCGCCGAAGGCGATGGCGTCAGGATTCAGCAGGTTGACGAGCGATCCCCCGACCGCCAGCCCCAGATGCCATGCGGCCCGCGCCAGCACTCCGGACGCCCGTGAGTCCCCCGCCTGGGCGGCCCGAGAGACCTCGGCCGCGCTCGGGAGTCCGGCTAGGGCGGCGATGGCTGTGCCGGACGAAAGCGCCTCCAGGCAGCCGCGATTGCCACAGTGGCACACGGGGCCCTGGGGATCGACGACTATGTGTCCGAACTCGCCCGCCTTGCCCTGGCCGCCCCGGTACAGCTTTCCGTCCAGGCACAGTCCGGCTCCGATCCCGGTGCTGACCGTCACGTAGACGAAGTTGCGGAAGCCTCGCCCGGCACCCTGGCGATGCTCGCCGAGCGCCGCCAGGGTGGCGTCGTGATCCACCAGGCAGGGGCTGCCCACGCGCGCCTCGACCTCATCCTTGAGGGGAAACGCGTTCCAACCGGGAAGGTTGGGGGCCCCCTCCACCACCCCCGTGAAGGGGTCGACGGGGCCGGGGACCCCGATCGCCACCACCCTGGACGCGGGGTCGGCCGGCCCAACCTGCTCGACCAGATTGCGGATCTGGTCCACCACCGCGGTCGGCCCCAGATGCGCGGCGGTGCGGTCGCGCCCTCTTTGCACGATCTCGCCGGTCGGCGCGAAGCGGGCGGCCCTGATCCAGGTCCCGCCCAGGTCCAGCGCGACCACCTCGCGTCGCCCATCCCCCAGCATCGTCAAACTCCCTGCATCATGCGCGGTGGTCACCCGCCAGGGCAAGCTCCTTGAGGCGCTCCACGTTGGCCAGATCGGGGCCCTGATGCTCCAGCCCGGGAACCTCCAGGATGAACGGGGCCCGCCTGAGGAGAGGGTCGTGGAGCATCCGTCGGAACGCCTCCCTACCGATGTAGCCGTCGCCGATGTTCTCGTGGCGGTCGCGGTTGGAGCCGAGCGGAGCCTTGGAGTCGTTGGCGTGGATCGCCCACAGCAGATCACCTCCCACCTCGCGCTCCAACTCGTCGCGCATGGCATCGAGGCCCTCTGGGGTCGTGAGCTCATACCCCGCTGTGAACGCGTGCGCCGTGTCCAGGCAGAGGCCCACCCGCGGGTCATCGACCGCCCGGATCATCTGCCCGATCTGGGCGAAGGTGCTGCCGACGTTGTCACCGGCGCCCGCGCTGTTCTCGATCAGGAGGCGACTCTCGCCGCCCGCGGTCCGCAGCGCCTGGCGCATCGCCTGCGCCATCTGCTCCAGGGTCTGGTCGAAGCCGCGTCCCTTGTGCGACCCGGGGTGGAAGATTACCCCGGCCGCCCCCAGGCGATTGGCAAGGTCCAGATAGTGGGTGAGCGCGGCCTGGGAGGAAACCAGCAGGTCCTCCCGCGCGGTCGCCAGGTTGATGAGGTACACGGCGTGGAAGAAGAAGTCCGTGAGCCCGGTCTCGGCGAGGCGCTGGTGAAAGCGCTCGACCGTGGCCGCGTCCGGCTCCAGCTGCCGCCACGTCTGCGGCGGCGTGGGGTGGATCTGGACCGCCTGCGCCCCGATCTCTAGCGCCCGGTCGAAGGAGTTCACGATGCCTCCCTTGGTGGACACGTGGGCGCCGATGACTGCCATCTCAGCCGCTCTGGGCCGTGGCCGGCGGAACGTAGACGTGGTCCGAAGGTGGTGGCGAGATTGTCCCGATCTGCCCAAACTGAGTGTAGGTGAGTGAGATCGGGCTCTTCCCGGCGACGGTCAGCTCCAGCAACCGATAGCTCCCCTTGGCGATGTACAGACGCAATGATGAGCCCCCGGCCCCCTCCTCCACCAGCCAGGCGCCTAGGCCATTCAGCTCCGTGGAGGCGATCGTGTGGGGGGCATCGAGGTAGCGGGCTATGGTCCTGCCTATCCCCGGGCCGGCAAACGGGGCGATGCTCTGCAGGTAGTGCTGGGCGGTGGCGGGCGGCTGCTCGACCCAGGTGGTGGCAGGGTTGAGGTTGCCCGGCAGGGCGGTGACCCCCAGCTGCTGCAGCCCCAGAGGAGAGAGCACGAACACCTTCTTCGCCACCGCCATCACGCGGAGGCTGAGGGTGGGTGAGCCGGGAACCCGGGTCACCACACTGCCTGAGAAGTCGCCGTTTGGCAGGGTCGCGACCGAGAAGGTGGTGGTGGTCCCCCCGGCTGAGGCGCTCCCGGAGATCCGGTAGGAGGAGTCCGCCATGGCCGCCGCCGTCCTGGTGGCGAGCCCAGCGGAGCTGGGCGGGGACTGCCCACAGGAGGCAAGGCCCGCCGCCACCAGGGGGAGCACGGCCACCAGCAAGGTCGCGCGCCACAGGGCGCCCAGTCTGCAGCGGGCCGCCGCCCGCACCCCGTTCAGGGCCGCTCCGCCATCAGGGTCGGGCGACCACCACCGCCACCACGTAGAGAGCATAGAGTCCGATCCCGGCTGGAGCCACGATCCTGGCATCCAGCCCCCGGTCCCCGATCGCGGCCATGGCGACCAGGGCCCCGGTGGCGGTCGCGGCCGCCGCCAGGAAGCCGATTCCCGACGGATTCCAGGGGGTGAAGCACAGACCGATGATCGCGGGAAGAGTCGCCTGGAACACCATGGCCCCGGTGACGTTGCCCAGGGCCAGCACATCCTTGCCGCGGGCCACCCAGAGCGAGCCCGCGGCCATCTCGGGAAGTTCGGTCGCGAGCGGTACCAGCAGTAGCGCCAGCACCAGCGCTGAGAGTCCGAGGGCGGCGGCGATGCCGTGCAGGGCCAGCAGGAAGAGCTCGCTGGCAAGGGCGAGCCCGACCAGGGCGATCACGAGTTGGGCGATTCCCAGCAGCGCCCCGGGGTCCTGCCGTCCGCGCAGCCAGCGGCCGAGGAGCAGCCTTTCCCCGACTGCGGCAGGTGCCGCGGCCGCCGCCTGGTGCAGGCTGCGGACGACGAACAACGCGTATAGCCCGGCCAGCAAGAGCGCGTCCAGGTACCGCCAGGGGGTGGGCACGAACGCTCCCAGGATGAGGAGCACGTAGCTCGCGACAAAGGTGTTGAGCACACTCCGGCTGGGTCCGGGCGGGACCAGGAGCCGGGGACGGCCACAGGCGAGACCGACGCAGGCGGTGAGCCCCAAGCCGACCGTCGCCAGCATGAAGGGGGCTCCCAGGATTGCCCCGGTCGCGGTCTGGGCGGCGACCGCCCCGCCGCCCACCAGCGCCACCACCGGGACGATGCTCTCCGGCAGGGCGGTTCCGATCGCCGCCAGCACGCTGCCGGTGACCTGGTGGCCCAGCCCCAGCCTGTCCGCCTCCCACTCGACCGCGTTGGTGAAGAGGGCCGCGGAGGCCAGCATCAGCGCGAGCCCTCCCAGGAAGAGGGCGGCTACCCCCACCCGGCGGTCCGGCCCCGCTTCCCGGCGAGGTGGCCGAGCCCGGCCCCCACCCCCGCCGTCAAATTCAGGCCGTGGCGAACCACATCGCCGAGGTCCACCACCTGCCAGCGCTCGAACGGCTGCTCCGAGCTCGGAGCCAGCGCGTCCCGCAGCCTGGTCGGATACCAGGGGAAGAGCGCCCGCGGGAGCTGGTCCACCGAGACCCAGGAGAGCCGCAGCGCCTCCCTGGTCGGGGCCGGGACTCCACCCACCGGGCGGGCGAGGAAGACCTGGTCGGTGCCCAGCCGGATCCCCCGGAAGTGGTAGGTCCCGGTCAGCCGCAGCAGCTCGATCTCGAGGCCGCACTCCTCGGCCGTCTCCCGCACCACCGTGGCGGCGGGATCCTCCCCCGGTCCCACGTGGCCCCCGGGCGGCTCCCAGCCCGGCGGCCAGGGGCGCAGCTGGAGCAGGATGCGCCCTCGATCGTCGGCGATCACGGCCTGCGCCCCGACTATGCGGCCCACCTCTAACCCAGGCAGGGCGTGCCCAGAGCCTGGGCGAGGGAGGCCCCGCCCGGGGTCAGCGCCCAGAGGATGCTGGGGAAGTAGCTCGTCGGATGCTGCCCTCCCACAACGCTACCCCAGAGTGTGCCGAATACATCCGAGATCCCCGTGTACAGCGGGCTCACGCCTCCCAGGAGGCCGGGCAGCACCAGGATCACGAGGATCAGGGCGATGAAGAGGCCATTGCGATGCAGGGCCATCCACTGGAAGAAGCTCGGGAACTCGCCCCCCAGCAAGCCCTCGGCGACCCCGAAACCGTCCAGGGGAGGGATCGGGATCAGGTTGAAGAGGCAGAGGATGACGTTGACGTAGAACGCCTCCACCAAGAACCAGTACACAAAGCCCAGGGGAGGTAGGTTGAAGCTCGGCACCTGACAGTTGCTGAGGCTGGGGTC
>JAJYWT010000228.1 GCA_021791345.1 bacterium
GGCGGTAGTCCACTGCGCCGCGGATTACCGGCTCGCGATCCGGGGGCGCGATGTCCCCGACATGATCAGGACCAACGTCGGTGGCACCGCCAACGTGCTCTGGGCCAGCCGGGTGGGCGGGGTCCGGCGGGTCGTCCACTGCAGCACCGTGGGGACCCTGGCGTTCGACCGCTCCGGGAGGGTCTGCACCGAGGAGGACCGCGCCCCCACCGCCGCACACCTGCCCGGCCCCTACAAGCGCTCCAAGTGGGCTGCGGAGCAACTCGCGCTCCACTGGCGGGAGCCTGAGGTGGTGGTGGTCCAACCCAGCACCCCAGTCGGCAGTGGCGATTGGCGCCCGACCCCGACCGGCGCCACCATTCGCGATTTCCTGGCGGGGCGCATCCCGGCCGTGGTCAGGACCGGCCTCAACCTGGTGGACGTGGAGGCGGTGGGGCGGGGCCACGTCCTGGCCCTGGAGCGCGGCGTGGCGGGCCGCAGCTACATCCTTGGAGACCGCAACCTGGACCTTGCCGGCTTTCTGGCTCTGGTGGCGCAGGCGGCGCACGTGCCGCCACCGCGCTGGCGGCTCCCCATCGGGGCCGCCTACCTGGCCGCGGCGGCCAGCGAGGGGCGCGCCCGGTTGCGCCGGGCTGCACCCGAGATCCCGATGACCTCGGTCCGCATGGCCGCCCACCCGATGTGGGTGGACGCGGGTCGCGCTCGAGCCGAGCTGGGCTGGGATCCCGGAGACCTGGAGCGCGCGGTGGGGGACGCGGTGCGCGAGCAGGGCGGAGCACTTCGACCGAGTGGGATCTGACTTGGCGGGGGCACTGGCGCCGGTGGTCACCCGCTGGTACTCGTTCCTGCCCCTGGTCGTGGTGGCCGTCGTGGTCTGGCGCCGCCACGGGCTCGGCCGGGCGCTGGCCCTGCTGGCGGGCGGCTGGGTCATCGCCTTCGCCGCCGAGTGGTCGTCGACCTCAGGGCCCGGGATCCCGTTCGGGGTCTACCACTACCGCCCCGCGGGCCTCACCCACGACTGGCTGGTGGCGGGAGTGCCGGTCTTCGACAGCCTGAGCTTTGTCTGGCTCGCCTACTGCAGCTACACCCTGCTCGGAGGACTCGGAGCCCGGCGCGGGTGGCGCATCGTCCTCGCGGCCGCCTTCATGGTCGGCCTGGACGTGGTTGTGGACCCGGTCGCGCTGCGGGGGGCGCACTGGTTCCTGGGATCGATCTACGCCTATCCGCGGGGGGCGGGGGTCTGGTACGGGGTCACCCTGTTGAACTACCTGGGGTGGTTCGTAGTCGGGCTTGTGCTGCAACTCTTGGTGCGCTTCTGCCTCGGGGAGACCAGGCCCGCCGGGTCACTGGCAGTGTGGGTGAGCCTGGCCCTCATCGTCGGGGTGTACGTGCAGAGCGCGGTGCTGGCTTTGGTCCTGGGGGTGGGACCCTCCGCGGTGGTGGCCCTGGCGGCCCTGCTCCTGGTGGCGGGGGTCGCGCGCTGGCGGGCGGGCGAGTTGTCGGATCAGGCTGTGGCTCCCCTGGTGGTCGCCTGCGCCCTCAGCGCTGAGGCAGCGGCGATCCGGGCCGCCGTGGGCGGCCGCTGGGAACGCAACCGGGAGAAGCGCGCGGTTCGCTGGAGCCAGCCCACCGGTAGGGTAGAGGTCTGGGAGACCGGCATGGGCCAGCTGGCTGCCAGAGCCGCCGCGCTCAGGGTCGGCCCCGGCAACCCCGTCCTCGTGGCCGGCGTCGCCGGCGCTTGCCGGGGGGGCTGGGAACCGGGCGATGTCGGGGTGGCGAGCTCCGTGCGCACCCCCTCCGGGGAGTGGGTGGGCGCCGACCCACGCCGCACTCAGCAGCTGGTGGGAGCCGGCGCCGGCCGGCCTTGCCGGCTCGGCAGCGTCGAGGAGATCGCCGACAGCGAGCAGACCAGGTCCGCGCTGGCCGCTGAGGGAGTGGACCTGGTGGAGATGGAGACGGCCGCCTGGTTGAGCCGGGATGCCGAGGTGGTGGCGGTGCGGGTCGTCCTCGACACCCCCGGCCGACCCCTGGGGCCGGCCGGGAGCCTGCTCCGGCTGGGTGGGCGGGGGCCCGCCCCGGAGCTGCTGTTGAAGTTGTTGTTCGCCCACCCAGCCGTGATCGCGGACCTCATCGATGTGGGCCGCCGGCAAAAGTTGGCCCTCCAGGCCCTGCGCCGGAGTGCCCGGCTGGTCATCCCCCTGGTGGCCCGGCCGGCGCCGCCACAGTTGCGGGGCGACCCCGCGGCTCAGGCCGCGGGCCGCTGACTCCGTCTGTCGCCGACCGCGGCTGCCGCCATGAGCCCCGAGCGCACCGCTCCCTCCATGGTTGCCGGCCAGCCGGTCTGGGTCCAGCTGCCGGCGACGAATAGCCCGGGTATCCCCGTCTTCGGGCCAGGTCGCAACCGGCCGGCGCCGCAGACGGGGGCGAACGTGGCGTGCGCCTCCCGGGTGACCCGCGCCCCCAGCAGGGAGGCCCTGGACGCCGCCGGAAAGGTGGACCGGCAGAGCTCCCACATGGTCGAGGAGAGGCGCTCCTCGGCGACTCCGACCTCCTCTTTGGCCGCGGAGACGGAGATGGCGGAGTGGTAGATCTCCGGCCGCGGCTCCCGGCTGAGGGCGGTCCGGTCGAACAACCACTGCAGCGGCGAGCGCGGCACCACCACCACCGGCCCGGGGAGGAATGGACGGTCGGTGAAGAGGTGCACGTTGACGATCGGGGAATCGGGGATCTCGGCTGCGCGAGCCACAGCTCGCTCCTGAAACCCGCCGCGGCGGAGGAGCCCCAGCGCATGGGTCGCCGTGGTCGCCAGCACCACCGAGTCGGCTCCGACCTTTACCCCCGCCTGATCCAGGACCACGAGGCCGCCATCGTCAGCGCGGCCGACGCCCGCCACCCGCCGGCGCAGATGCACCTCCACCTGCGCGCGGGCGAGGGCCCGCTCCGCCGGGGGCCCCAACCAAGCGCTGAGGTCGGTCCCGGGCACTCGCAGCGCCGCCGCCACGGACGAACCCAGGAGGCCCTCGGAGATCACCTGGGCGGCCGCCGCCGCGCTGCAGGAGGCGAGGTCCAGGTTGCAGGCCGCGACCAGCAGCGGCTCCCAGAGCGCCCGGATCACGGTGGGGCTCTGTCCCAGGCTCTCCAGCCATCCCTGAGCCGGGACGTCGTCCAGCTCGGCAGGGTCCGTGAATCGCAGGCTCGCCGAGACCCGGCGCACCTCCGCCAGCGCGGTTCTCGGGAGCCCGGGCCAGCGCATGAGCACCGGCGCCAGGTGGAGCGGTGGCGGCAGCGGCGCCGCCCGCAGCCGCCTGGTGACGGCGGTCGCGGGATCGACGACCGTCAGCTCCAGCCGGCTCTGCCTCAGCGACGGGGAGACCTGGAGCCGCGCCAGCAGCTCCTCCAGCTCGGTGCAGCACCCGAGGTAGACGTGCTGGCCGGTGTCCACCCGGCCCATGATGGGGTCGGGGATCGAGCGGCACAGGCCGCCCAGGGTCGGTGCCCGCTCCATCAGGGTCACCCGGTGGCCCTGGTCCGCCAGGTTCAGAGCGCAGGCGATCCCCGCCAATCCGCCCCCGACCACGATGGCCGTCGCAGGTCGACCACCGGCGCTCATGGCAGCAGGGTGGCTCTCAGC
>JAJYWT010000107.1 GCA_021791345.1 bacterium
GATGTCGACCAGCCGTTCCGGGCGGGCCAGCCGGAGCTTCATCATCGGCAGCAGGCTGTGGCCCCCGGCCAGAAGGCGGGTCTCGGGGCCGTAGCGCTCCAGGAGCGCCAGCGCGTCCGCGACACTGGTCGCGCGATCGTACTCAAACGCAGCGGGTGTCTGCATGTTCCCCTCCTGCTTTGACGAGCGCCTAGACTTGTATCGTGGCTGAGTTTACTCGCCGCCAAGCAGATTTTGGGCATCGTCACGGCCCTTCCCCTAAGCTCCGGCAGCCCCACTCGGAGGCCGGTGCCGGGAGCGCGGGATGCGGCCTCCCGGCCAGACAGCGCGCCCATCCCCCGCAGCGCGTTGGGGGATCGGGGTGAAGGAGGTGTTGCCCGACATCGACCGCTGGCTGGCCCGCGGAGAGAGGGTCGCCATCGGGCGCGTGGTCGGCGTCGAGGGATCTGGCCCCAGGGATCCGGGGGCGACCATGGTGGTCTCGGGAGATGGCGAGGTGGCGGGCTCGGTCTCCGGCGGGTGTGTCGAGGGAGCGGTCGTCACCGAGGCGCTGCGCGCGCTCCGGGAGGGGCTTCCGGCCCGAGTGGTCACGTTCGGCTACTCCGACGCCGACGCCTTCGCGGTCGGGCTCACCTGCGGCGGCACGATTCATGTGCTGGTAGCCCCGGCGCTCCCACCCTTCTATCCCCGGCTCAGGCAGGCGCTGCTGGCGGAGGAACCAATCGCGGTCGCCACCGTGACCGCCGTGGACCGGAGTGGCGATTCCGACCAGCTCGCGGAGGGAGCCCTCATCCCCATGGCCGACGGCACCACCTCGGTCGGCGCCTCGATCCTGGTGGAGGGCTCAGGGACCATCCGCGGATCGCTGGGGAACCCCAACCTGGACCGGGTGGTGGGGCGCGACGCCGAGGGCGCGCTGGCCGCCGGGCAGTCCAGCTTCCGCCACTACGGCCTGGCCGGAGAAGCGCAGCGGGAGGCGGTCACGGTGTTCGTGGAGGCGTTTGCCCCTCCACCCCGGATGCTGATCTTCGGAGCGGTGGATTTCACCGCCGCCCTGGCCCGGGTCGCCAAGGTGCTGGGCTACCGCGTGACCGTGTGCGACGCCCGCTCGGCCTTCGCCACCAGCACCCGCTTCCCCATGGCGGACGAGGTCGTCTGCGCCTGGCCCCACGTCTACCTGAGGGAGGTCCAGCCTCCCCTGGAGGCACGGGACGCCATCTGCGTGCTCACCCACGATCCCAAATTCGACGTGCCCGCCCTGAAGGCGGCGCTGGCGACCAGGGCCGGCTACCTCGGGGCCCTCGGCTCCCGGCGCACCCATGCCGAGCGCACCCGGGCCCTCGTGGACGATGGCGTGCGGGAGGAGGAGCTGGGCCGGATCATGGGCCCGATCGGGCTGGACATCGGCGCCAGGACCCCGGAGGAGACCGCCATCTCGATCTGCGCAGAGATCATCGCCCTGCGCACCGGGCGCCCCGCCCCCTCCCTGCGCGACGGAGTCGGCCCGGTCCACCTCAGCCCGGCCGGCGACCGGACCGCCTCCCTGTCCCGGTAGGCCAGCCAGTGACCACCGCCGGGCTGCTGCTGGCGGCCGGTGGGTCCACACGCTTTCTGGGGTCGGGGTCCAAGCTTCTGGCCGACTTCCGGGGCCGGCCACTCGTCCAATGGCCGATGCTGGCCGCCTCCCACTCGGGCTGCGACGAGGTGGCGGTGGTGGACGGGGCGCTCGATCTCTCCCCGGTTCTGCTGCCGGACCTCGAGCTGCTGCACAACCCGGGGTGGGCGGACGGTCAGGCGAGTTCGCTGCACCTGGGGATCGAGTGGTGCCGCAGCCGCGGTCACGACGCCGTGGTGGTCGCCCTGGGCGACCAGCCGCTCATCCCCTCAACCGCCTGGGACGTCGTGCGCCTGGCGGCGGCGGCGCCGATCGTGGCCGCCGTCTACTCAGGGCGGCGAGGCCATCCCGTGCGGCTGGCGCGGGAGATCTGGGGACTGCTGCCAACGTGGGGCGACCACGGGGCCCGGCTGCTGATGCAGCGGCATCCGGAGATGGTCTTGGAGGTGGAGTGCCTCGGGGATCCTGCCGACGTCGACACCGTGGAGGACCTGGAGCGTCACCGTCTGGGAGCAGTGCCCCCGGGCTGACGGTCCAACGGGGCCGCTCTGGGGCCGTCTTCGGGACCACAGGGGCTCCGCCAAAGATAGGATCATGGCGCAGATCCACTGCAGGAGGTGCCCCATGCTCTTGGAGAACTCGCTCAAGCTCGCCATGCCGCCCGACCAGCTCATGCCGTTGCTGGAGGATCTGGAGCGGATAGCACCCTGCCTGCCGGGGGCCAGCATCACCGAGCGGGTGGACGATCGCACCTACAAGGGTCGGGTCACGGTCAAGGTGGGACCGGTCACGGTGAGCTACGACGGCACCATGACGGTGGTGGAGGTGGACCAGCAGGCCCGACGGCTGGTCATGCGCGGTGAGGGCCGCGACCCCAAGGGTGCGGGAAACGCCAAGGCCACGATAACGATGACGGTCGAGGACGCCGAAGGCGGGGGATCGCTGGGAAGAATCCAATCCGACGTCGCGATCACCGGACGGGTGGCCCAGTTCGGACGGGGGCTGATGCAGGATGTGGCGGACCGCCTGCTCACCCAGTTCGCGCAGTGTGTCGAGAGCTCGCTGAAGGAGGTCGCCGGATCCAAGGCGCCAGCCCCTCCGGGAGAGGACGCTTCCGTGCCGGCCACACCCAGACCGGCCACCGCGCCTGTAGGACCACCGCCAACTCAGTCGGTCGGGATGTTCGGAATCCTCCTCAGCGTGCTCTGGAAGCGGATTCGAGGGATCTTCGGAGCGCGCTGAATCGGGTCACCCTGACGGGCGAGCCCCACCCCTCGGATCCCCGGCCCATCTCGCCGCTCCGGCTTGCCGCCAGGTCCCGAGCCGCAGGACCAGCAGATGGCGGGCTGGCGCTCCTGCGGCCCAGACTCACCTCGATGCGCGCCAGCGCTTTGTCAACGTCTGAAGATCGCTGCGGGGTGCGTACCCTGATGCCCTCCGGCCTCTACATGGACGCATGCCCGAGTGCCGGACGTCCCGCCTGGGTCATCCCCTCGCAGTTTGCGAAGGCTCCGCCAGGGCCGCCATGCTGCGCACACCGCGCCGCTTGGCGGCGACCGCGGAGATGAGCTCCATGATGCAACGGTTGGCGTTCTGGGCGGTGAGCTCGGCCGGGTCGTTGGCGGGCGCGACCTCCACGACGTCCATCGCCACGACCGGGGTGTGCAGCGCCACCTGACGGATCGCACGCAGCAGGTCCGCAGGGTCCATCCCGCCTGGCTCCGGGGTGCCGGTCCCGGGGGCGAACCCGGGGTCGAGGACGTCGATGTCGACCGAGATGTAGATCAACTCGGGGCCATCCATCGCCTCCGCCACCGCGCGCCGGACAACCTCCGCGACCCCGAGCCGCCAGATCTCCTCCATCAGATGCCAGCGCAGCCCCTGCTGCCGCATCCAGTCGAAGACCTCCTTGGGCGGCCAGTAGCCGCGCAGGCCGATCTGGACGAAGTTGCGGCCCGGAACCGCGCCCGACTCCACCAGCCGTCGCATCGGGGTGCCGTGCGA
>JAJYWT010000159.1 GCA_021791345.1 bacterium
CAGCTTCTTCCCCAGGCTCTCCACGAACTTGGAGCCGATCTCGTCCACACCGCGCTGGCGGGCCCGCTGCTCGGCGGCCCCGATGGCCATCTGCTCGGCCCGCTCCGGGGCCATGTGGCTGGCGGGGGCGGCCTGCCGGGCTCGCCGAACCGCCTCCAGATGGGCGTCCAGGTCCCATCCGGGCGCCCCCTCCGCATGCGGCACCGGGCACCCCTCGGGAGCCGGTCCGGCTCCCGGATACGGGCAGCGCTCCACTTCCGGCTCCGGCATGATCACACCTCCTCGGCGGCTGGCTGATCGGACGACGGGCAGCGGACCGGCTCCTCCGGGCTCCCCTCCAGGAGCCGGTCACAGACCTGGCGGAGCTGGCCCATCTGGCTCGAGTCTAGCGGGCCGGTGAAGTGATCTCGCAGCGAGCGCAGGTGGATCTCCTCGCTGCTGACCAGCCGCCTCCGGCCCTCCTCGGTGATGGTGGCGAAGTACCCCCGGGCGTCGCTGGGGCAGACCTCACGGCGCACTAGCCCTGCGGTTTCCATCCGCTCCACCAGGCGGGTCAGGCCGCTGCGGCTCAGCAGTACCCGGTCGGCCAGCTGGGCCATTCTCAGCCGACCCTCGGGCACCTGGTCCAGCTGCACCAGGACGTCGTACTCAGCCAGGGGCAGGCCCCGGGCGGCGAGGAGCTCCCGCTCCAGCGCCCGGATCAGGACCGCGTGGGCGCGCAGGAAGGAGTTCCACGCGGCCCGGGCCGCCGGATCGATCGCCAGGTCCGTGGTTGCTTGCACAGACAACTACCTCTGGGTTATGATTGTAGCTGCAATTATGACCGCGGCGGCCGCGACATTGGAGGATTGTGCATGACTTGGAAGTTGGACATGGCCCATTCGGCGATCGAGTTCTCGGTTCGCCACATGATGGTGAGCACGGTGAAGGGGAACTTTAGGGAGTTCAGCGCCGATCTGGAGCTCGATCCTGCGGACCTGGCCCAGAGCTCGGTTAAGGCGGTGGTCAAGGTGGGCAGCATCGATACCCGCGAGCCCCAGCGCAACGCCCACCTCACCTCCGCGGACTTCTTCGAGGCGGACAAGTTCCCGGAGATGGTCTTCCAGAGCACCCGGGTGGAGCACCTGGGCGGGGACCGTTACCGGGTCACCGGCGACCTGACGATCAAGGACGTGACCCGGCCGATCGCGCTGGACGTCACCCACCTGGGGACCCAGGTCAGCCCCTACGGAGTCAAGGCGGCCGGCTTCGAGGCAGCCACCACCATCAGCCGCAAGGACTTCGGGCTCACCTGGAACGTCGCCCTGGAGACCGGCGGGATGCTGGTCGGCGACGAGGTGAAGATCTCAGTGGACGCCGAGGCCAACCTGGTCGAGGAGACCGTCGCCGCCTGAGTGGCGGTGCTGGCCGGCGGCCCTTGGTCGGGCCGCCGGCCCATCCGGGGCGTCAGCCCTCCAGCTCCTCCTCGTCCTCGTCGACCTCGTGGAACACCTCGCCCGGCGCCAGTCGCTCGGGGCAGAGCACTCCCACCAAGTGGTCGGACTCATGCTGGACGATGCGGGCCAGCCAGCCTTCGAAGCTGCGCACCACCCCCCGGCCCTGCGGGTTGCGGTAGCGGACCGTGGTGGACTCGAACCGGCGCACCACTCCGACTCGCCCGGGGAGGGATAGGCAGCCCTCGCGGGCGTCCACCTCCCCCTGGGCGGAGATTCGCTCTGGGTTGCAGAGGGCAAACCGCCGGCCCTCGTAGACGATCACCGCCAGCTGCAGGCTGAGCCCCACCTGCGGCGCGGCCAGCCCCACCCCGTTCCATTCCACGCAGCGCACGTACATCTCGGCCACCAGCTCCTTCAGCTCGTGGTCGAAGTTGCGGACCCGCTCGGCTCGGTGGTGGAGCACCGCAGCGGGATCGGTGACCAGCTGCAGGGGGGATGGGAACCTCACCCCAAGATCATCCCAGTCGGGGGGGCCGGGATGCCGAGCAGCTGCAGAGACACCTCTCTGGTCAATCCCGGGCGCCGCAGAGCCTCGGCCAGTGAGGTGAGGCTGGAGGCGATCACCCCCTCCCCGAAGGTCAGGTGGCAGCTGTTGAGCACCGCCAGCTCCTCCGCGGTCGGGGCCCGAACGCAGATGACCGCCCGGGCCAGGGCCTCCTCACGGCGGAGCTTGAACCCCACGCCCACCAGCTTGCGCCCAGCCAAGGCGAGGTCGCTGAAACCTGGGCACCAGGCGCCCGGCACCCTCCCCGGCTGGAGGTCGATCCCGTCCAGCCGATCCCTGAGCCAGCAGCTGACCAGGTCGAGGACGTCGTCCAGGGGACGGGGCAGCCCCGGAGCCAGGTGCACGGCGAACAGGAGGGAGAGCCATCCTGGCCCACCCGGCCCTACCGTCCCGCCGATGGGGCTGAGCCGGACCTCGCCGACACCCGGCACCGCTGAGATCGCCGCCACCACCTCCGGCCGGCGGGCCAGCGAAGGCCCCAGGGTGACCCCGGGACGGCTCAGCAGGGCGAGTACCAGCGCCCGGCCGGGATGGGCGGGAACGAGGTCGAAGATCCGCTCGGGACCGAGGAGCGGGTCGTCCTCGGCCATCGTTGCGCCCTCCTCGACCGCCCAGCCCGGAATGCTGATCCTGTCCCCCTAGATCGTCGCGTCGCCGACTGGACGCCCGGACCCCGAGGTCCCCTTCTCCAAGATCCCCGCCAGGGCCTGCAGTGACCGCTGCGCCTGGAGCTCGAGGATGCTGCTCACCCCGAACCGGGCGGCAAGCAGTCCCAGCAGACCCCCGGGCAGCTGGTAGACCAGCCGTTGGGTGACCTCGGTGAGCTGAGGCCCCTGTGCCACGCAGGTCACCTCCAGCCGGCCGGTCGCCCCCAGAGCCTGGCCCGAGCTGGTGAGGAGCCGGGGCGGGACGCATCGCCCTATCACCCAATCGCTGTCCGCCAGCCTGCCCCCGGCGACCAGACGGATGTGCAGGCGGTCGCCCTCGAGCACCGGGCGGTGGGTGGTGCCCCGGACCTCTCGGACCCCGAACATCCAGCGCGGCGCGTTGTCGATGTCTGAGATGAAGTCGAAGACCAGCGCCGGGGCCACCCGGATGAGGCGGCGGGCGCGGGCCTCAGGCATCGGCGGGCGGCAGCGGCGACATGTGCGGTCCTGAGGATATCCCGTACCGTTGGGGGGATGTTGCTAAGTCAGCTGGAGGGGCTGGACCGCTTCCTGCAGTGGGACCTGGTCACCCTGAACCCCTGGGGGACCCCGGTGTGGGCCGCGGTGGGCGCCCGGCTCCTCCCCGATCAGGGTGAGATCTGGACCTCGACCACCGTGGGCTTCACCTCCAAGGTGCGCAACCTCACCGTCCACCCCCGGGTGGCGATGATGCGCTGGTCCGCGGCGGGCGACCCCGTGGTGGTCCGGGGAGAGGCCACGGTGCACTCCGGTGACGGCACCGAGAATCTAGCCCAGCTTTTCCGCCTCATGGGAGGTCCCGGGGCCCAGCGGGAGTTCTTCGGAATCAGCTCGGAGCACCCCTTCTGGCGCCGGCTGTACGGGGAGTACTGGCGGCGGGTCCTGATCCGTGTGCGCATCGTGGAGGCCTGGAGGTTGGCCCAGGGCCAGGGGTGGGAGATACACCGGGTCGGTCGCTTCACCCTGCCCCGGGAGTGCCGTCCGCCGTCGCCCATCGGGCCGCCCCGGCGCCGGAGCTACTCCGGGCGGTTGCAGCTCTCGGGGTTGCAGATGCTGGCGGACGGGATGCCGGCCGCGCTCGCGGTCCTGGACAGGACCAGCCGGGCACCTCTGGCCCTGCCGGTGCAGGCCCGGTTGCGCCATGGCGGGGTGGAGTTGATCGTGCCGGAGGAGCTGGGCCGAGGTGCTGAGTCTCGCGCCTCCCTGGTCACCCGCGTGGTCGATGACTCATATGAGATGGCCCGCATGGTCGGCTGGATCGGCGCCGTGGACGGGGGAGAGGGCTGGCGGCGCTTCAACCCACGCTCCGCCTACGGATTCGTGAAGCCTCCCGGGGTGGTGCCCGATGTGGCCGCCGGCCTGGCGGCGGCGCTGGCTGCAGCGGGCGACCGCTCGGAGGTGAGCCGGCCGCGGGTGCGGAGCTCGGCGCGCCAGGCCGGAGGGGAGACCGTGCCGACCCTGCGGCTCCAGCCGTCCCTCTGGGCCGCCCTGGAGCGCCTCTTCACCGCTGCGGCCGCCGACGCCCCCTGGCTCAGTGCCGCCGCCGCCCTGGACCGGGTGGCGGACGAGCGGTTCCGGCTGGCGCTTCTGGCCCAGCGCGCCACCATGGAGAGGGACTTTGCCCACTCCCTCCTGGTGCGCGGGCACCGGCCGCTGGCCACCCGGGGGCTGGCGGGAGCGGCCCGCGCGGCCCGCCCCAGCGTGCGGCTACCGATGGTGGAGGCCCGCCGCCGGGAGCGCGTGCGCCAGCTCCTCACCGCTGAGCTCCTGCAGTCGCTCCCCGGCGAACTCACCTTTGGTCTTCCCCGTACTCCTGCGGGGGATGCGGGGATCGCCCCAGATCCCGGCTCCCTCGCCGGCGCCGCGGCCCTCAGCCTGGCGGAGTCCGCGGTGGCGGTGGTGGACCGGTTGCTACCCCGTCTGCCCTTCTGGCGATGAGATCTGGCCCCTCCGGGCGCGAGGTCTTCGGGCTGCTGGTGCTGACCTCGGCAGAGCGCCTCTCCCGGCGGTGCCCGAGGCGATTCTGGCCGGTCATGACCCTGGGACTCACGGTGGCCGGGCTCAGCGCCGCCCCCAGGGCGCGGTCCACCAGCTGGCACGGGGGCTGGCGCTGGCTGGCCGCGGCGCTGGGGCTGGGTGCGGGCCTCCACCTGGGAGTCCGGGCGGGGGCGGAGTTGGCCGGACGCATCTCACCGTTGGCCGGCTCCCTGGAGTGGCTCCAGGAAGCGGTGGGATCCTCTCCCACCTCTACTCGGGTGGTGCTGAGCGTTCCCGCGGTGCTGGGCGAGGAGCTCTTCTGGAGATCTGGGGGCTGGATCGCGGAGGCGGGGACGGTGTGGGGCTCGGCTGCGGGGTACACCGCCGCCCAGCTGCCGACTCAAAACCCCCTGCTGGTTATGGGCGCCCTGCCCCTGGGGCTGGCGACCACCTGGATCCGGCGCCGTTCAGGGTCGCTGCTGCCGGTGGTGATCTGCCATCTGGTCTTCTCGGAGATGACGCTGGCCTGGCCGGGGCTGCCGTTGCCCAGCGGTTCACCCAGGGCGACAGAGCCGTAACCGGTATGTGAACTGGGTCCAAGCTGCGGCTGCCAAGATCAGCCCGTGGCCACCCTTCTCAGCCGTGCTCCAGGGGACGGGCCCTGGGAGACGCCCCTAGCTACCCCCCCTTCGGGAGAGGGCCAGGAGCTCGCCCTGCGCCAACTTTTGGCTCCCGACGGCCTCAAGATCACGGCCGAGCCCCTGCGCCGGCTCGCCGACCGCGCGGTGATGGCCTATGAGCTCCGCTGGCGGCTTCCTCGGCTGGACGCACTCCCCTCCCGGGACGACATCTGGGCCGCCGCCGACGCCTACGGGGTCGCCGAGGCACTGGACGACGCTGTGATCCGAGCCCAGCTGAGGGTTGCCCACCGGGTGGCTCCGACCGGCGTGCTCATCAACCTCACGGCGCGCCGGCGGAGCCGGCCCGGGCTGGGAGCGCTGCTGGGAAGTCATCTCGAGGCCAACGGCATCCCCCGCTCCAGTGTCGTCTGGCAGCTCAGCGAGCAGGACGAGCTCGAGGTCGCCGCCCCCACGGCGGAGCTCGCCCTCGACCTTCGCCTCCGCGGGTACCGGGTGTCCCTCGCCGAGGTGGGTGAGGGGCGCATGCGGATTTCGGTCCTGGCCCGGGTCCACCCGGACCTGGTCCATGTGGACCGCAGCCTGGTCGAGGGGGTGGGGCACGATCCGGGGCTGGCCGCGGCCCTGCGGGGTCTTCTGGAGTTCTGCAAGGGGACCGGGGCCATTCTGGTCGCCGGCGGGGTGTCCACCAGAGCCGAACTGGACCACCTCCTGGGGCTGGGGGTCGAGTACGGTCATGGGCCCCTGTTCGGAACGGTGCCGGTGGTCGCGGGCCCCGGGGCCAAGGAACTGGTGCTCCCCAAGCAGGTGCTGAGATTGGATGAGGCCGTCTCTCGCAGCCCCAGGCTCCGGGTGGCGATCTCCGAGCCGGCTTCGGACAGGCCCGCGCCGGAGCTTTCGCTCGCCGAGGCGCTGGGCCACGCGGCCCGCTCCTTTCAGGGGGAGCAGGACCCGCAACAGGTGCTGGAGACGGCGGCAGACCAACTGGAGCGGCTGGTGCCCTGCGACGGGCTGGCGATATACCAGGCGGACTGGGACGCGCTCCGCTTCCGACCACTTCTGGCCCGTTCCAGCGCCGAGCCCTCGTACGTGGCCGGGGTCATGGGGCACTCGTTCTCGCTGTCCGCGGGGATCACCGGGTGGGCCTTCGACCTCGGCACCCCTCAGCTGATCAACGACGCCGACTCCCACCCCGCCGCCGGGCACGTGCCGGGCACAGCGCCGGACGACGAGTCGATGCTGGTGATCCCCATGGTGGCCGGAGACCACCGCATCGGGGTGGTCAACGTGACCCGCTTCCGTCGCGACGCCTTCACCGCTCAGGAGCTGACCATGGCGACCCTGGTCGTGCACATGGCGGCCGCGGCCTGGCGCAACTCCCAGCTCTACTCCGAGCAGCTCCAGCACGCCATCACCGATCCCCTCACCGGCCTGCTCAACACGCGCTGGCTGAGGGACGCCGGGAGGCGCGAGCTGGCCCTGGCGGAGCGCTCGGGACGGCAATTGATGTTGCTCATGATCGACCTGGACAAGTTCAAGAAGCTCAACGACAGCTGCGGGCACGCGGCCGGTGACTCAGTGCTCCGGGCGGTCGCCCTGGAGCTGCAGCGATGCGTCCGGGCCGAGGACGCGGCGGTGCGCTACGGCGGTGAGGAGTTCGTGCTCCTGCTCCACGACGCCGGCCCTGAGGGGGCACGCCGAGTTGCGCGTCAGCTGCGGACCCGCTTGGCGCGCATCCCCCTGCCTCCAGGCTCCGCCATCCCCAAGGTCACGGCGTCAGTCGGCATCGCTGCCTTTCCCGACCACGGCCGCACCGTGACCAAGCTGCTGCAGGAGGCGGACTCCGCCATGTACGCCGCCAAGCGACGGGGGGGCAACCGGGCCGTCCGGGCCTGAGTATCAGGGGATCGGATCGGCGAGAAGGTCGTCCAGCGCCCGCTCCACGGCCCCCAGAACGGTGAGGAGAGACTCGAGCTCAGACTGGGTGAATCGGGACAGCACCCGGCCCACCACCTCCCGCTTGAAGCCGGCCGCCGCGCGGACCTCGGCCTCTCCCTTCTCAGTGAGCTGGACGTGGACCAGACGCCGGTCCTCGGCGTCTCTGGACCGGGTGGTGAGGCCCTGCTCCTCCAGCCGGTCAAGCATCAGGCTGGCAGAGGGCATGCTCACCTGGAGCCGCTCCGCCAGCTGCCCCACGGTGAGCGGCCCGACGCCCTGCAGTGACCTCAGGAGGTGGAGCTGATGGAGGGACAGGCCCCGCCGGTCCATATGGGTGGTCGCCCCCTGCCTCCATTGGCGGCAGGCCAGCCGATCCAGGCCCTCCATGGCCTGCTCCCGCAGCAGGCCGTGGGAGCCGGACTGGGCCGTCGTCCCCGCAGCCATCTCAGTGCACCGTCGCCAGCTCGGCCGTCTCTGCGTCCGGCTCCGCACCCGGTGCCGGCTGGGCAGCCGGTCCCATGTGGGTGCGCAGCGGCACCTCCCGCATGAACAGGCTGGCGATCACCGCCAGGACCGTCGCTCCCACCCCCAGCCAGAAGCTTCCCCCGATGGCCTGCGCCAAGCTCTGGTGGATGGCGAAGACGATGGCCGGGATGAGGTGCTGCAATGGAGCCGGCAGCACGTGCTGCAGCTGGAGCCCCAGGTTGCCCACCCCGGTGAGGCTGCTGCCGCCGTCACTGCTGAAGTGGGAGTACAGCTGGGAAGGCACCCCGCCCTTGGCCAGGTTCTTGGGCAGCTGGGAGCTGAAGCTGGAGGCCAGATAGGTGCCGGCCACCGCCAGCCCGATCGAGCCCCCGACCTGCCGGAAGAAGGTCAGGTTGCTGGTGGCCACCCCGATGAGCCGCTGGGGCACGGCGTTCTGCACGACCACGGTGTAGGCGGACATCGAGGGGCCGATGCCCACGCCCATGATCAGCATCCAGCTCCAGAGCGTCCAGTCGGAGGTGGTGGCGTTGAGCTGGGTCATGAGCAGCATGCCGACCCCGGCAACCACCATGGCCCCCACCAGCATCCACTTGTACTTGCCGGTTCGGCTGATCACCAGGCCAGCCAGGATGCTGGTGCCCATGAGCCCCACGAGCAGCGGCCAGAGCATGTAACCAGAGGCGGTGGCGCTGATCCCGCGGGAGGCCTGGTAATACCGGGGAAGGAAGATCACCCCGATGAAGAAGGCGAAGGAGAGGAGGAACATGGCCGCCTGGGAGGACCAGTAGGTGCGGATCCGGAACAGGTCCAGGGGCACGATCGGCTCCGGCACCCGAGCCTCGATGAGGACGAACACCACCGCCAGCACCGCGGAGAGGGCGAGTAGCCCACCCACCTGCCAGGTGATCCAGCCCACCGCCTGACCCGAGGTGTTGGTGAGCCCCTTCTCGGTGAGCCCCACCAGGAGGGGGACCACCGCCGCGGTGAACACCGCGGTCCCCAGGAAGTCGATCTTGGGCCGCGGCCCGTCGGAGCGGTGGTTGGGGAGGATGGCGCCGATCACCGCCAGGGCCACGATCCCGATCGGCACGTTGACGTAGAAGACCCAGTGCCAGCTGATGTTGTCGGTGATGAAGCCGCCGAGGAAGGGACCCACCAGGAAGGAGACCCCGAACACCGCCCCGAAAAAGCCCTGGTACTTGCCCCGCTCCCGGGGGGTGAAGAGGTCCCCGATAACCGCCAGGGAGATGGGGAAGAGGGCACCGGCACCGAGCCCCTGAAGGCCGCGGAAGGCGATCAGCTCGCCCATGTTCTGGGAGAGGCCGGAGAGGGCGGAGCCGACCAGGAAGAGCGAGATCCCGATGATCAGCATCACCTTGCGCCCGAAGATGTCCGAGAGCTTGCCGTACACCGGCACGGTCACCGTGCTGGTGAGCAGGTAGGCGGTCACCACCCACACGTAGACGCTGTTGCCCCCGAGGTCGGTCACGATGGTGGGGAGGGCGGTCCCCACCACGGTCTGGTCGAGCGCTGAGAGAAACAGCCCCAGCATCACCGCGCCGACGATGGCCAGACGCGCGCGCTGGGAGAGCATGACCGAGGGGTGCACCGAATCCATCAGGGGGGGACCTCTTGACTCCACCGACCCCACGGCCGGCCTCGGATAAAGATTAGCTCAGGACAAATCTTTTTGTCAAGCCTAACCTAAGTGGTGCGCCGGCACCCGGAGGCGGCGAGCCCCGGCGAGCGGGAGGGGGCGGCCAAGGAGGTAGCCCTGGCCCAGTCCGACACCCAGTGAGCGCAGCTGCGCCAGCTCCCTGTGGTTCTCGATGCCCTCGGCGATGAGCCGGAAGCCGCTGCGCTCGGCGAAGTGCTGCATCCCCGCTGCCAGCGCCTCGCGCGCCGGGTCCCGCTCCATCCCCTGGACCAAGCTCAGGTCCAGCTTCACGAAGCTCGGCCTCAGCTCCAGGATGTGGCGGAGGCTGGAGTAGCCCGCCCCGGCATCGTCAACGGCCAGGCGGACCCGGGGCCCGAGGTCGGCCACGGCGGTCCGGAGCTCGTCATAATCCGCCACCTGGCTGTGCTCGGTGATCTCCACCACCACATCGTGCCGCCGACGCTGTAGGAGGCGCCCCAGCTCCCCGCCGGCGGACACCAGGACCTCCGGAGACACGTTCAGGGAGAGGAACTGTCCCGGCTGCAGCAGCGATGTCCCCTGGCGCAGAGCGAGGCCCAGAGTGGCCAGCTCCAGCTCTCGCTGGATCCCGGCCCGGGCAGCCGCCCGGAAGGCAGCGTCGGGGGCCAGCTCCTCGGCGAAGCGGGTGAGCGCCTCGTAGCCCACCAGCTCCCCCTCGGCCAGGTCGACGATCGGCTGGAAGACGGGGTGGAAGTCGCGCTCATCGAGGGCCCGGCGCACCGCCACCTCCAGCCGCCCCCCAGTCGCCCCCCGGTCGAGGAGCGGCGCCATCGGCCCGCCCAGAGCCGTGGCGAAGTCGGTGAGGGAGGGAAGCAGCTCCAGGAGACGTTCGCTGGCCGCCTCTGCCTCGCACCCGCCGACGCCGGCCACCAGCAGACCCACCGCCTTCCCGCGGTGGCGGATGGGGGCGTAGGCGAAGGCCTCGATCCCCATCCGGCTGAAGGTCAGCCAGTATTCGCGCAGGCCGGGGTCTTCCGTCTGGCGGGCGGCGGCATTGGTGTTCTCGATCCACGGGCCGACCGCGGCCCGGGCGGTGAGGTCGCGAGAGCGCTCCTCCGGAAGTCGGCGGCCGACCGGGGCGGGGTAGTCCTCCGGCTGGGGTGGGTAGGAGGCGACCGGGACCGCTCCCTCATCCCCTCCGATCGCGATCACGTGGGCTGCGGCGATGCCGTGGAGCCGGACCAGCTCCCGGCAGACGCGCAGACCGGCGGCGGCGGGGTCCCCGCCACCACCCGTTCCCTGGACCATCTGCCGCAGCAGCTCTCGCTCCGCAACCTCCAGCACCAGCATCCGGTGCTCAGCCGAGTACATGTGCGAGGAGAGAACCCCGATGAGCAGGCCCACCCCGGCCGCCGTCTCCAGCCAGCCCAACCCACCGCCCAGGGAGCCGCCGCCTCCTCCCGCCAGGTCTACCAGAAGGCCGTCCACCGCCAGGATCCCGGTGACCAGCGTCCATCTCTCGGTGGGGCTGAGGGCGGACCAGCGGCCTACGACCACGGTCAGGAGGACCCCCGAGGCCGCCAGGGCGAGCCAGCCGGAGTCCACCTCGGGGCCAAAGTCCCCGACCCTGCTGATGAGCACGGCGCCTAAGAGCGCGGTCCCGCCCACGACGACGCCCAGCGACACGGCCACCAGGGCATAGACCGGTGTGCTGCGCCGCAGCCGCTGGGCGGCCCACTCCCAGGGCCTCCCGGGGGTGCCCAGGGAGAGCGCCAGCCCCACTGCCATGGCGAGGTACCAGGCCAGGCGGGCGGAGATAAAGCCGGTTCCCACCCGCACGCCCGGCGCGTACGCTGTGGCCCAGGCGACGGCCATCGCCGTGAGCACGAGGTAGGTGCCGCAGAGTCCCAGCTGCCGGGGTCCGGGCCGGCCCAGCAAGTGCTCCTCGAAGAGGAGCAGGCTCACCAGTCCGCAGCCGGTGGCCAGCGCCGAGGCGTAGATCTGCTCCCCGGTCGCGCCGCCGGGCAGGGCCAGGCGGTCCAGTGGGATCGATGCCAGGCCCGCCGCTCCCAGGAGGAGCGCGGCGTGGGCGGCAGAGTCCTCGCCCAGCCATCGGGACGGTATCCGACCAGGACCGTCGCGGGCCTCCGCGGAGCTCACCAGGCCCTCGGCTGCGATCTGGACATGGCCCGACACTAGGTCACCCGGCTGGATTGGGCGGTCACAGGGCGGCAAAGTTGGCGTGACGCCCGGGGGCTAGTGGAGGCCGACAGTCACTCCAAATCCAACCGCCCGTTCCAGAGCTTGCTCGGCCGCGGCTTTGGCCACCGGCCCCTCCTCGGCGCCGGTCAGGCGTACGGTGACCAGGTTGCCCTTGAGGGAAACCAGCTCTCCCGGTCCTCCTTCCAGGGCGGCGATCACCAGGGCCATCAGGCGGGCCGCGTGGTCGCCGAGCCTTCGGTCCCGGCCACACTCCGCTCCGGCATCCCCCCAGGGGAGCCGGTCCGGGACCACCCCGGCGACCAGCCATTCGAAGGCCGTGGCGAAGCGCCGGAGCTCCGCCGCCCCGGGGGTGTCCCACGCCACCGTGTCCAGTGAGGAGCCCCAGAGCGGCTCATGGTGGTCGGCGCGTGGGCGGCGTCCGGCAAGAAAGCGCAGGAGGGCGGGGGACGCGCCCCCAGCGCGGTGGTGGTCGAACCACCCCGCCGCCAGTGCCCCCCGAAGGTCGCGGTCGTCGCTGTAGGCCGCCGCAAGGATCACGGAGGGAGGGGGGACGAGCAGCTTCCCCAGGTGGGAGCCACGCCGAGAGGCGGCCTCCGCCCGGTCGCGAGGGCGGGGCTCCTGGAGCTGGGTAAGGCCCGCCGGATGCGGAAGGTTGAGCTCGAAGCCGCGAAGGGAAAGGCGGCCCATCAGAAGCAGCTCCCGCCGGTAGGGGACCTCGCCCGGGGAGCCGATTCCCGTCGTTGCCCAGGCGCCCAGGCACCGCCTCACCTGGTCGAGTTTCCAGACCCCCTCATCGTCCACGCCCCTCCCCGCCTCAGCACGCTCCTCGAACGGCACCTCGATACCCACCATCGCCGCCAGCCGGCCCCGCTCGATGAAGGGGAGACCGGAGAGTGCCTCGCGCACCTCCCGGTGCGGCGGGAGGTCGCCGATCAGAAGTGCCGGCGCGGCTCCCAGCTCCACCTGGGCCGCGAACTGGGCCAGGCTGAGGTCCCAGCCCCCTCCCGGGACAGCTATGTGGAGGTCCCCGGGGCCGGCCCGGAGCAGCACCCCGGCCACCGGGCCGAAAGGCCATGAGGGGGCCCGCCGCGGCCGCTTGGGAGCCACCGGCTGCCGCCTGAGGTCGTAGGCGGCGCGACGCTCGGGGGTGCCGACCAGCGCCCAGGCCGCCTGCAGCCTGGTGAACAGCCGAGTGGCCCGCTCCTCCTCCAACCTGGTCGTCTCGTGGCGCTGGGCCTGGACATCGGGATGGAGCTCCCTGGCCCTAGCGCGGTACTGCCTTCTAAGCTCGTTCCAGCTGTCTGTGGGCTGGGCGCCCAGCACCTCGTAGGCGTCGAACTCGACCCGGGGGCGTGGCGACATCAGGGGCGCTCCCCTGTGGGATGGGCCAGGTTCACAGGTGGAAGGGGTCCTGGAAGAAGGCGGGGAGGTGGGCGGAGAGGAAGTCGTTGAAGATGGTGAAGCGGCCGGCCATCACCAGGATCCCCATGAGCATGACCAGCCCTCCGCCGACCAGCGAAACCGCTCGCTGGTGCCGCCCCAGCGCTCGCAGGAGCGGGGTGGCCCGATCCATGAGCAGCGCCGCCAGCAGGAACGGGAGGGCCAGCCCCACCACGTAGGCCACCATGAAGGCCATGCCCCGGGCGGTTGTCCCCTGCTCCAGGCCGGAGGTGAGCACCGCGCCCAGGACCGGGCCGATGCAGGGCGACCACCCCGCCCCCAGCCCCGCCCCAAGGAGGATCCCACCTCCGAAACCGCCTCTCCCGTGCGGGAGCCAGCGGGCCTCCCGCCGCAGCCAGGGGAGTCGAAGCACGCCCATGAGCGCGAGGCCCAGGATCACCACGGCGAGGCCAAGGATCGGCGCCAGCACTCCCTTCCAGGGGGCCAGCAGCCGCTCCAACGCGTAGAAGAACGCGAGGCAGAAGAGACCCAGGCCGAGGGCGAACCCCAGCGCTCCGCGGAGCACCCGCCACCTGACCGCTCTCAGGTCGCCACGTCCCCCGGCGGACCGCGAGAGGAACGCCAGGTACGCGGGGACCAGCGGCAGGACGCAGGGGGACAGGAACGAGGCGGCCCCGGCGGCCACCGCCAGAGGTAGGGTGACTGCTCCCAGGCTCACGGTGCCGCTTCCAGGCCGTGGAACGAAGCCAAAAGGCCGCCCAGCCTAACGGAGCCGCTCCACCTCGGCGGCGGCCACGGCGGGATCGAGCTTGCGGAAGAGGGGCAGTGGGGCGGCGATCGGTCTTCCCGCGGGGAGACCGACCGGGCCCCAGCGGGTGACGCAGGTGCTGAGGTCCGTGCGCAAGACCAGGTGCGGGTCCTCCGCGGGGCCTGCCTCGTGGAACTCTGGCAGCGGTGCCAGCTGCCCGCCCTCGCCCAGCATTTCATGGAGGCGCTGAGAGGTGAAGGGAAGGAAGGGGGCCATCATCACCCCCAGGTCGGCGACGCATTGAAGCGCCACGTGGACCACGCTGGCGGCTCGCTCCCGGTCCCTGGTGATCAGCCGCCAGGGCTCCTGCTCGCCCAGGTACTGGTTCACCTGGGCGGCCAGCGCCATGGTCTGTTGCAGGGCCGCCTTGAAGCGCGCCTCCTCGAGCAGCCCGGCCACCTGCCCGAAGCCGTTCGTGACCGCCTGACGCACCGAGCTATCCGCCTCCTGGAGCGCGCTCAGCTCCGGCACCCCGCCGAAGTGGCGGGCCGCCAGTTGCAGCGTGCGCTGGACCAGGTTCCCCCAGGTCGCCACCAGCTCGTCGTTGTTGCGCCGCACGAACTCCTCCCAGGTGAAGTCGGTGTCCTGGGTCTCGGGCCCGGCAGCGGTGAGGTAGTAGCGCAGCGGGTCGGGGTCGTAGCGCTCGAGGAAGTCCCGCACCTCGATCACGACGCCCCGACTGCTGGAGAACTTGGCCCCCTCCATGGTGAGGAACTCACTGCTCACCACGTTCTCGGGGAGCTGCAGGGGAGGATGCCCGGGACCGCCCCCCAAGGTGCCCCCGCTGCCGTACCCCATGAGCATGCTGGGCCAGATGACCGAATGGAAGACGATGTTGTCCTTCCCCATGAAGTAGTAGTGACGGGAGTCGGGATCCTGCCACCATTTCCGCCAGGCCTCCGGTTCGCCGCTCAGCCGGGCCCACTCCACGCTGGCGGAGAGGTACCCCACGACGGCGTCGAACCAGACGTAGATGCGCTTGTCCGGACGGTCCGAGAACTCCGGAAGTGGGATCGGCACTCCCCAGTCGATGTCCCGGGTGACCGCCCGGGGCCGAAGCTCGGCGAGGAGGTTGAGAGAGAAGGCGCGCACGTTGGGGCGCCAACCGTCGCGGCTCTCGATCCACTCTCGGAGCGCCTCGGCGAAGGCGGGGAGGTCCAGGAAGAAGTGCTCGGAATCCCGGAAGATGGGGGTCGACCCGTCTATCCGGGACCTGGGGTTGATGAGGTCAGTGGGATCCAGCATCCGGCCGCAGCTGTCGCACTGGTCCCCGCGGGCGGCCGGGTAGCCGCAGTGGGGGCAGGTGCCCTCAATGTACCGGTCGGGCAGGGTGCGGCCGGTGCTCGGGGAGAACGCCCCCAGCTGGGTCCGCCGGATCAGGTACCCCTTCTCAAATAGGGTGGAGAAGACGTCCTGCACGACCCTCTCATGGTTGCGGGTGGTGGTCCGGGTGAAGAGGTCGTAGGAGAGACCGAGGCGGCGCAGATCGTCGGCGATCACCTGGCTGTAGCGATCGGCGACCTCCCGGGGGCTCACCCCCTCGCGGTCCGCCGCCACCAGGATCGGGGTCCCGTGCTCGTCGGTGCCGCTCACCATCAGCACCGGGCGGCCACGGAGCCGCTGGTAGCGGGCGAAAATGTCGGAGGGAACCCCGAAGCCGGCCACGTGACCGATGTGCCGGGGCCCGCTGGCGTAGGGCCAGGCCACCGCCACCAGGATGGGCGCGCTGGTACCGGGATCAGGGCTCAAAGCCCATCGATGGTATCGGCTGGGCGTGGCCCGGGTGGAACAATGCCGCCATGCCCTTCCCTCCTCGGGTGGCCCTGGTGATCGCGGACAGCTCCCGCACTGGAGGACCTGAGCACGTGCTCCTGCAGGCGCTGGAGCTGAAGGAAGCCGGGTGGGGGCCGGTGGTCGTCTGCCCGGAGGGGCCATTGCGCCCGCGCTGCGCTGCGGTGGGCGTCCCCAGCCTCGATCCCGGGCGGGGAGGTTGGGATCTCCTATCCGGGCCGGCCAGGCTCCGCCAGCTGCTTCGCCGTCTGGGCCCAGACCTGGTCCACACCCACGGGCTCAGGGCGGGGGGCCTGGTCCGCAGGGCCCACCTTGGTGTTCCACTCGTCCACACCCACCACCTCGACTCCTGGTTCACCCGGGGTTCGCTGCGGCGGATGGCTCACGCCCGCGAGCTGAGAAGACTCTCCCGGGCCGCTCGGCTGGAGATCGCGGTCTCGCAATCGGTGCGCCGGTTCCTGGTCGACGAGGTGGGTGTCAACGGGGCGCGGGTCCGCGTCATCCCCAACGGCGTCCGCCCGCTGCTTGGCGAGCCCCGCCAGCGTCCCGAGGGGCACCGGGTGGCGACGCTCTCCTCGCTAATACCCAGCAAGGGGGTCGACTTGGCCATCACCGCGCTGGCCACGCCACTCGGGAGCCGGCTTCATCTCACCGTGGGAGGGTCCGGGCCGGAGCTGGCGGGGCTGCTGGACCTCGCCGGGGGGCTCAAAGTGGCCGACCGGGTCGACTTCGTGGGCCCGGTGGAGGACCGTGCCGCCTTCTTCGCCACCTGCGACGTCGCCTGGGTGCCCTCTCGCCAGGAGCCGTTCGGCCTGGTCGCCTGCGAGGCGATGACGTGCGGGGTGCCGGTGGTGGCCGCCCGGGTCGGTGGGCTCCCGGAGATCCTGGACCCGCCCCGGGCGGGGATCTGTGTCCCTCCGGCGAACCCCGCCGCGCTCGCCAGCGTGACCTCGGCCCTTCTCGACGACTATGAGCGGTACGCGCGCATCTCCCGGGCCGGGTTCGAGCGGGCCTCTGATGAGTTCAGCGCCTCTCGGATGGGCGCCCGCACCAGGCAGGTGTATCGCGAGGTGCTCGGCTGATCACTTCTTGGACGGCTGGTAGTAGGGGTTGGTGCCCTGGGCGTGGTCGGTGGTGTCCACCACGTCACTCAGCTCTGAGAACCGCTCGAGGATGGCGGTGCGAACCCCCTGGGAGAGGGTGACCTCGGCGAGGCCGCAGCCCTGGCAGCCCCCTCCCATCTGCACGTAGGCGACCCCATCGGCGATGTCCAGCAGCCCGATGTACCCCCCGTGGGCCGCCACCGCGGGGTTGATCTCCTCATCCAGCAGACGCTGGACCGCGCTCGCCAAGGGGTCGGAATCGGGGTTGTAGTCGGTCTGCAGCTCCAGCGCCCCCGTGAGGGGATCGGCGTCGACCCGGGCACCGACCACGTGACGGGATATGACCTTGGGAGCCACGAACGTGATGTCGTCGGCGCCTGCCACCAGGACCTCGTCCGCTCGCGGGTCCCCCGCCTCGACCAGGGAGAAGGAGTACTGGAGCCGGTCACCCTGCAGGCCCCCCGGGGAGATCGCCACCCAGGCCTCGGGATGCCCCTGGCGCTCGCGGAACTGGCGGATGCGCGCGGCCGCCCTCTCAGTGAGATCGAGCTGGGGCAGGTCGGGGGCAGAGGGCATGGCGATAGTCTGACGCCATGAGCGCGCGCGTGCTGCTGGTGATGCCCACCTCCACCTATCGCGCCTCGGCGTTCCTCAGAGCCTCAGAGCAGCTGGGTCTGGATGTGACCGTGGCCACCGACGATCCGGCCGGTCCACCGGTGGGCGCCCCGGCCATTGCCTGGGGGCGTGTCGTCGAGGGGCTTGGGCCGCTCCCCCCGGCCCTGCGGGACGTGGCCGCCGTGGTCGGGGTCGACGAGACCTCGGTGTTGCCGGCGGCGAGGATCGCCGCCCGGCTGGGGTTGCCCGGCAACCCCCTAGACGCCGCCATGGTGACGCGGGACAAGTCCCGGTTGCGGCGGGCCCTGGAGGGTACCGGCTTGCCCCAGCCCCGGTGGTCTGCTTGGCCACCGGAATGCCCGGCCCCGGACCTCGGCTACCCCTGCGTGGTCAAGCCCACCTCGGGGGCGGCCAGCTTCGGGGTGATCCGAGCCAACAACCGCGCGGAGCTCCTTCTGGCCGGGGCCCGGGTACGGCGTCTGCTGGGCGACCGGGCAACGCTTCTGGTGGAGTCCTACCTGCCCGGTCCCGAGATCGCCGTGGAGGCTCTGATGCAGGACGGCGAACTCCTGCCTCTGGCGATCTTCGACAAGCCGGACCCGCTCGATGGGCCGTACTTCGCAGAGTCGATCTACCAGCTACCCAGCGGATTGCCCTCCGCTGACCAGGAGGCCGTTGCGGAGGTGCTGGCCGCAGCCGCCTCCGCCATCCACCTGGGACAGGGACCGGTCCATGCGGAGTTCCGCCTGGGTTCCGGGACGCCCACCCTGATCGACCTGGCCTCGCGCTCCATCGGTGGCCGCTGCTCCGCGGTGCTGCGCTTCCGCTCCGGAGCCTCCCTGGAGGAGCTCATCCTGCGCCAGGCACTGGGCATGCCGCTCCCCGATCTGCAGCTGGAAGCCGATCCGGCGGGGGTTCTCATGCTCACCGCGGGGCGCTCCGGCCGGCTTGTCTCGATCGAGGGAAGGGAGGCCGTGCTCAGGATTCCTGGAATCGAGGCGGTGGACTTGACCGCTACGCCCGGCTCGATTGTGGCCCCCGCCCCCGACGGGGACCGCTACCTCGGCTTCGTCTTCGCGCGCGCCGGGTCCCCGGACGGGGTCCGGGCGGCGTTGGGGGCCGCCCGGGACCGCCTGGTGATCACCGTGGAGGACTGACGGCCGGGAGCCCGACGTGGTGCGGCCCCCCACGGGCTCGTGACGGGACCGATGAGAGGTGCTTGACCCGTCGCCCGCTCCACCTTTCTTGCTCCGAAGTCGGTCTGAGGTGCTCGCGGCCCTCCGCGAGGGGGTGGAGCAGCTGACCGACTCTCGGCAGTGGGAGCGGTGGCTGAGATTCCGAGCCCGATTCCATCGCTACAGCTTCCACAACCAGCTTCTCATCCTGCGCCAGTTCCCCGAGGCGTCTCAGGTGGCTGGCTACCGGGCGTGGCAAGAGCTGGGCCGGCAGGTCCGGCGGGGGGAGAGGGGGATGGCGATCATCGCCCCGGTAGCGCTGAAGCGCCCGGAGGCGGTTGAAGCCGAGCGGCTTCGCGACCTAGAGCTGCCGCTCTTGACCTATCGGATTGCCAGGGTCTTCGACGTCTCCCAAACCGAGGGCCTCGAGCTGCCTGCGCCGGTGGGGGAGATGCCCGCGGAAGCCCCTCCGGAGACCCTCGAGCGGCTCCTGGCACTGGTCCCCAGCCTGGGTTTCACGGTCGAGTTCACCGAGCTCCGCTCTGGGCGCCGGGGTGACTGCTCCCACGCCCTGCGGCGGATCCGGGTGGACCGGCGCCTGAGCCCGGGCGCCAAGGTGAAGACCCTGGGCCACGAGCTGGCCCACGCCATCCTTCACGGCCCGGAGTTCACCGGCGGCCGGGAGCTGGCTGAGCTGGAGGCCGAGAGCGTCGCCTACGTCGTCTGCCAGCAACTGGGGCTGGACAGCTCCGCATACAGCTTCGGGTACGTGGCCAGCTGGGCCGGGTCCGGCACGGTCGCCGCCCGGCAGATCTCACGGTCCGGTCAGCGGATTCTGCGGGCCGCCGCGGAAATCTCCCGGGATCGCGAGGAGGCCTGGCAACCCGTGCCCGTGCACCTGACAGCCGCCGGCTGATCTTCCGCCGGGGCCTCGGGACGCCTCGAAGCCCTGCCCGGTAGGCGGCCCGATGCGACTAGAGGCGAGTATCTTTGGGCAAGGTGCCAACCACTTCTGCCATCGCCCACGGATCGGCCGCGCCACCGGCCCCGGACCGTGCGGCCCTCCTACTGGAGGCCGGGGTGCTGCTGGCCTCCGACCTCTCCCCGCGACGGGTGTTGGAGCGGCTGGTGGAGCTGGCGGCCAGCGTTACCGGCGCTCGCTACGCGGCGTTCGGCGTCCTCGGTGAGGACGGACGGTTGGTGGACTTCATCCCCTACGGTCTGACGCCCGAGGAGGTGCGGGCGATCGGGCCGCCTCCCCAGGGGCGAGGGATCCTGGGCCTCCTGGTGGAGAGACCGGAGCCACTGCGCCTGGCGCGCATCTCCGAGCATCCCAGCGCCCACGGTTTCCCCGCGGGCCACCCTCAGATGACCACCTTCCTCGGGGTTCCCGTCCGGGGTCGGGGGGCTGTTTTGGGGAACCTCTACCTGACCGAGAAGGTCGGGGGGGCTGAGTTCGATGGGGACGACGAGGCCGCCGTCACGACCCTGGCGGCGCTGGCGGGGGCAATGGTGGTCAACGCCCGCGCCTACCGCGCTCTGGAGCAGCGCGAGACCTGGCTGAAGGCCCTGCAGCAGACCACCGACGCCATGCTCCAGGGCGCGTCGGTGCAGGGTTTGCTGCGGGCCATAGTGCGGGCCGCCCGAGAGCTCACGGACGCCGAGCTGGCCTGTGTGGTGCTCGCCGACCAGGACCACCCTTCCAACCTTCGGGTGGCGGCGGTGGCCGGCCCCCGGGGGCACCGGCTCGATCATCTCCTGCTCCCCGAGAGGGGCACCGCCAGCCTCGCGGTGATCCGGGCCGGGCGGCCCCGCCTGGTGGCCGCCGGGAGTCGCCAGCTGGGTTGGATCGGAGATGCCGGAGTCAGCGTCGGTCCGGCGATGGTCCTTCCTTTGACCGTCGACCGGGAGGTGGCGGGCACCCTCCTGATCGCCGGGGGGCCGGACCGTCCTCCCTTCCGCCACGGCGACCTCACCCTGGTGGACAGCTTCGCCAGCCAGGCGGCCCTGGCAATCGACCATGTCCGGCTTCAGGAGACCCTTCAGCACCTGGCGGTCCTGGAGGAGCGCCGCCGGATCGCCCGGGACCTGCACGATGAGCCGGTGCAGGCGCTGATCTACCTAGCGCGGAGGCTGGAGCGGGTGGCGGCGGAGCCGGACGTGGCCGGGGTGGCAGCCGCCCAGCTGGGGGAGGTCCGCGACCTGGCGGTGGCGGTGGCCGACGGGCTCCGCCAACTCACCGAGGGTCTCCGCTCCGAGGTCCTGGAGCAGAGAGGCCTGCCGGCGGCCCTGGCCGAGCTGGGGCGCCGCTTTGAGGAGCGATCCGGGCTGGAGGTCAGGACGGCGCTGGAGGAGGTCGGAGTCCGATGGCCCTTGGAGGTGGAGAAGGGCTGGCTCCGCATCGCCCAGGAGGCCCTCTCCAACGTGGAGAGGCATGCGCGGGCCGGGCGGGTGGAGATCGGACTGCGCATGCGGGGGGATCGGCTCCTCCTCTGGATCCGGGACGACGGAGGGGGATTCCCAGTCCGGTCCGGCCGACCGCTCCGGGAGGGGTTGGGTCTGCTCGGGATGCGGGAGCGGGCCGCCCTGCTCGGCGGTGCGCTCCGGGTCTACTCCGGGATCGGGCCCAGGGGAACCCTGATCCTGGCCCGGGTGCGCCGCGCTCAGGCGGCAAGCTGAGCCGGGGCAATCACGCGCCGGTGGCCGGGTGGTACCGTCCGATGGGTCAGCCGAGCTCCCATCTATCTTGAGGGTCAAGAGCATGAGCAGCCCGATCCGCGTCATCATCGCCGAGGACCACACCCTGGTCCGGGAAGGGACCCGGGAGATCCTGGAGCGGGAGCCGGACATCCAGGTCGTGGGCGAGGCCGCCCGGGGTGACGAGGCCGTCCGCCAGGCCCTGGAGCACAACCCCGACGTCCTGCTCATGGACATGCGGATGCCGGGGATGAACGGCATCGAGGCGACTCGGGAGGTCTCTGCCCAGGCACCCTCGGTCAAGGTGCTGATCCTGAGTGCCCACGAGGACGAGGACTACGTGCGCGAGGCGCTGGCCGTAGGGGCCTCCGGATACCTGCTGAAGACCGCGCCAGGGCGCGAGCTGGTGGAGGGGATCCGGGCGGTGGCGTCGGGATCCACGATCCTCTCGCCCGAGCTCACGCGCAAACTCGCCCAGGCGCGGCTCGAGCCCGCCAGAGCCTCCGACCGGCTGAGTAGCCGCGAGTTCGCCGTCCTTCGGCTGATTGCCCAGGGCCGGGCCAATAAGGAGGTCGCGCTGGAGCTCGGCATCAGCCTGCGCACGGTGGAGGGTCACCTGCACAACATCTTCGAGAAGCTACGGGTGGGCTCGCGGACCGAGGCGGTGGTCCACGCCGTGAACCACGGACTGC
>JAJYWT010000162.1 GCA_021791345.1 bacterium
CTTCGGGGTACTCACCGAGATCGACGTGCGCGCCACGCTGCGGCAGAAGCTGGACCTGGAGTTCCGGCCCTACCGGATCCTGGGTGCCTGCAACCCCGCCCTCGCCCACCGGGCGCTCATGGCCGACCCCGCCGTGGGAGTCCTCCTTCCCTGCAACGTGGTGCTGGCGGAGGACCACGCCGGCTGGACCACGGTCCTCTTCATGGAGCCACGGGCTGTGATGGCCGGTGAGGGGGGAGAGCTGGAGACGGTCGCCAACGAGGCGTCGGCGCGGCTTCACCGGGTGGGGGAGAGGCTCACCGCAGGAGCTCGCTGAGGCGGCCGTGCCAGTTACGCGCTCTGAGGACCTCAGCGGGGCCCGGCGATCAGGCTGCTCCCGCCGCCAGGGTGCTGGTCGAGGTCAGATGCAACGATGTCCCCAGCAGCGGCTCCAACGGGTGGGCGACGTACCTCACCTGGACCCTGTAGGCGCTCGGGCTACTCACTCCCCCTACCACGCAGAGCTCGATGGTGGCGTCCTGTCCAACAGGCACCTGAGTCAAGAGGGTGCTGCCACTCGGGCAGAATGAGTTGTTAGCCGCCCTGCACAGGGGGTTGGGGTCCACGGGGAGGATGTTGGCAGCGTGCTGCGCGGCCTGCTCCACCGGCACCGGGGTCCCGGTGGCACAGCCCCCGCTGAGGGAGAGGCGCTGACCGCTGTAGCTCACGACGATCGCCTCCCGTGCTGCCCCCTGGGCGGCGTCGTTGACCGCTGACGACTGGAAGAACAGCCATCCGGCGGCGATGACCCCGAAGATCAGGGCGAAGAAGATAGGCGCCACCAAGGCGAATTCCACCGCGCTCTGAGCGCGCTCCCGGGACATGCGCACCGCTCAGCCCGTCAGGATGGCGCTGGACCCGAGGCCTGGCAGTGGCGCCCCGGTGCCGTCGATGGCCAGCTGGGTGTAGCCCTCGGTCTGGAACATGTCGACCATGGCCAGCCCGTTGATGGTGACCTGGCAGCCGGCGTCCGCCGGGTTGCTGTTGTACCCCGGCTGGCCGGGGCCGCAGGTGAAGCCGGTCCCCCAGGCCCCGTACGGCTGCCCATCGCCGGGGTAGTTGGGATCAGCGGCGATCCCGTAGCCAGCCAGGAGCATGCCCCCGGGGATGAAGGGAATCCCACCCTCGCCGCCCCAGTACTGCTCGTTGCTGAGGTTCTGGCCCTGCGGGTTGGAGTCGTCGACGATCACCCCGTCCAGCGTGATCTGGCTGGAGTCCCCGAGCCGGTTGTCCAGGCCGATGTTGGCCATGGTGGTCGAGATCTGCCAGAGGAGGAACTGGTTGTAGGGCCCGTCCAGCGGCTTGCTGAGGTTCACCGTCCCCTGGCCCCCTATGTAGATGGAGTCGTTGAGGCCCTGGCCTTGACAAGAAACCGGGTACTGTGGGCACGAGGCGGAGCGCGCTGAGACCGGGTTGGGGTGGAAGCAGGGGGTGCCTCCGCAGGCGGCATTGTCGTCCGCGCTGCAGTTGGTGCCCGCCCAGGAGCCGGCGTTGTGAGACGAGCTGCAGCTGTAGCCCGGCCCCGCCGGCCCGGTGCAGACCTCGTCGCCGGCGGTGTATGCGCCCTGGTTTCCCGAGAGGATGCTGCAGTTGCCACTCCCCGCGCCGATATAGGGCTCGCCGTCGCCCACGTTGTGCGGTAGGGCGGAGTTGGGGATCGGGGCTGCCGCCGCCAGCAGCACCCCGGTGCCGGTCACCTTGTCGCCCGCGGCGGGCTCGATCGCCACCCCCTTCGCGAAGTAGAAGATGCCGGGCTGCGGGGGCACCGCGTTGGTGCCGAGCTCCTGGCTGCAGTTGTCGAAGACGGCGTTGCCGGTGATCACCACCGGGTTGGGGTAGAACCCGGGGTAGTAGGTGGTGACCCCGCCCGAGGTGCTGGTGGTTCCGTCGAGGAGGGGGTCGCCGCACCCGGCGCTGGCCGGGGTGGGGTCCTGAGGGCTTGCGGGCAGCTGGTTGGTGATCTGCCCCTGGCCGCTGCTGACCCAGCCGTTCACCCAGATGTCGGTGCTCACGTTGACCGGCGAGATGTTGTTGGGGGGCTGGCAGTGGATGTCATAGGAGGGCGGATTGGCGGAAGGGTTGGCGACCGGCCAGCTGGAGGGGACGCTGCCGGAGTTCTTGCCCGCCGCCGCCGACTCACTGCTCCCGCTGAAGCAACCGTCCCAGGGGTTGCCGACCGCCGCGGCCGAGTACTCCAGCTGCCCCCAGTCGTACATCACCCCGCCCTGCTTGCCGTCGATGATGTCGCCGGGGCTCCAGCGTGCGCACCCGCCATTGAGGCAGCCGTCGGAGTTGTCGTAGATGGTCCCCTGCACCTCGAAGACCCCCTTGCCGGCCATGAGGATGGTGTGGGCCCCGTGCTCTCCCAGGGAGGCGATGCTGGTGGTCGGACCGTTGCCGGTGCCGGGGTTCAGCGCCGAGGCGCCGGCAGCCGTCCTGAGGCTCGTCACCCCCATGATCTGGGCCACGAAGGGCGGCCATTGGGGGGCGACGTTGAGGTGCACCCCGCAGGCTCCGATCGGTGGGGTCGTGGGCGTGCCGCTGGCGGGGTAGTAGATGGGGATCTTGTTGCCCGCCACCGTGAGCGGCTGGTTCTGAGCGTTGAGGTAGTACCCGGTCCAGCCGTAGTTCGGGGAGGTCACGTCCGTCGAGGGTGAATTGGGGGCCACGACCGCGTTGATGTCGGCCACGATGTCTGAGCCGGTGGGCATGGTGCCGGTGTCGGTGCACTGGGGGTACAGGGCCTCGGCCGCCGCCTCTGCGGCGAAGTCGGCGGCGTTCTGGGCCTGCCGGTATTGCAGGAGGCCGAACCCGCCGTCGATGGCCACGCCGACGATCATGACCAGCACCAGGAGGCTGATGGCGAAGACGATCATCACCTGCCCCGTCTGGGACCGCTGCTGCGCCCTCACGCTCGTCCGGCGATACATCTCGACTACCCGTCAGTGGTGGCCTTGGCCGAGATCGTCCAGGTCGACCCGAACAGCGGGAGGAAGCTGTCCACCGACTGCCAGACAGTCACCGTGGCCAGGGTCTGGCCCGGGCCGGAGTTGGCGGGCGTAGTGACGGTGACGCACTTGCCCTGGGCGCCCTTGCCCGCGCAGGCAAGGGACGTGACCCCCAGCTCGCCCTCCACCGCACTGCGTGCGTCGACCAGTTGCTGGCTTGCGGGATCGCCCTGCTGGAGGTCCCCCTGCACCGCCTGGGCCCCGGCCCGGGCTGCCTGGGTGAGATCAATGGCCGCCATCAGCATTTGACCACCGGTGGCGATCAGGGCCAAGATGACCAGCGCTATTGGCAGCACCAGGGCGAATTCCACCAACGCCTGGCCGCGGCTCCACCCGCGGGACACCCTAGCCTTGTGGGTTATATGCAGCACGTCGAACCGAGGCTAACGCATGGCTGGACCTGCCTACCCATTCATTTGAGTAACAACTGTGTGACGGCACGTTGAGCCGGCGCCAGCCTCTGTCCCGCCCCGAGCCCAGCAGCGAAGATAGGGTGCCGCTTACGCTCCTGGAGGTCTTGCGCCGCTCCACCCGCCACCTGGCAGCC
>JAJYWT010000130.1 GCA_021791345.1 bacterium
GCATCGCCGCGCCAGGGGCGCTGATCCTCCTCGAGGGGGATCCGCGGCGGCTACCTGCTCTGGAACTGCTGGCACGGAGGTTGCTCGGCCCAGTTGCCACGGCCCGGCACCTGGACCTCGCGGGCAGGGAGCGGGTCCTGGAGGTCAGGCTACCTTGAGCAAAGTTCCCCTTTGGCCTGCCCGGGCCGACGGCGTCCTGGCCGCGGCCCAGGTACTTCGGGGCGGCGGAGTGGTCGCCTTCCCCACCGACACCGTGTTCGGGCTGGCGGCCCGTGCCGACCTCCCGGCGGCGGCCCGGCGGATCTCCGAGCTGAAGGGTCGGTCCCCGCGGCAGCCGCTGATCCTAATGGCGGCCGGCCTGGAGGAGCTGGATCCCTTCTGCGAGCTGGGCACCACGGCCCGGGAGCTGGCCGGCCGCTTCTGGCCGGGCCCCCTCACCCTGATCCTCCCCGCCCGGCCCCCCGGCCTCGCCCTGGGTGGGGAGGGGACGGTCGGAGTGCGGATCCCGAGTCACCAGCTGGCGCTGGAGCTGCTGGCGGTGGCAGGGCCGCTGGCCACCACCAGTGCCAACCGCCACGGACGGCCTCCGGTGCGGGATGCGGCCGCCGCGATCTCCGAGATCCCCGGGCTGGCCGGGGCGCTGAGCGCGCCGGCCGAGGTGCCGCCCGGCTCGGAGCCCTCCTCTATACTCGACCTGACCCGGGAGGCCCCCACCCTGGTGCGGCGCGGCCGGCTGGGGCCGCAGGAGCTGGCTCTGCCCGGGCTTGAGGACCTCTCGGGAGCGCGGAGGGACTGAGATGGCGGTGGCCGCGGAACGGCTGGGGGTCCTGGAGGCGGCGGACCCGGAGCTGGCCGCCCTCCTGCAGGGAGAGCTGGACCGGCAGGAGCACACTCTGGAGCTGATCCCCTCGGAGAACATCGCCAGCCCGGCGGTACTGGCGGCGCTGGGCTCATGGCTCACCAACAAGTACGCCGAGGGGACTCCCGGGCGCCGCTACTACGGCGGCTGCGAGTGGGTCGACCAGATCGAGTCCCTCTGCCAGGAGCGGGCCCGGAGGCTCTTCTCCGCCGAGCACGCCAACGTCCAGCCCCACTGCGGGAGCTCGGCCAACATGGCCGCCTACATGGCCCTCTGCCAGGCCGGCGACACCATCCTGGGGATGGATCTCAGCCATGGGGGCCACCTGAGCCACGGCTCCCCGGTGAGCTTCAGCGGGATCCTCTACCACGCCGAGTTCTACGGCGTGAGCGCGGAGACGGAGCGGCTCGACTACGACCTGGTCCTGGCCCGGGCCCGGGAGGTCCGTCCCAAGGTGCTGGTGGCGGGAGCCAGCGCCTATCCCAGAACCTTTGACTTCCCTGCCCTGAGGCGGATCGCCGACGAGGTCGGGGCGGCCCTCCTCGTGGACATGGCCCACTTCGCCGGCCTGGTGGCGGGCGGCGCCCACCCCAGCCCGGTGCCCTACGCCGACATCACCACCCTCACCACCCACAAGACGCTGCGCGGGCCCTGGGGAGGGATGATCCTCTGCCCGGAGACCCGGGCCAAGGACGTGGACAAGGCGGTCTTCCCGGGGGTCCAGGGCGGGCCGATGCTGCATGCCATCGCTGGAAAGGCGGTGGCCCTCCACGCCTGGGGCCAGCCGGAGATGCGTGACTACGCGCAGCGGGTCGTGGCCAACGCCGCCCGCCTGGCCGAGGGACTGATGGCGAGGGGGCTGCGGCTGGTGAGCGGGGGTACGGACAACCACCTGATGCTCCTGGACCTGCGACCCCTCCAGCTCACCGGACGACGGGTGCAGGAGGCCTTCGACCGGGCCGGGATCACGGTCAACCGCAATTCCATCCCCTTCGACACCGCCTCCAAGTTCAACCCCAGCGGGGTGCGCCTCGGCACCCCGGCGGTGACCACCCGTGGCATGGGGCTGGCGGAGATGGACGAGATCGCCACCCTGGTGGCGGATCTGATCTCGGATCTGGACGGTGAGGACACCCTGCGCCGGGTCTCCACCCGGGCCCGGGCCCTCTGCGAGGCCTTCCCCCTGCCCTACTCCTGAGTCCAGGAGGGCTTCTTGCCCACACCCCAGCATCACTTCCTGGTAGCCCTGCCCATCCTCCTGGTGGCGGTCGGTGTGACCGTGGCCACGGTCCCCCTGACCCGCTGGCTCAGCTTCCGCCTGCACGCCGTGGCCCTCCCTGGGGGACGGAACATCCACCAGAAGCCCACCGGGAGGCTGGGGGGCCTCTCGCTGATGGCCGGCTTCGTGGTGGCCATGGCGATCTTCGGGCGGGGGGTGCAGGACTGGCTCCAGATCGTGGTGGCGGCGGTGGCGGTGGCGGGGCTGCTGGCCGCCGACGACATCCTCCAGCTGCCCTACTGGACCAAGCTCCTGATCCAGATCCTGGTCTCCCTGCTGGTGGCGGCCGTGTTCGGCATCTCCATCACCTACATCACCCTGCCCCACCTGGACCTCCACCTCCTCTGGGCGGCGGTACCGGTGACCGTGATCTGGCTGGTGGGCATGCAGAACTCGATCAACCTCCTGGACGGGGTGGACGGGCTGGCCGCCGGCGTGGTGGCGATCGTGGGCGGGGTGCTGTACCTGGCCGCCGTCAACCGCCTCCAGGTGGATCCCTCCCAGGGCGGGGTGATCCTCCTCTCCGCGGCCCTGGTGGGGAGCTGCCTGGGGTTTCTGGTCTTCAACTTCGCCCCGGCCCGCATCTTCATGGGGGACTCGGGGAGCCACGTGCTCGGGCTGCTGGTGGGGATCATCACCGTCGTGGGGGTGGCCAAGGTGACCGTGGCCCTGGCGCTCTTCATCCCGGTGCTGGCCCTGGCCCTGCCCATCGGGGACACCGCCTGGGCCATCTGGCGGCGGCGTCGCGAGGGGGTGGGCTTCGCCCGCGCGGATGCTCGCCACCTTCACCATCAGCTCTTGGCGCTGGGGCTCAGCGCCCGGGAGACGGCGATCACTTTCTACCTGGTCACCGCCATTCTGGGCTGCCTCGGGCTGGCCCTCTTCGGCCACCGTAAGATCCTGGCCGTGGCGCTCGGTCTGCTGGTGGTGGGGCTGGTCCTCCTCGGTCTGCGGATCTGGAGGAGGGGGGGCTTCGCCTTCCAGGACCGCCGCGAGCCCGAGCACCATCTGGAGCCGCCCAGGTGACCGGGCTCCGGCTGGAGATCGAGGGTGGCCGGGCGCTGCGCGGCTCGGTGCGGGTCAGCGGCAGCAAGAACGCCGCCCTGCCGGAGATGGCGGCGGCGCTGCTCTCTGAGGAGCCGCTGCTGCTCTCCAACGTTCCGGCGATCGAGGACGTGGACACCATGGTCGGGATCCTGCAGAGCCTCGGGCTGGCGGTGGACAGGCGACCGGGGCAGCTGGAGGTCTCGCCGGCCCGGGCCGACGGAGCCGCGCTCGACCCCGAGCTGGCCTCCCGCATGCGCGCCTCACTCCTCCTCCTGGGGGCACTGCTGGGAGGTCGGGGGGAGGCGATCCTGCCGCGGCCGGGTGGGGACGACATCGGCGCCCGCCGGATCG
>JAJYWT010000186.1 GCA_021791345.1 bacterium
CGTGGATGTGGGCGGCGGATTCCCCGCCGCGTCCGGGGTCGGGCCCAGCCCCCAGGACTTTCGCCTGGCCTTCGATGCGGAGCTCCGATCAGCTGGCACCCCCTCGCCCGTCCGCCTGGCGATTGAGCCCGGGCGGTATCTGGTCGCCAGCAGCGGCTGGCTGGTGACCAAAGTCCTCCACGTGCGCCGGCGGCAGGCGGATCCGCAGGTGATCCTGGACGCCAGTTTCGCGGAGCTGGTGCGGCCCGCGCTCTACGGGGCCCGGCACTCGGTGTTTGCGGTCCGGTCCCCGGAGGGGCCGGACGCCAACTGGAGGCCCACCCGGGTCGAGGGCTCGCTATGCGAGAGCACGGACACCTTTGGCGTCCACGACCTGCCACCGCTGGACCGGGGCGACCTGGTGGTGATGGCCGAGACCGGGGCCTACGCGTCCTCCATGTTCTCGTGCTACAACGGCAGGGTGCAGCCGCCTGAGGTGATGCTGCGGCCCGACGGTGAGATCGAGCTGGCGCGTCCCAGCCGCCCCTTCGCCCCCTGACCACGGCGCGGCCGTGGGAGGGGGAGCCACTAACCTTGGGAAACTGGCCAGGAGACGCCAAGGGCGCGGTTTCTAGGAGGCGGAGATGGCAGGCGCCATGAGACCGGTGGGCCTGGGGCTCGGGGGGCACGGCGAGGTGGCGGCCGCCGTCAGCTACGCCCGCCAGGCGGCCGCGCTCGGGCTCGACTCGGTGTTCTTCCACGAGACCTACTTCGAGCGCGACGCCGTGACCTACGCCACCGCGGTCGCCCAGAGCGTGCCCGAGATCCGCATCGGCCTCGGGGCCCTCAACCCCAGCACCCGCCACCCGGTGCTCACCGCAATGACGGTAAGCGCCCTGGACGAGATGGCACCGGGCCGAATCACGCTGGCGCTGGGCACGGCGCTCCCGCTGCGGCTCGCCCAGCTGGGAGTCTCCTACCAGCCTCAGGCGGCCATCGAGAAGGTGGAGCGGGCGATGGATGATCTGACCCGCCTGTGGCGGGGCGAGCGGCTGCCCACCCGCGAGGGGGTGCCCGAGATTGAGCCGATGTTCCCCCCGCTGCACCCGGTCCAGCTCTGGGTCGCCGGCTACCGCCGGGCCTTTCATGAGCTGGCGGGGAGGCGGGCCGACGGCTTTCTGGCCCGCCCTGCCGAGTCACTGGCCGCCCTGCGGGTGGGGGTCAGCCGGATCGAGGCGGCCAGGCGGGCCGCGGGCCGTCCGGACGGAGCGGTGCAGGTCGGTGGTTATCTGCTGGCCCTGGCGGACCGCAGCCGGCGGCTGGCGCTCGACCGGGCCAAGCGCGAGCCGTTCGTCATCTACATGCTGTCCGTGCAATCCGACCGCGCGCTGGTCCAGGCGGGCTTCGACCCCGCACTGCGCCAGGAGATCGGGGCCGCCTGGCGACGCGAGGATTACCACCGGGCGGCGCAGCTCATCCCCGACCAGCTGGTCGAGGCCTTCATCCTCTGCGGGACCCCCGATGAGATCGCGGAGGGCGCTGAGCGGTATCACCAGGCCGGGATGACCCTGCCGATCCTGCAGCCGATCCTCCAGGAGGATGAGCAGGTGGCGGCGCTGCTGCAGGCGGCGGTGGCCTACGCCTCGGGCACCGCCGTCACCGCCTTCCCGCAGGCACGGCGGGGGGACGGATCCGAACGGCCAGGGCTGGGCCGCCGCGCGCGGGGCTGGCTGGAGATAGCGCGGCCGTTCAGCCTCACCGCGGCCGCGATCCCGGTCGCGGCGGCCGGGGGGCTGGCGCTCGCCCACCATGCCATGAACTGGCCGCTGTTCGCGCTCGCCTTTGTGGGCGGGGTGCTGCTGCAGGTGGGGACCAACGTGGTCAATGAGATCTACGACGTTCGCAAGGGGGTCGACTCGATCACCTCGCCCCGGGCGAGCCGGGCCCTGGTCACCGGCAGGGTCAGAGAGCGGGCGGCGTTCTCGCTCGCCGCCTTGGCCTTCGGGCTGGCGACCGCGATCGGGGTCTACCTGATCGCGGTTCGAGGCTGGGAGCTGCTGGTCCTGGGCGTCCTGGGCCTGGTCGGCGGCTGGGGGTACACCGCCCCCCCACTGCAGTACAAGTACCGGGCCGCCGGCTTGCCCCTGGTATTCATCCTGATGGGGCCGCTCATGGTCCTGGGAGGGTACTTCGCGATCACCGGACGCTGGTCGGCGACCGCCGCGGTGGTGAGCATCCCCATCGGCCTGCTGGTGACGGCGATCCTGCACGGCAACGAGTGGCGCGACATCGGCGAGGATGCCCGCGCCGGGATCAGCACGGTCTCGATCCGGGCGGGCCGACGCACCGCCCACGCCCTGTACGTCTTCCTCCTGGTGGGGGCGTACATGGCGCTGGCACTGGGGGTCGCCTTCGCGGCCATCCCCTCCCTCAGCCTGTTGGCGGTTCTGTCCCTGCCCCTGTTCGTGAGGGCGCTGCGGGCCTCCGAGCTGGGCGCTGCCGGCCAACAGCGCGCGATATCCATGATTGATCTGCAGACCGCGCAGCTGCACATGACCTTTGGCGTTCTGCTGGTGCTCGGGCTGGCGGTCACCGCCGTGTGGCGGCCGGGAGGATGACCCTATGAGGAGACGTTCGCCGGGGAGGAGCGGCGCCGGGTTCTGGGGGGAGGCGGCCACGGCCCTGGCCTACCTCGCCTTCTTCGCCACCTTCCGTGGGCCCAAGCGCAGGTTCTGGCAGCGGATGACCAGGACCGGGGCCGTGCTGGGCGTGACCGCGCTCTTCGCGGACCCATCGCTGCGCCGGGAGCGGCCCCGCGCCGCCCACCTGGTGGCGGGCACGGTGGTCGCCGTCTTCCTCTACGGCATCTTCAGCCTGGGGGACCGCGCCGCCCGCCGCGTGATGCCGCGCGGATCCCAGGAGATCGGCGACATCTACTCTCTGCGCCGCCTGCGCCCGCGGGCGGAGCTGGCGCTGCGCCTGGGCCTGGTGGTGGCCCCGGCCGAGGAGCTCTTCTGGCGGGGCCTCCTGCAGCGCCGGCTGGCGGCCAGACTGGGCAGATGGAGGGGGGCCGCTGCCGCCACAGCCCTCTACGGAGGCGCTCACCTCTGCACCCTCAACGCCACCCTGATTGGCGCCGCCACCATGGCCGGCGCCGCCTGGTCAACGCTGGCGGCGCTGGAGGTCCCGATGCCGGCGCTGGTGGTCAGCCACATGATCTGGGACATCTGGATCTTCCTCATCCAGCCCACCGAGAAGCCGCGCTGACGGCGGCCCTCAGCCCGGTTGGCCGTCGGCCCGGGCCAGCTCCAGGTAGGCGTGGCGCTCCGCCTCCTTCAGCTCGGTGGCGGTGGTGATCCGGACCCTGAGGTAGAGGTCCCCCGGCTGGCCTGACTCGCGCAAAGCAGGAATCCCCTTGCCGGTCACGCGCAGCATGCGGCCGGGGGGGCAGCCAGCGGGGATTGTGACCTCCAGCCTGCCGGTGGGGGCGTTCGCCTGGAGCCGGCCTCCGAGCGCCGCTCGGTAGTCGCGCACCGGCAGCACCATGTGCACGTCTCGCCCCTGCACCTCCACGCCGGGGTCCAGCCGGAGCTTGACCCTGAGGTAGAGGTCTCCGCGCGGCCCCTGGTTGGCCCCGACCGCGCCCTCTCCGGAGACCCGGATCCGGGAGCCCTCGGTGACGCCCTTGGGAATGGTGACCCGCAGGCTGCGCTGACGTGACTGCCGCCCCGTCCCGCTGCAGGTGGGACAGGTCTTCAGCTCGACCTTGACCGCGGTTCCCCCGGATGAACCCGGCTCCGAGACCCGGCCGGTGCCGTGGCAGGTGGCGCAGGGCTCGGAGGTGGAGATCTGGAGGTTGCGATCGCTGCCCGCGATCGCCTCCGCCAGGGTCACCTCGACCGTGTACTCGCTGTCCTGGCCACGTCGCGGCGCCTGCTGCTCACGCCGCAACCGCTCCAGCTCCAGGTCGACCAGGGGGTCCGGCTCGTTGCCGCGCCCGCCGAAGAACGTCTCGAAGAAGTCGCTGAAGCCGGAGAAGTGGGCGCCGGAGGTGGAGGAGGACCGGGTGGAGTGGGTGGGCCGGGGCGGGCGGTTGGCCTGGGCCCGCTCCAACTGCTCCCAGTCGGCGCCTAGCTGATCGTACTTGGCCCGCTTCTCGGGGTCCTTGAGCACCTCGTAGGCTTCGTTGATCCGCTTGAACCGCTCGGTGGCCTTGGGGTCCTTGTTGACGTCGGGGTGCAGTTCGCGGGCCAGCTTGCGGTAGCGCGCCCGGATCTCCTTGTCCGAGGCGGTGCGGGGCACCCCCATGGTCGTGTAGTAGTCACGGAACTCCACACCCCCAAGGTACCGCCTCGGGGCCACCTCGAAACAGCTTCAGTCGGGGTCCGGCGCCTCGATCTGTGAGCGCAGGCGGGTCGCCAGCGTCCGAAGTGGTGCCAGCAGCGCCCCCTCGGAGTCCAGGAGCGGTCCCTCCAGGATGACCCTGGCCGCCTCTCCCCCGACGTGGGACGTCCGGCGCACCACCAGCCCGACTTTCCCTGGGGGAGGACCGTCCAGCGACAGCTCTCCGGTCGGCGTGAAGCGGCCTTCGGAGTCGATCTCGCCGGTGCCGGTCGCGGGAGGGGCAGCCGGCGTCAGCTCGCGCCTGCGGTAGAGGATGAGCTGCGACCAGTGGCAGCTGATCGGTCCCCTCCGGGCGGCCGAGAGCCCGAAGCAGCTCAGGTGGAGGTCGAGCAGTGACGGGCCCCCGGTGTCGCGGGCGGAGAGACTCCAGAGTGGGACGCTGGCGACCAGCCGGGGGTTCACCTCGATGCACCAGCAGTGGCCATCGGGCTCGACCACCAGATCGACCCCGAACACCCCCCGGTGACCCTGCTCCCGCACCCAGCGTCCGACCGCCAGCGCCGCCACCTCGGCCTCGGCCCGGTGGGGCACCGGCCGGCTGAAGTCGTTGCCGCAGGATCCCATCCGATGGGGCGTGAGGATGTCGATCCCGGTCAGCTGCAGGCATGGATTGCCCATCTCCAGGTATTCCGGATGGGAGACTCCCGACACCGTCACCGCCTGCCCCTCCACCAGCCGGGAGATCCGGCAGGGTCGTCCGCGATAGCCCAGGTTGAGCCGAAGCAGCGCCTCCTCGCTGTCCACCCGATGGGTGCTCGCTCCGGAGAACCCGTGGGCGAGCTGGAAGACCGCGGGCAGCCCCAGCGGCCGCGCGGCCGCAGCCAGCTCGGGTCCGGCGGGGCCGGCCACGAATTCGGGAACCGGGAGCCCCGCCTGGCTGGCGGCCCGGCTGAAGTGGGCCTTGTTCTCCAGTCGTCGGGCCAGCGCGGCCGGGCTGTTCGCCAACCTGACCCCGAGCTCGGAAACCGTCCGCTCGACCACAGCCGAGGACTTCCAGACCACCACCCCGGCCGCCCGCTGCCGCAGAAGGCGCTGGACCGCGGGGGTCTCCAGCAGGGCCGCGCTGGAGCGCTGGGCCTGGGCGATCTCCAAAAGATCGCCGTCTCGCCCTCGCAGCCCGGAGTCATCCCCGCAGGCGACCAGCCAGCCACTGGCGATGGCGGGGGCGGCCTCCGGCCCCACGAACACCACCTGCCGGTCAGTCACCGGCGGGGGCCCGCTGGAACCCGGCCAGCTCCAGCAGGCGGTCCAGCTCCGACGTCGTCTCCACAACTGGGACCAGTTGGGAGATGTCAGGATGCAAAGTCCGGTCCAGCTGCTCCGACGCCCCGGTCAGAAGGACTCCGACCGGCCCCTTTGGGTGGGCGGTCTTCGCCCACTGCCCGGCCGCGGCGAGCGCCGCCAGCCCCTCCCAGGACGTTGGCGGTCGCAGTCCCGCCGCCAGCTCGGCGACCTCATCCAGCTGCTTTCGATCAACCCGCCAGCCGCGCCCGCCGCTCTCCCGCATCGCCCTCCTCACCGCCGGCGTCAACCGGCTTCTGCGGGTGCCCAGGTCCCCGACTCCGGCCCCGGGCCGGGGCGTGGACCCGCGGTACCACGGCCTGGTGAGCTCGCCACCCGGCCAGCCCTCGACCACGTGCAGCTGCGGCGATTCCTCCCCCAGGAGGCGGAAGCCCTGGTCCAGCCCGAGGGCGGTGGCGCCGCTGTTGGCGAAGGTGAACACGGCGATCCAGCGGCCCGCCTCCGCCAGTTCGGCGGCGATGCCGCGGTAGGCGACCGGCCCCAGACGGTGGGTGGAGGCACGCAGGTCGGCGAGCCCCCAGCGGTGGCTGGCGTGGTGGAGCAGCTCGACCGGCCGGCTGCTGGCGACCACGGTCGCGCCGTGCCCCAGCAGGGCCTCCAGCTTGACCCTTGGGATGAGTGGCGAGATGAGGCAGAGGGTCCGGATCCCCGCCGCCTTCGAGTACGCGGCGGCGGCGATCGCGGCGTTGCCCGAGGACGAGATGACCGCCTGCCGGCGGCCCTGGGAGAGGAGATCCGAGATCAGCAGCCCCAGGCTCCGAGCCTTGTGGGAGCCGGTGGGGGAGAGGTCCTCGCGCTTCACCAGAAGGCCGGGTACCCCGAGTGCCGCGGCCAGCTCCGGGACCTCCTGCAGAGGGGTTGCACCCTCGCCCAGGGTCACCCGGCAGTCGACCGGTACACTCGTCTCAAAGAGTCGAAGGTGCGCCCACTGGCCCGGCGGCGGCTCCGCCGGCTCGCGGCTCAGCACAGGAGGGAGGCCATGTCCCAGACGATCCCGGCCGAGCAGGAGTGTCCCGACTGCGGCGCCCAGCTGGACCTGTCAGAGGCTGAGGCGGTCGGGGATTTGGTCGACTGCCCGAATTGCGGTGCCGCCTTCGAGCTGGTGGCGCTGGATCCGTTCACCCTGGCTCCCTTCGTCGACGAGGAGAAGTAGACAGCCTCCGGACCAGGTTGCGGTAGCCCCCCTCGCGGTAATGGGCGGAGAAGAAGCCGGGGCAGGCGGGGGAGAGCAGAACGGCGGACCCCGGCCGGCTCAGCCGGTGAGCCCGGGTGACCGCCTCCTCCAGGGACGCGACCGGCTCTACGAGCCCTCCCAGGGAGCGCCGGTTGGCGGCCTCGGCGATCCGGTTTGAGCCGGGGCCGGGCAGCAGCAGCACTCGCCGGACCGGGCCGTCCAGCTGCTGGACCAGCTCGTCGAAGGGGATCCCCTTGTCGTCACCTCCGCAGATCAGGGTCACCGGCTTGGCGATGGCCCGAATGGCGGCCACCGTGGACTGGGGGGTGGTGCTGGAGAGGTCGTCGTAGTAGTCCACCCCCTGCTCCTGCCAGATGAGCTGGATCCGGTGGGCCAGGGTGCCGAAGCGGCTGATCCCCTCGCCGATCGCCTCCTGGGAGTTGGCGGTGCGGTCCCCGAGCGCTGAGCAGGCCGCGATCGCCGCCAGCGCGTTGGCCCGGTTGTGGTCGCCTCGCAGCCGCAGGGAGTCCACCGCCAGCACCGCCTGCTCCTGGCCGTGGCGCCGCTCGAACAGCTGACCCTGGTCCAGGAACGCCCCATCCCAGTCGCCGAGCCCAGCTCGGGACATGGCAAAGCGCAGCTCGGCAACCCCCTCTCGAAGCGGACCGGTGCCCACGCTGATCGGGTCGTCGGCGTTGCGGATCGCCACCCGGCACCCGGGCAGATCGAAGATGCGGCGCTTGCAGGCGACATACCCCGCCATGCCGCCGTGCTCCTCCAGGTGGTTGGGGGTGATGTTGGTGATGGCCGCGATCGCTGGGGCGGAGGTCGCCTGCAGCAGCTGCCGGTTGGAGATCTCCAGCACCAGGCAGCCCTCGCCCGCGCCGTCCCGTGCCACCTCCTCCAGCGCCTGCTGGTTGTGGCGGTCGTTGCCGCCCAACCACACCCTGGGGAAGATGGCCGCACGGCGCAGCCCGGCGGCCACCAGCGCCGAGGTGGTGGACTTGCCATGGCTGCCGGTGACCCCGATTACGGGGCCACGTGCCAGGTCCAGGTAGGCCTGGATCAGGGAGTAGAACGGGTGGCCGGCTGCGCGCAGCCGGTGCAGGGCGGAGTTGGCCGGGTTGAGAAACCAGGCCTGGGTGGTGATGATCAGCTCGGACTCGGCGATCCCCTCCAGATAGCGGTCCCCGAGGTTGAGCTGGGCCAGGCCCTGCAGGAGCCGCTCCAGGGCGCTCTGCCGCGGCTGTTCCAGCATGCCGGCGTGGGCGAGGCGGTGGGCCGCTCCCAGCTGCTCGAGATCGGGCTGCTGGTCATGTCCCACCACCCTGGTGAATCCGGCGGCGAGCAGGTAGCCGGCGATCTCACCGCCCTCCACCCCGGCAATCCCCACCACGTCTACCCGGGAGTCGCGCAGCCCGGCCAGGGCAGCGGGCAGGCGCAGCTCGGCTGCGGGTCCGGCGGGAGATCTGGGGGCGATCACATGGCCAAGGTTACCGATTGGCGGCCCGCCCTCCCGGGATGCGGCGCACGGTGAGGATCTGATAGCGCTGGCGGAAGGCGGAGAGAGGCTCCCGGCGGACCACCCCCAGCTCGCTGCAGGCGTGCACGACCTCGTCTGGACCGAGCGCCAGTGCCACGTGGCTGGTCCGCCGCGGACCCCGGCTGACCGCCCCCAGGATGTCTCCACGCTGGATGTCGCGGCGGGGAACCTGGGCTCCCAGCCGGCGCTGCTGGCGGCTGTGCTTGGGCAGCAACAGGCCAGCATTGAGGAAGGCGCGCCAGACCAGGCCGGAGCAGTCGAAGCCCCCGCCCCCGGTGCCTCCCCACAAGTAGGGCTTGCCGAGCTGATCCAGCGCGGTGCCCAGCATCAGCTCCGGGTCCCAGCCCCGCTGGGGGCTTTGACCGACCACCCCGAGGTTCGTCGCGGCGTCGCCGCGCAGGGGGCCGAGGACGAACTCAGCATCCCGGTCGACCCACCCCATGGCCTCTCCGGGGGCGCGGACCAGCAACCCCGAGCTGCGGAAGGCGACCACGTCGGCGGCCGGGTCACCGGGGAGCAGCTGGGTCGAGCGCTCAGGTTCACCCGGGCTTCCCGGAGGTCGCCGCCAGATGTCCAGGGTCTGGGCGGATGGCCCCAGGCAGAGGCGTGCCCGCCTGGTCGCGAGCACCAGGATGCGGCTGCGGGCCCCGGGCCAGCTGGCGGCGAGCAGCTCGACCACCTCGTCCCTCTGACCGGTCGTGGCGGTGTGGCCCATCACCCCTCCCGGGAGCACGGTCACACCCACCATCGGTTCCCCATAGCGTTCGCGCGCCCGCTGCGCCAGCTCCGCCACCGCCGCCGTCACCTGTGGCGGGGCCGCGGCCACGACGCCAGTCAACGGCCCAGTACCTGGCGCCACCCGGTCCACGGGCGCCGGGGCTCGCGCTCGGAGGGGTGGAGGAGGATCTCGCGGCCGTTCGTGGTGAGCAGCTGTGGGATGAGCGGGCTGCTTGCCCTCCCATAGAGACGCCGGCCGATGTGTCGGAGCTGGTCGGGGTCGGCACCCTCCCGCACCGCGGCCACCAGGACCCCCCGGTCGGGTGCCAGCAGGAGGGCGGTGCCACCGCCCCGGTCGGCCACCGCCGCCAGGAAGTCCGGAACCAGCAGCAGGCTGCTGGAGAACAAAACGTCTTCGGTGAACAGCCAGCGTTGTTGCGGCGGCGTGGCCCCGAGCCGCTGGCGCCAGCTGTCCAGCCTCACGGCGGTGTTCTGGTCGGCGCGGCTTTCGAGCTCCGAGGCGGCCAGCCCCGCGTGCTCGGCCTCCACCAACGACACCCCCCGCATGATCTCGCCTGGCAGCGCCTCCGCCACGAAGGCCACCAGACCGGCGGGCAGGGGCCTGGTCAGGAGCTCACCGGAGCGCTGGTAGCGGCCGATGACCCTCTCGGTCCGCACGCACCACACCAGGGTGGTGGGATCCGGCGCACCCTCGGGGGCTCCCGACTCGGCGACCGCCAGCCGCGGCGCCGCCTCCGCCACGAACCGGGAGATCTCCTCGGGCACCGCTGCCCCCGGGCGGCTCACGGCCTGGTGGAGGGTGGTGAGGGAGAAGCTGACCGAGTGCCGGTCGCGCCTGCCGACCACCGCGAAGCCGTGGGGCAGGGGGAGGAACTCCCACGCCGGGTAGCGTGAGCGGAGCTGCACCACGATGCGCTCCTGGAACTGCCGACGGGCGGGGTCCAGGCTGGTCTCCGCCAAAGTCATCCCCCCTGCTGGCGAGAGCTCACGTAGTCCAGCAGGACGTAGTCGCCCAGCCGCTCCGGACTCACGAAGAAGGCGCGCCCCCGATTGAGGCGGGTGATCTGCTTGACGAACTGGACCAGGTAGTTGTTGCTCTCCAGCATGAAGGTGTTGATCACGATCCGCTCTTTGGTGCAGCGCCGGACCTCCAGCAGCGTCTTCTCGAAGGTCTCCGGAAGGGGCGGGTAGCGGAACACCGCCTGGGCCCCCTCCATGTGGGCGGTGGGCTCCCCGTCGGAGACGATGATGATCTGGCGGTTGCCGCCGCGGTGGCGGCCCAGGAGGTGCTGGGCCAGCATCAGCCCGTGCTGCATGTTGGTGCCGTAGACGTATTCACTGTAGGAGAGTTGGGCGAGCTCGCCGGGCTTGATCTCGCGCGCATAGTCGGAGAATCCGACCACGTAGAGGCTGTCGCGCGGGAACTGGGTGCGGATCAGGGACTCCAACGCCAGCGCCATCTTCTTGGCGGCGTAGAAGTAGCCGCGCAGCGGCATGCTCCGGCTCATGTCCAGCATCAGCACGGTGCTCGACTGCACCGTCCGGTCGGATCTGACCACCTCGAAGTCGGCCTCCGCCAGCCGCAGCGGGCCGGCTGTGCCCTGGCGGCGGATCGCGTTCATCACCGTCTGCTGCACGTCGAGATGGAAGGGGTCGCCGAACTCGTAGCGCTTGGTGTCGTCCCCGGGATCACCGCCTGGGCCCGCCCGCCCGAGGCTGTGGTTACCCAGACGGTCTCCGCCCAGCCGCCGGAACACGTCCCCCAGCGCCTTCTGCCCGATGCGGCGGATGCCGTAGGGGGTTAGCTCCAGCCCCTGGGCGCCGCGCTGGAGCTGGCCACTCTCCTCCAGCCGCTGCAGCAGCGCCTGCACCCGGGCGACGCTGGAGGCCGCCGCGGGTCCCAGCAGCTCGGCCGCCTGCCGGCCCAGCTCCGCCGGAACCGGCTCGCCGCGATACGCCTGCCGCAGCCCGCGCTCCACCGCCTCCATCTGGCGCAGCTGTCCCATCATCTCCAGCGCCGCGGGGAAGTCCAGGTCGTCACCGCCCGAGAACGGGTAGGCGCTGGACGGTGCGGGGGGCATCATCCGGGAGAGCAGACGCGTGAGCTGGTCCAGCTCCGAGCGCAGCTCGGAGTCGTCCATCGTGGCCTGAAAGAGCTGCTCCATCTGCCGGCGTGACTCCGGTGAAAGCGATCGCATCAGGGAGTCCATCTCCCCCATGCGCTGTTGCAGCTGTTGCAGCAACTCCTCCAGGTTGCCGGGCCGCTCCGGGAAGAGCTCCCCCCATCGCTCCATGAAGGAGGCGAACTGGGGGTCCTCCCCCTGCAGCTGACGCTCCAGCATCCGGTTGAGGTCCTTGATCATCTGCCTCAGCTGGGCCAGCTGCTGGGGCCCCATGCGCTCCATGCCCGCGCTCAGCTGCTGGAACTGGGCCTCGGCGAACTGACCCCGCAGCTCCTCCACCAGCTCCCGGAAGGCCTGGGCGGCCTGCTGGTCCAGGAACTCGTAGTCTCGAAGCGCGGAGATCGCCGAGGCGGGCTCTGGGGGGAGCGCGTCCAGCTGCCGCAGCCTCCCCTCGATCATCTTCTGGCGCAGCCCCGCCGCCTCCTCCCCAGCGGACGCCGCCAGCCGGTCCCTGAGGGTGGTGCGCTCGGCGGCGAGGATGCGGTCGAGGCGCTCCTCCAGCTCGTGGAAGAGGTTCTCCAGGTTGTGATGCTGCAACAGCTGCTCGCGCTGGTGGCGCAGCTGCTGCAGCATCCGGTCCAGCCCGGGGAGCCGGTTGCCCTGCTCATCGGTGAAGCCCTGGCCCAACAGCCGGCGGAGCGCAGCCTCGAAGTCCCAGCCGTGGAACACGTCCTCGGCCAGCTTGGAGAAGAGCTCGTTCAGATCCGGGAAGCCGACCTCCTGGCTTCCGTCCCAGCGGCTGTACCGCCGCATCTCGGGGGCCACGGCCCAGCCTCAGCTGCCATAGACGGTGGCCCCGTCGACCATCGTCTTGTTCAACCGCTTGGCCAGATGCAGCCCCTCCAGCACCAGCTCCAGCGCCGCGGCCACCGTGGCCGGGCGCATCACCTCGTCCAGGTCCGCCAGGATCCGCTTGGTCTCCGGAATCTCCCCAGCGAGGGTGAGGTACCTCTCCGCCGCCAGCATCTCACCGGTCTCACAGGTGAGCCCCTGCTCGAAGCGGCCGATCAGGGGGGCGAACTCCTGGATCGAGAAGTGGCGGCGGAAGACGTTGGAGACCGCCGTCCGGATCAGCTTCTGGAGGATGACCTGGTCCTCACCATCCTCCCAGCTCTCCAATTCCAACTTCCCTGAGGTGGAGGCTGCCATCGCCGTCAGGTCGCTGAGCCGTGGCACCGCCTCCGGCTCCTGCAGCAGGATCGCTCGGCGAATCGCGTTGGCGCACAGGCTCTCGTAGTTGGCGATCGAGAGCCGGACCGAGACCCCCGAGCGCTGGTTCACCTGCGCCGCCCGCCGGGCCTGCTGCGATATCTCCGCCACCAGCTCGCGCATGTAGGCGGGCACGTGCAGGGGCACCCCCAGGCCGTCGAAGGAGGCCGCCTCCTGCTCTATGATGGCCGCCTCCTGTTCCCCCGAGCGTGGGTAGTGGGTCCGAATCTGGGCGCCGAAGCGGTCCTTGAGGGGGGTGATGATCCGCCCCCGGTTGGTGTAGTCCTCGGGGTTGGCGGTCGCGACCACCACCAGGTCCAGATCCAGCCGGACCTGGAAGCCGCGGATCTGGACGTCCCGCTCCTCCATGATGTTCAGCAGTCCCACCTGGATCCGCTCGGCCAGGTCGGGCAGCTCGTTGATCGCGAAGATGCCGCGGTTGACCCTCGGCAGCAGGCCGTAGTGGATGGTCAGCTCATCCGCCAGATAGCGACCCTCGGCCACCCGGATCGGGTCCACCTCACCGATGAGGTCGGCGATGGAGGTGTCGGGGGTGGCCAGCTTCTCCGCGAAGCGCCGTTCCCGGGGGATCCATTCGATGGGAGTCTGTTCGCCCCGGTCGGCGACCAGGTCCCGTCCGAAGCGGCTGATCGGGGCGTACGGGTGGTCGTTGACCTCGCTCCCTAAGATGACCGGGATCCGTTCATCGAGGAGGCCGGTCAGCGCCCGGATCAGCCTCGATTTGGCCTGCCCACGCTCACCCAGGAAGATGACGTCCTGCCCCGCCAGAAGGGCGTTCTCCAGTTGCGGGATCACGGTCTCCTGGTACCCGATCAGGCCGGGAAAGAGCGGCTTGCCCGCCCGGAGCGCGGCCACCAGGTTCTCCCGCAGCTCCTCCCGGACGGACCGCATCCGGTACTCGCTGCCCCGCAGTTCGCCGAGAGTACCGGGGAGCGTCAAGTCGTGAGGTCCACCTTTGCTTGGCTGGTCAGCGGCGCTGTCCTCACTATAGCCTGGGCTCGGAAGCCAGAGCGCGGAGTCGGTGCCGTAGCCGCGCCTGCCCGTGTGGGGCTCGATGTGCCGAACCAGGCCCGGATGTCCCAAGCTATTCCAGATGCCGACTTCACGCGACTCAGCCGCTCTCCCCGCGGGCCTCGGGGAGGCCCGGCTGCGGGCCGCCGCCATGCCCTCATTCACGGTCAGGCTGGGATGGGGGGAGGCTGGCGCCGCCGCCCTGGCCCCGACCTCGGACGTGATGGTCATCGTTGACGTGATCACCTTCAGCACCGCGGTTGCGGTGGCGCTTGAGCGGGGATCCGCCGTCTATCCCCACCGGTGGGACCAGGACGGGGCGGCGCAGCTGGCCGCCGCGGTCGGCGCCGAGCTGGCGGTCTCCCGTTCGCTGGTGAGCGCGGACCATCCCTATTCCCTCTCCCCGGCGACGCTGAGCCGGCTCCCGCTGGGCTCCGCCATCGTGCTGCCCTCGCCGAACGGGTCCGCGATATCGGCGGCGGCCGCCGGGGGCCGGGCGGTGGTGGTGGCGGGTAGCCTCCGCAACGCGGCCGCCGTGGCCCGCTTCGCTCGCCGCGCGGGCCGGTTCATCTCGGTTATCGCGGCGGGGGAGCGGTGGCCCGACGGGAGCCTCGACCCGGCGCTGGAGGACCTGCTCGGAGCAGGCGCTGTCATCGACGGACTGCGCCGCCGGCGTCGATCTCCGGAAGCGACGGCGGCGGCCGCCGCCTACCTGAGGGCGCGCCGCGACGGCATCCGCCGGACCCTGCTCGAGACGGTCTCCGCCAGGGAGCAGCGCAGCCTGGGACACCAAGAGGAGCTCGACTGGGCCAGCGCTGTCAACTGCTCCACCGTGGTCCCGGTGCTGCGGGAGGGTGCCTTTCGGGCGGGCTAGCGTGCTTCAGCGAACCGGCAAGCGATGCCGCTCGATGAAGTCGAGCATCCGCCGCCAGGCGTCGGCGCAGTCCGCCTCGTGCTCCTTGAAGGTGCGGTCGAAGAAGCTGTGGGGGGCACCCTCATAGGTGTGCTGCTCGAACTCCACTCCCCGCGCGCTCAGCTCCCGCGCGAACTTCTCGTACGCCTCGGCCGGGGTGAAGTCGGCGCCCGCGATGAGGATCAGAAGCGGGCTCGCCAACTGGTCGAGGTACGGCTCGGTGCGCTGGGGTTGGCCGTAGAAGCCGATGCATCCGGCCAGGCCGTGTCCGGCGGCGGCCTGGTTCCAGGAGTTGCTCCCTCCGAAGCAGAACCCGACCGTGTAGACGTCGCGGCAGCTTCCCCCCGCCTCCGAGCGCAACCAGGTGACCGCCGCCCCGGTGTCCGCGGCGATCTGCTCCGGAGTGGTCTTCTCGACATGAGGACGGAACTCGAAGCTGTCATCCCTGGTCTCGGCGCCGGCCGTCCTGCCGAAGTAGTCGATCGCGACCGCGTTGAGGCCGGCCTCGGCGAAGCGGAGCGCCAGCTCCTCGTAGAAGTGGTGCAGTCCGCGCACGTCCGGGAGGATCACGATGCCCGCCGCGCCCGCTCTGTCCGTCCTCGCCCCGTAGGCTGAGAACCGGGTCCGGTCGGCCGAGGTGAGCACCAGCGGCATGCCCTCGGGGGCCCCGCCCCGGATCGGCGGAAGGGGCGGCAGCGCGCCGTCGGAGTAACACATCGGCCTATTGTTGCAGGCGGGAGCTGGGACCTCGTCCCTGACGTCAACTGTGGCTGGAGGTGGATCTGTGACCAGGACCGATTACCCGGAGGTGCTGAGCGACCTCGCCCAACCGGTGAAGGAGTTGCGCGAGGTGATCCCGGAGGTGTGGTCGGCGTACGCCACCATGCACCGGGAGGTCATCAAGGATGGGGCGCTCGAGGCTCGCCACAAGGAGCTGATCGCGCTGGCGGTCTCCATCGTGAAGCGGTGCGACGGCTGCATCGCCGCCCATGCGCGGGGGGCGGCCCGGCGGGGGGCGAGCCCGGCGGAGGTCGCCGAGATGATCGGGGTGACCCTGCTGCTCGACGGTGGGCCGGCCACGGTCTACGGCCCCAGGGCGTGGGAGGCGTACCACCAGTTCGCGGCGCGGATGGCACCCCCCGCCGGGTGAGCCGGGGGTGGGCGGGGTCACCCGTCCTAAGCTCATCTGGCGTCGCCACTCCGGGCCAGGCGTCGATTGATCCCGGCCGCCGGCCCGGTGGGCGATCGCCATTGATGGCGTGTAGCGGTGCAGGCCGCCGCGAAGGAAGCTGAGGAGATGTCGATGGCCACGAGCGGGAACCAGGGGACGCTGGCTGACGCCCTGCCGACCCCGCGGCCCTTCGATCTCGAGGTGGCGGCGGTCGATGATTGGACGCCGACCTTGCGCCGCATCCTCCTGAGATCCGAGTCCCTGCGCGAACTGGATTACCGCCCCGGACAGGACCTCATGGTCAAGGTGAGGTCGGGAGGCAGCCTGGTCAGCCGCCGCTACACGATCCGGCGAGCTGAGCTCGGCCGGGGCGAGGTGGAGATCGACGTAGTGCTGCACGGTTCGGGTCCGGGGGCCCGGTGGGCTGCGGGGGCGCGGTCCGGCGACCAGCTCTCCGACGTGATCGCTCCTCGAGGCAAGATCACCCTCGACCGGCAGGCGGACTGGCATCTCTTCATCGGTGATGAGACCGCGATCCCGGCCATGTTCCGCATGGCCGAGGCGGTGGCGGACCCGCACCGAGCCCGGGTGCTGTTGGAGGTCGGGCAAAGGCACGAGGCGCCACCGGCGCCACCCGGGCTGGAGCAGGTGGTTGAGTTCGTCGACCGCGCCGGTGGGCCGCCGGGGGCGGATGGCCCCCTGCTGGGGCGGGCTGCGGCGGTCGAGCTTCCGCCGGGCCGCGGCCGCGTCTACATCGCCGGCGAGGCCACGACGGCGCTTGCCGTGCGCGACCTCATGCAACGGCGCGGCCTTTCCCGGGACCAGTTGGCCGTGAAGGCGTACTGGCGGAGGGACCGGCCGAACCTGGACCGGGGCGAGCCAGAGGCAATCGAGTAGGGAGGGTACCGGCCTCCGGGGACCACGCTGGGGCCTAGCATGGAGCGGGTGCGCCCATCTCTGCTCCTGGAGCCCGGCACGCCCGAAATCGACTCTTCCGGGCGGTTTCTGATCTGGCTGGCCCGCCGTCAGCGCCGGTATCTGGCGGTGGGCGGCGCGTATGCGGTCGTCTGGATGGGGGCCCAGGCCGCTGTCCCGCTGGTCGTGGGTGCCGCCATCGAGGCGGTCATCCACGCCAACCGCGCGGCGATCATCGGTTGGTCGTTCGCAATCCTGGCCCTGGGGGTGGTGCAGGCGGGGAGCGGAGCTCTGCGCCACCGGGAGGCGGTCACCAACCGGCTGCTGGCTTCCTCCTGCGTGCAGCGGCTGGTGGCCCGCCAGGCGATCGCCCTCGGGGGTGACCTGAGCCGGCAGGTGGCGGCCGGGGAGGTGGCCGGGATCGGGGCCAGCGACGTCAGCAACATCGCCAACGTCCTCGACATGCTGCCCCGCCTGATCGGCGCCGCGCTGGCGGTGGTGGGGGTTGCCGTCGTGCTGCTCCTGGAGTCGACGCCGCTGGGTTTGGTCGTGGTGGTCGGGGTGCCGCTGGCGGTGGTGACCCTGGGGCCCTTGCTGCGGCCGCTGGAGCGGCGCAAGCGGGCGCAGCGGGACGAGATCGCCGCCGCCTCGTCGATCACGGCCGACACCGTGGCCGGCCTTCGCGTGCTCCGTGGGTTGGGCGGGGAGCGGGTGTTCTCGCGACGCTTCGCCGCCGCCTCCCAGCGGATCCGCGCCGCCGCCGTGCGCACGGCCAGGTTGGAGGCGACCGTCGCGGCCCTGCAGCTGTTCTTACCGGGCGTGCTCCTGGTCGCGGTCACCGCGATCGGAGCCCGCCTGGTGATGGCCGGAGACGTCACCCCGGGGACGCTGGTGACCGCCTATGGCGAGGCCGCGTTCCTCGTCCTTCCAGTCGAGACCATGGTTGACTTCGCCTATTACCTGACCAGTGGCCTGGTCGCCTCCAGCCGGGTGGTGCGTCTGCTCGGTCTGCGCCGGGACCTCGAGTTCCCAGAACGTGCTCCCGACCTCGGGTCCGGGACTGGTTCGCTCGCCGACCCTGAGAGCGGTCTCGAGGTGGGACCGGGTCGCCTGGTGGCCGTGGTGGCAGGCGACCAGCTCTCCGCCACCACATTGGCTGAGAGGCTCGGCCGGTACTCGCCAGCCATCGGCGGGAGGGAGGTCACCTTGGATGGGGTTCCCCTGTCCAGCCTCACCCTGGCGGAGCTGCGCCGACGCATCCTGGTCCTTCCCAAGGAGGCCACTCTGCTGGCTGGACCCCTCTCCGACTCGCTGTCCCCGCCCGCGGGAAGGGGCGCATCGCTGCCGATGGAGGTCGCTCTGAGCGCCGCCGCTGCGACCGACATCGTCGACGGCCTGCCGGAGGGGCTCGCAACCGAACTGCCCGAGCGGGGCAGCAACCTGTCCGGGGGCCAGCGCCAGCGGCTTCTCCTGGCAGCAGCCCTGAGGGCCAACCCCGAGGTGCTGATCCTCGACGAGCCCACCAGCGCGGTCGACGCTCACACCGAGGCCGAGATCGCCAGCCGTCTCGGGGCGGTGAGGCGGGGCCGGACCACCGCGGTGTTCAGCTCGAGCCCGCTGCTCCTGGAGCGCGCCGACGAGGTCGTCTGGGTTGACGGCACCGTGCTCGCCCGGGGGCGCCACCACGACCTGCTCGCCCACCACGACGCCTATCGCGAGCTGGTGGCGCGGGGTGTCGAGAGCTCACCCTCGCAGGAGGTTCCCACTTGAGCACCGGGGAAGCCGGCTCAGCACCCGCGCAGCTACCGGTGGCGGACGCCGCCCTGGTCCGGCGCACCGCTGGGCGGCTGGCCCTGGAGGAGCGATGGTGGCTGTTCGTGCTCATCGGGGTCCAGGGCGCAGCGACCGCAGCCGGGCTGGTCGGCCCCGCCATCCTGGGCGGCCTGGTGAATCAACTGGCAGCGCATCGCGAGACAGCTCGCGGGATCGTGGTTGCGGTCGCGGTCTTCGGGGTGGCGCTCTGCTGCCAGGCCGTCCTGACCCGGCTCGCCCGCAGCCGGTCCGCGGTGCTGGGGGAGAGGATCCTGGCCAGGCTCAGGGAGGGGTTGGTGGACGGTGTGCTCAGCCTCCCTCTGGGGGTGGTGGAGAGGGCCGGGACCGGCGACCTGCTCACCCGCTCGACCACCGACGTCGAGCTGCTGACGACCGCGGTGCAGAGGGCGGTGCCGGACATGGGCATCGCCGCGGTCACCGCCACCCTCACCGTGGTGGCGCTGGTGGTCAGCGCGCCCCCGATGGCCCTGGTCCTGCTCCCTGCCATCCCCCCGCTGTTCCTGATCAACCGCTGGTACCTCCGCCGCGCCTCCGCCGCCTACCTCAATCGTCAGGCCGCGCTGGCCCAGGTGAACTCCCGCCTCCAGGAGACCATGACCGCGGGCCGCACCATTGAGGCATTCAACCTGGGAGAGCGGCGGCGGGCCAGGATCGAAGAGGACATCCGGAGTTCGCTGCGGGCGGACTGGGCGACATTCCGCCTTCGGGTGGTGCTGTTCCCGACCACCGAGGCGTGCTACATCCTGCCCCTGTTCACCGCCCTGTTGGCGGGCGGGCTCTTCCACGTCGCCGGCATCCTGAGCCTTGGCGCGGTCACCACCGCCGCCCTCTATGCCCAGCAGCTGGTGGGCCCAGTCGACATCCTGCTCAGCTGGCTGGCTGCCCTACAGATCGGAGGCGCGTCGATGGCTCGGATTCTGGGGGTCGGCCAGGTGCCGCAGCCGGAGGTGACCGCCGATGAGCCCCGGTCCGACCGGCTCGTCGCGCGGGACGTTCATTTCGCCTACCGCCGGGGCCGGGACGTGCTGCGAGGCCTGGACCTGAGTCCTGAGCCCGGACGCCGGCTGGCCGTCATCGGGCCCAGCGGCGCGGGCAAGACCACCCTGGCGCTGCTGCTGGCCGGGGTGTTCGCCCCCGGCTCAGGGACGGTGCGAGTGGGGGGAGTCGAAGTCTCCAAAATCCCCACCGAGAGGTTGCGCGCCGAGGTTGCGCTGGTGACCCAGGAGCAGCATGTGTTCGCCGCCTCTCTCCGCGACAACCTGCTCATCAGCGATGCCTCGGCTGACGATGGAGCCCTCTGGGAGGTGCTGGACGAGGTCGATCTGGGCGCCTGGGCCAGGGCTCTGCCCCAGGGCCTCGACACTCCCCTCGGCTCCGGCGGCCTGGTCATCGGGCCCGCGCAGTCGCAACAGCTGGCGCTGGCGAGGCTACTGCTCGCGAACCCCCACACCTTGGTCCTCGACGAGGCCACGTCGCTGCTCGACCCGGGGGCTGCGCGCCACCTGGAACGCTCCCTGGGCCGGGTGCTGGCCGGCCGCACCGTGGTCACCATCGCCCACCGACTGGAGGCCGCCCGCGACGCCGACATGGTGGCCGTGGTGGACGCCGGCCGGGTGCTGGAGCTGGGAACGCACGCGGAGCTGCTGGCGGCCCAGGGCAGCTACGCCTCGCTGTGGAGGGCCTGGACCCGGGACTCAGCGGCTTCCAGAGGCTGATCGTCTGCACCTGCCGGGCGAAGGAGCTTCCCCCGCAGGCCGTGGTCTCTGCCCACCTTGTGGCGACGGTTCGGCGGCCGCGGCGATCGGTCGGCCGCCTTGCGGCCCACGGCTCCGGCTGGGACCGCAGCACCTCGTGCGGGGTCGGCTTGCGGACGGCGCCAGGAATCCGGACACCGGCCGGCACTTCGGTTCGGGGGCTCGGACTTCCAAGTGGCGCCCGGCCCGGTCGTGACCGACCGCCGCCGACGAGCTAGCGCGCCTTCTGGGATGGCGAGCCATCCCAGGGCGTACCCTGGCCGCGGCGGTAGCGCCGCACGGACTCGGGGACGGGGATCCCCGGTGTCAGGTCGGGCGCTGGGATCACGTCCTGGGCGACCAGGCGGGTGGTGATGACCCCGGCCCAGAAGGTGAGCGCCAGGTCATCTGCGGAATCGCTGGGCGGCCCCTGGCGCAGCTTGCAGGAGGCCTCCTTGATGTCGAGCCGAAGCACCTTGGTGGCTCGCAGCTCCTTGTAGGAGGGAGAACGGGCGTCTTGCCAGCGCCCCGGGATCACGTGTTCAACCAACGCCTCGAATGCGGCCCGTTTCTCGTCGGGATCGACGACCTCCTGGGGAGTGCCGACCACCATCACCGAGCGGTAGTTCATCGAGTGGTGGAAGACCGAGCGCGCCAGCACCAAACCGTCCAGCAAGGTCACGGTCACGCAGACCTCCTGCCCGGCGGAGCACTCCCGCAGCATCCGTGACCCGGGGGAACCGTGGATGTAGAGGACGTCCCCCGCCCGGGCGTACATCGTCGGCACCACCCATGGCACGCCACCGGCGTTGAACCCCAGGTGGCAGATCAGCCGTTGCCACGGCGTGAACTCCAGTGAGCCCACTGCTGGTGACACCCCTCGCGGGGTTCCTCCCCCATTGCTGGGTTCGGTTCTGGCCTCACCGCGAACCGCCCGCGCCGAAGCGCTGGTCTTACATCCACTCCCCGGGTGCCCGGTCATCCGAGCATCCGAGCCGTCGCCTGTACCATCCCGAGATGGCCCGAGAACGGACGGGGCCGTGGCTCCAACTGAGCCACAACTGGCATGATCCGGCCAGTCGCGGAGGTTTTGGGCCGCGTTGACGTCCCGGTCGACGAGTTCCCCGGTGACCGCACACACCAGCATCTTGTCGAGCTTGTGCTTCGCCACCAGTCGGCAACCGCAACCGTGGTGTACCTGGCTGGAGGGAAACCAGCGCTCAGCGACGCCGAGCTTCGACCCGA
>JAJYWT010000051.1 GCA_021791345.1 bacterium
CCGCCAGCTGGTCCGCCGGAGCCACCTACCGAGCCCGCGACCCCGACCTCCTGCTGTGGGTGCATGCCACCCTGGTCGACTCGATGCTGGACACCCACGACAAGCTCATCGGGGGGCTCAGCCAGCGCCAGCGCGACCGCTTCGTGCGAGAGTGGGACGCCGTGCTCAAGATCATGGGGATGGCGTCGGGCACCGGCTGGTCCGGGGTGGCCGAGATGCGGGGGTGGATAGATTCCCAGATCGCCTCCGGCGTTGCCCTGCCGGGGGCCGGCTCACGGTCGGTGGCGGAGGTGATCCTGGTTCCGCGGCTGGGAATGCGTGGCCCCAAGGGGCTGGCGGAGCTCACCGGCTTCATCACCGCGGGCCTGCTTCCAGAGGTGACCAGGCGGCACTACCGGATTCGTTGGAGCCCCGCCCACGAAGCCGCCCACCAGGCGCTGAGGATCTGGTTGCGATCGACCAAGACGGTGTTTCCGCGGCCGATGCGCGTCTCGCCGGTCTACGAGTTCGCGGTCGCCCGGACCGCTGGTGAGCTGGACCGGCACCCGACGCTCCTGATGAATTTGGTGAGGCAACCCCGCCTGGCCTGAGGTCTCAGGTCAAATCCCAGCTCACTATGGCGGGCACTCCGTGCTCCTCGCCGAGCACGGAGATGGACGCCACGGCCAGGACCAGGTGGCGGCAGCACGTGACCGGCACACCCAGGTAGGCGGCGGTGATGGCGCGGAGGATATGCCCGTGTCCGAAGAGGACCGAGTCACCATCGCTGGGGAGGTCAAGGCCGGCCAGCAGCCGAGCGGCCCGATCCAGCGCTTGCTGAGGAGTCTCGCCACCGGGGCAGCCGTCGCGCCACAGCTCCCAGCCCGGCTGCAGCGTCTCGATCTCCGCTGTGGTCAGGCCCTCATACTCTCCGTAGTCGTACTCGCGGAGTTGGGGTGCGATCTCGATCTGGCCCTCGAAGCCGGCCAGCTCTGCGGTCCGGCGGGCCCGCTGCAGCGGGCTCGAAACCACCCGGGCGAACTCCAGCCCCGTCAGACGACCGGCGAGGGCCCGTGCCTGCTTCTCCCCCTCGGCGGTCAGAGCCACATCAGTGGTGCCGGTATGACGCCGGCTCTCGGTCCAAGCGGTGGCGCCGTGGCGGATGAGGTAGATGGACACTCCCACTGAGTCTAGGGAGCGCCAGCCGGCTTCGAGGGTCGCCGGTATACTGGGGCACCTCGGGAAGTAGCTCAGTCAGGTTAGAGTGCACGGTTCGGGACCGTGAGGTCGGCGGTTCGAATCCGCCCTTCCCGACCAGGGGCTCCGACGAGCTCAGATTTTGAGATCAGATGGAGTCTTGGGACAGCTCCTGAGGCGAGTTTGACACCCTATTTGACACCCTATCGGTTTCCTGCGCGCCCTCCAACAGGGCCTGCACGGCGAGCGCGGCGTCCCGACGCAGGGAATCGGAGACGTGAGAGTAGCGATCGAGGGTCATCGCCACCGTGGCGTGACCCAGCCTCTCTGAAGCCACCCGAGGATTGACCCCCGCGCCAAGCATCAAGGTCGCTGCGGTGTGCCTGGTGGCATGGAAGGGCATGTGCTCCAAGCCCGCCCGGCGGAGTAGCCGGCTCCAGCTGAGTAGCAGGCTGGAAGGGGAGATCGGTCGGCCAGTCGCCGACACGAAGACGAAGTCCTCGGGCCCTGGCGGGGTGCCATCCCCGTCCCAGGTGCTGGCCCAGGTCGTGCGGTGCAAGCCAAGCCGTCCCAACAGGTCATCGTCAATCGCCAGAGCCCGCCTGGAGCTCGACGATTTGGGTTCCGCCACCAGTGGCGCGGAGCCGCTCGGGGTGGGTTGGAGGGTGCCCCGGACGATGATCAAGCCGCGGTCAAGGTCGATGTCGCGCCACCGCAGGGCAAGCAGCTCCCCGCGCCTCAATCCAGTCTTGAGCGCCACCCGGAAGAGGAGCTCGAACTGGTGCCCGGCCGCCGCCTGGAGCACTGCTCTTACCTCGTCGAGTCCGAGGACCGCGGCTTCCTTCCTCGGCAGCCGTGGCGGGTCGACCAGGTCGGCCGGGTTGTGCCCGCACCGCCCCCACCGCACCGCGTCGCGCAGCGCCCGGTGGAGGATGAAGTGCACCATCCTCACGGTGGCCGGCGAGAGACCTTCTCGAATCTTGGCGGCGTAGAGCTGCTGGAGGTCGTCCGGCTCCAGCCTGAGCAGTGGCCGTCCTCCCAGTGTCGGCGCGACGTGGTCGAGCATCAGCTGCCGATAGCGGCGCCACGATTGGGGGCGGAGGTTAGGCTCGACCGCCACCAGCCACGATTCGAGGAAGGTGCCGAGCCGAAGCCGGGCAGAGCCGACCCCGCGGCCCTGCGCCAGGCTTCGTTGCAAAGCCCGCAGTGCGACGATGGCCTCGCGGCGGGTCGGTCCGTACACATATCGCCGGCCCTTGCCCGGGACGGTCAGATACGCGCTCCAGCGGCCATCCTTGCGCTGGCTGACGTTGCCGTCACCCTTTCCTCTCCGACTGCGCGGCATAGCGGACTGCCCCCTCACCGCTGCCGCGGCCGGCTCCAGAGATCGGCGGCCGAGAAGCCTGGGCCAACGAAGCTCTCCTCGCCAGCAACGAACTCGACCAAGGAGCGCGCGGGGATCCGGGTCAGCCGCCCTAGCTTGACAACAGGAAGCTCTCCGCGCTGGATCATTCCGTAGACATAGGTCCGTCCACAGCCCAGGACTGAGGCGACCTCGTTCACGTCGAGGAGCAGCTTCTCGGTCATCGCATCAGCTCCGACAGGCGGTCCGGACTCATCCTGAACATCCGCTCAGCACGAAGACGGTCTCGCTTGGCGTCCACCAACCCCTCGAAGTCCCTCCCCGTCTCCTGGAGGTGGCGGGTCGCAAGCGAACCCGCCGTGCGCAGCACCGCCGCCAGGTCGTCCTCGGTGGAGAGCGCCCCAAGTGCACTGGCATAGCCGATGAAGCCCCGCACCAACCTCTCCTGGGCCGCGGCCCGGACTCGCTGCCGCACCAGTGGCGATGATGGTGACCCCAGCTCGGCCCGGCGGAGCTCGCTCCAGACCGGGTCCTGGTGCCACCGGGAGCGGTTGCTGTCCTTCCCGGGACGCCGCAAAGAGATCCACCCCATCCCGTACTCCCACAGTTCCTGGCGCGATCGGAGCGCCTGCTCGAGGGTCTCCAGGCCGAACGCTCGCAGTGCCCGGCGGCGGAACTGGAACTCGACCCGCCACACGGGCTGCCCGGGGTCGCGGCCCCGCCAGATCTCCTCCTGCCAGTGCTGCTCCCTGGCCGCCATCTCCAGCGACTTGTCGTAGATGCGGCAGACCACATCACCCTTGCCGAACGTGAAGCCGGAGAAGATGCGGCCGCTGAGGTGCGCCTGCCGGGGCACCTCGAAGAGCCGGCGACGAGTGGCCCGGCAGCTGAAGTCCGAGAGGTCCTGAGCGACAGGGACCCAACCTTGGAAGTCGCAGTACAGGTCGAGCCTCGACACCCGCAGTGGGC
>JAJYWT010000141.1 GCA_021791345.1 bacterium
CCAGATGGCGCGCCGCCACCAGTCCATCGCCACCGTTGTTGCCCTTGCCGACCAGCACCGCGACCACCGGATCCGGCAAGGGTTCCTCCTCCAGCAGGTGCCGCCCCAACCGGGCGGTCTGGAAGCCGGCGACCCCCATCAGCATCGGCCCCGGCACCCCCACCCGCTCGGCGGCGCGGTCCAACTCCTGCGCCTGGGCTCGGGTCACGCCGGGTTCCATGGTCAGGTCCCCGCCTTCTGCAGCGGGACCACGCTCGGCGTGGACCACAGGATTCGCACCTGGTCCCCCGGGCCCAGTCCCAGGGCCTGGGCGGCGCTGGTCCGGTTGCCGGCGATCTCGAGATGCCCCGAGCTGTTCCACAGCAGCGCCACGTCCCCCGCGATCTCCGAGTAGGTGCTGACCACCTCGGACACGATCCGGCCCTCCCCCACCGCGGCCGCGCTTGGGACCGGTGAGTACCAGGGAGTCCTGGTGACCGCGGTGATGACGTTGCCGAACCGGTCGACCACGACCACCCGCGCCTGAGTTCCGCTCTCGTCGCCATCCGGCAGCAGTTCTCCCAGCATCGCCGGGCTGCGCAGTCGGGGCCCGAGATCTTCGAGGGCCAGGCTGCCCACGGCGAGCCGCGCCGCCAGTGGTCCGATCAGGTCGCGGCCGTGGAAGGTGAAGCTCATCTCGGCGGGGCGAAGGGCTGACTCGTCGACGCGAAAGGCCGCGCGCTCCCTGCCCTTGAGCCAGAGAAAGTGAAGCAGCCCGTTGTCGGGCCCCACCACCACCTGACGGTCGACGACCGCTGCCACCAGCGGCCGGTCGCCGCCGACACCGGGGTCGACCACCGCGCAGTGCACCGTCCCGTCAGGAAAGTACGGTGCCGCGGCCGCCAGCCAGTAGCTGCCCGCCGCGATGTCATGGGGTGGGATGCCATGGGTGATGGCTTCGACGCGCAGCTCGGGCGCGATCCGCAGCACGGCGCCCAGCAGAGCGCCGACGTAGCCATCGGCGGTCCCGAAGTCGGTCAGCAGCGTCAGCACGGTGCCCATGAGCTCTGGCCATTGTCGGTCATGCGACGCGGGCAGGCGGTGCCCCCATAACCAAGAAGGCGGGGTGGCCCTGGGGCCACCCCGCCTGTCAGCTCCTCGCGGGGGAGATCAGTATTCGGGCATCGCCGGCGCTGCGGCCGGCTTCTTCTCGGGCAGGTCGGTGATCAGGGACTCGGTGGTCAGCAGCAGCCCCGCGATCGAGGCCGCGTTCTGAACCGCCGACCGGGTCACCTTGGTGGGGTCGATGATCCCCGCCTTGACCATGTCCACGTACTCGCCGTTGGCGGCGTTGTAGCCCTGCCCCGCCGGCAGGCTGCGCACCTTCTCGACCACCACCGAGCCCTCGGCGCCGGCGTTGTTGGCGATCTGACGGGCCGGCTCCTCGAGCGCGCGGCGCACGATGGTCACCCCGATCTGCTGGTCGCCCTCGAGCTTGGTGTTCTTGAGCGCCTCCTGGGCCAGCAGCAGCACGGTGCCACCGCCGGGGACGATCCCCTCCTCGACCGCCGCCCGGGTCGCCGAGACCGCGTCCTCCATGCGGTGCTTGCGCTCCTTGAGCTCGGTCTCGGTCGCGGCTCCGACCTTGATCACCGCCACCCCGCCGGCCAGCTTGGCCAGCCGCTCCTGGAGCTTCTCCTTGTCCCAGTCACTGGTGGACTTGTCGATCTCGGCCTTGATCTGCTCGATCCGGCCCTTGATGGCGTCCGACTTCCCAGCGCCCTCGACGATGGTGGTGTCGTCCTTGGTGACCTGCACCCGGCGCGCGCGGCCGAGCTGTCCCAGCTGGACGCTCTCCAGCTTGAGCCCCAGCTCCTCGCTGATCACGGTGCCACCGGTCAGGATGGCGATGTCCTGGAGCATGGCCTTGCGGCGATCCCCGAACCCGGGGGCCTTGACCGCGACCGCGGTGAAGATGCCCCGGATCTTGTTCACGATCAGGGTCGCCAGCGCCTCACCGTCGACGTCCTCGGCCACCACCACCAGGGGCTTGCCCGACTGATGGATCTTCTCCACCACCGGCAGCAGGTCGGCGATCGCGGAGATCTTGCGGTCGGTGATGAGGATGTAGGGGTCCTCCAGAACCGCCTCCATGGCCTGGGTGTTGGTGACCATGTAGGGGCTGATGTAGCCCTTGTCAAACTGCATCCCCTCGACCAGCTCGAGCTCGGTCTCGATGCCCTTCGACTCCTCCACCGTGATCACGCCGTCCTTGCCCACCTTCTCCATCGCGTCGGCGACGGTCTCCCCGATGCCGGGGTCGGCGGCGGAGATGGACGCCACCTGGGCGATCTTCTCCCGCTCGCTGATGGACACGGAGTGCTTCTTGATGTCCGCCACGACCAGGTCGACCGCCTTCTGGATCCCGGCCTTGACCTGCACCGGGTTGGCACCGTGGGCCACGTGGCGGAGGCCCTCGTTGATCATCGCGGCCGCCAGCACGGTGGCCGTGGTGGTGCCGTCACCCGCGATGTCGTTGGTCTTGCTCGCCACTTCCTTGACCAGCTGGGCTCCCATGTTCTCAAAGGGGTCCTCCAGCTCGATCTCCTTGGCGATCGTCACCCCGTCGTTGGTGATGGTCGGGCTGCCGAACTTCTTGTCCAGCACCACGTTGCGACCCTTGGGGCCGATGGTGATGCGGACCGCGTCTGCAACCTTGTCGGCGCCTCGCTTGAGCGCGGCTCGGGCCTCGGTGTCGAACAACAACTGCTTGGGCATATGCTTCCTCTCCTAATTTCCCCACATGATCCGGCTGATCACTCGGTGCCGCCATTTTAGCACTCACACGCGGCGAGTGCTAGCAGGCGGCGCCAGCAAGTGCCAGAGCAGACCCGACGGGTGGTCGGCGATCGGCGATCATGGGTAGATGAGCTCAGTGGCCAATCCCCCGGGAGGCTTCCGGCCGGTACGCTCCCGAGAGCTCAGAGACGCCGTGGGGACGTTCCTGCTGGCGCAGGGCTGGGCGGGTTTGCACTGCGGGGACACCCTGCGCCGGCTGGAGGCGGGGCGGGCGGATTTCGAGCTGCTGGCGTCGCTGGGGTCGGCGTCCGAGGTCCGGGCGATCGCTTTGGTCACGGGCAGCCGGCTGAACCTGTTCGTCCCCAACTCCTCCGAGGTGCCGGCCGCCGCCAGCCTGGTGCAGGCGCGCCTTGCCGTGCTCGACCGGATCTCCTGTTTGGAGGCACACCTACCCCACCCACTGGACCACGGCTTCGAGGTCCATCGGCGCGAGATGACCGTGGCCGCCAGCCTGAGGGTCCCCGGGCGCGCCCTGCCCGCAGTCCGGCCCGCTGGTCCGGCCGACGCGGACCAGCTGTGGCGGGTCTACGACCCGGTTCCCTGGATGCGCCTCGAGTCGCCCGCGGATTGGGCGGTCAGGGTCGCCGAGGAGCGGACCTGGGTGGCGGAGATCGATGGCGAGGTGGTGGCGGCGGCGCGCTGGACCAAGGTATTCGGAACGGTGGTGGAGGTGGGCGGCGTCGCCACCGACCCGAGCCGACGCCGCCTCGGGGCTGGGACCGCGGTGGTGCTGGCGGCTACCGCGGCGGCGCTGACCGACGGGATGACGCCGGTTTTGTGCTTCGGCGATCCCGAGCTCGCACCTCTCTATTACGGGCTGGGATTCGAGCTGGTGGGAACCGAGCTCGCGTTCCGGCGCCGCTCCGGCTGACGGATCGGCCTATGATCCTCGCATGCCCGACCTGAAGTCGGTGCTGGCCTGGTCCGCCGTGGCGGCCGGGGTGGCCATCGCCGCCGAACGGAGCGTCGCCAAGATGCGACCCGGCTCCGACGACTCCATGCTCGACTGGGAGCTGGCACGTCGCACCGCCTACCAGAGGGTCGGTCCCGATGGCTTGGACGAGGCCGACCAGGCGGCCACGGAGTACGAGCCGCTGGTGGCCGAGCTGATTCCTCTGATCGCCAGCGCGTGTGGCACCCCGGCACAGGCGAACAGCTTCGGGAGGGTGAGAGTGGTGGGGCGACGGGGCTTCCTGGACCAGAACCTGGCGATGATGCGCCGGATGGTTCAGCCCATCGAGGCCGCCCAGGCCAAACTCGGCCCACTGCGCTCCAGCGCGTTGATGCGCGTCCCGACCAGCCTCTACCTCGGCACCCTGCTGGGGTACATGGGCAGCCGGGTGCTGGGCCAGTACGACCCCGTGCTCAGCTTCCCCGGCACCGACCGCGAGGGGTTGCCACAGCCCGCGCTGCTGATCGTGGAGCCGAATGTTCGCGAGTTCCAGCGCAAGTCGGAGCTCCCGCTCGACTCCCTGCGCCGCTGGCTGATGCTGCACGAGCTCACCCACGCGTGGCAGTTCGAGCTCCACCCCTGGCTGGCGCCGCACCTGACCGGGATGGTGCAGGAGCTGACCCGGCTGCCGGGCGGCCGGCGGCTCAACGGAATAGAAGATCTGTTGCACACTGCGCGCAACCTCCGCCCCCAGATCGCCCTGGTCGGCAAGGTCCAGGCGGTGATGGCGGTGCTCGAGGGCCACGGCAACTTCGTGATGCGCGAGGTGGGCCGGCAGCACATCCCCGACTTCGACACGCTCGACCGGGCCTTTCATCGCCGCCACGAACCCACCGGTGCGCTGGAGCGGCTGATCCTTCTGATCTCCGGAGTCGGGCTGAAGTTGCAGCAGTACCAGCAGGGGGAGCGCTTCCTGCGGGAGATCCAGGCCCGGGGCGGCCAGCCTGCCCTCGATGCGGTATGGGCGTCGGCCGAGACGCTACCGAGCTGGCGCGAGGTGCGCCAGCCCGAGCTCTGGCTGCGGAGGCTGGGCTTCGACCGGGCCGAGTCTGCCGGTCCGGCTCCGGCTGCGGCTCCGACCCCCGCCTGACCGCTGCCGATTCCGGCCACCTTTGATGGTCCGAAGGTGCCGGATCTTGCGTACACTTCGCAGGTGAGGCGCCTCACCGAGCGGGAGTCTGTTGCTCACCAGCGGGGAGAGCACTCCCGCTTCAGGAGTTGAAACCATGAACAAGAGCCAGCGCAGAGCCGGCAACCATCACGGCCCGACCGGGGGCCCGGGCTTCCTGCGGCGTCTGCAAGATCTGCTGGAGGCGGCGCTCGGGCAGCGCCGTCTGGTCCCGGTCCCGATCGCCACCGGGCTTGAGGGGGCCTACCGTCCGCAGCCGATCCCGCCCGGCGAGCTGAACGTGCACCGAGTCTTCGGGCGCCGCCGGGATGAGGAGCGGGACCGCACAGAAGCGGGATCCGATCCCGCCCCGGCGGAAGAGCCCCCGGTCGAGCCTCCCGCCGATGAGGAGTCCTCGGGCCGGGACCCGCTCGTGCCGCAGCCCGGCCCCGAAGCGGCCGCATCGGACCAGGCCGGGGATGGCGGTGCCCAGACGGCGGAGGGTGCGCCCGCAGAGCCGGAGGGCCAGGTAGCCGATCCGTGGTCAGGCGGGGGTTTCACCGACCCCTTCTCATTCCAACCCGACAGCGGGGCGGCGCCAGAGCTTCCGGCGTGGACCCCGAGCCCCATGCTCGGCGGTGGATTCCCCACCTTCGAGCCGGCGCCGACATCGGAGGAGGCCGGAGCCTCTCCCTGGGGGGCCGGCGGGTTCGGCCAACCGGAGGAGGAGGCGCCAGCCCCGACCTACCAGTCACCAGGTGCGGCGGGCGACGCGTGGCCCGCCGCCGGTGACCAGGGGGAGCAGCTGTGGGCGCCGCGCGCTGAGCAGGAGGGGGACGAGTCGTTCCCCGCAGCGGAGACGACCGCGCCCATGGGGGCCGAGGAGTCAGGGCAGGGGAACTATTCGCTGCCCGAGGTCGAGCCGACCAGTGAGGAGGGGATGGAGATGGAGGCGCCCGTCGAGGCGGCACCCGACGAACCGGGTGACCTGCAGCCGTTCGAACCTGATCAGCTGCCCGAGGTGGTGGCGGTCTCGGAGACCGCCTGGGAGGTCTCTCCCACGGGGGCCGGCCGCGAGTCGGTCCCGGAGCCTTCCGGTGGCCCTGAGCCGGTGGTGGAGGGCGCGCGGACGTTCCCGCTCCCAGAGGGCGAGCTCCTCTTCCACAACCTGAGCGTCGGCTTCACCGACCCGGCCAGGCTGCTGCGGCATCTCGCCGGAGAGGGCCACACCGGGGTCATGCATGTCGCCTCCCAGGATGGGCGCAACACCTACATCGTGCTGGTGGAGGGCTATGTGGTGGCCGTCGCCTCTGACGCCCAGGGGCGGCTCAGCACCTCGACCAGGGTCTCCTTCCCCGCCTTCCCCAACAGCCAGGACATCATCACCGTGATCACCTATCCCGCGGAGATCGCGCGCGGGCTGGGGCTGCTCCTGCACGCGCCGGTCCACTTCTCCGGTTTGGGAGCGATGTTCGTCGACCTCGATGGGCTGCGCAGCTTCCTCAGCAAGCGTTCGGCCTCGGGAGGGCTCGTGGTCGAGGCGGCGACGGGCACGGGGGTGGCGCTGTTCGACGAGGGAAGGCTGGTGGGTGCCTATTCGGGTGCCTCCATCCCCGAGGAGGACCTGGCGCCACTTCGGGAGCTGATCAAGGATCTGGATGCCGAGATCGACGTCCGGTTCGGGGGACCCCATTCCCTGGAGCCGATCCCGCTGGAGACGCTCTTGGCCGGCTATCCCTTGTGACCCCGGGCTCGGCATCGGGGCCGGATCGGGAGATCGGCGACAGCCGGGAGCAGTTCGCCCGTGTCGCTGAGGCTTACCGCACCAGTCAGACCCATTCCGATCCGGTGTCGCTGGCGCGCTTCATCTCCATCTGCGATCTGAAGCCCAACCACCGGGTGCTGGACGTGGCCACGGGGGCCGGGCATGTCGCCCTGGCCGCCGCGCCGCTGGTGCGCGAGGTGGTGGCCCTCGACCTGACCGAGGAGATGCTGGAGCAGGCGCGCCAACTGGCGGCCTCCCGCGAGGTTCGCAACGTCACCTTCGTGCGCGCCAACGCCGAGCAGCTGCCGTTCCCGGCGGAGGCCTTCGACCGGGTGCTGGTGAGATCGGCGCCCCATCACTTTCGGGGGCTGATCCCGGCTTTGGCGGAGGCCTACCGGGTGCTGGTGCCCGGCGGCGCCTTCGCGGTCAGCGACTGCTCCCCGCCCCCCGTCGTGCGCGACTGGCTGGAGGTGGTCGAGGTGGGCCGGGACCCGTCGCACGTCCGCAGCCGGGCGTTGGAGGAGTGGCGCGCCCTGCTCCAGGCGATGGGCTTTGCGGTCGAGCATGCCGAGCGGATCGAGCAGGAGAAGGACATCCTGGACTGGTTCCAGGTGGCCGGGGTGAGTTCCCAGGATCGCCAGCGGTTGCTGGACTATTACGAGACGGCCCCCGCGGCGATCGCGGGCCAGCTGAGTCCGCAGTGGCGGGAGGGCCGCTTCTATCACCGCTACTGGCACGCCCTGATCCGGGCCCGCCGCCCCCTCCAACCGATCTTCTGATCCGCGCTGGCGTAACCTGAGATGGTGAGCGGACCGATCGATCTGAGCGGAATCCACCGCGAGCTCGACCAGCTCAAGCGCCAGCTCTGCCACTGCCAGCTGCAGGGCGAGTGCCTCGGCTGCAAGGGGATCGAGATGATCCGCCAGCAGCTGGAGGCGGTGGCGGCGGCCGCTTCGCAGCCGGTCCTGCTCCAGGTGGCCCAGGAGACCGCGGCCAAGGACATGATGGATCAGTTCTCCAAGATGCAGGAGCGGTTGATGGACGACCCCCAGATCCGGCACGCGGCCCAGGCCTTCCAGGAGCGGCTGCTGGAGGATCCCGAGGCCCGCCGCCTGATCGAGGATCTCATGAGGCGGCTGGGAGGGCCAGCGGAAGAGGGGCCTGATCCGCTCCAGTGATCGGTGTGCGCCGTTCGATCCTGGTCTGTCCCGGCGATAAGCGGGGGATGGTCGCCAAGGCGGCCACCCTACCCACCGACGGGGTGGTGCTGGATCTGGAGGACGCGGTCGCGGCCGATGATGAGAGCCGGGCTCGGGCCCGCCTCGAGCTGGCGGCCGCGCTGGAGTCGCTCGACTTCGGGGGCCGGTCGGTGGCGGTGCGGATCAACGCGGTCGGGGGACCGTGGGCGCTCCAGGACCTGCTCGAAATAGTTCCCAGGGTCGGCAGCCGGCTGGCCACCGTGGTCGTCCCCAAGGTCTCCCATCCGTCCGAGGTGGGTTTCGTCGCCCACTGCCTCGACGCGCTGGAGGCGCCGGGAATGCCGCGGTTGGGGATCGAGATCCAGATCGAAACCGCGGCCGGCTTGGAGGCGGTCAGTGAGCTCGCGACCAGCTCCGCCAGGCTGGAGGCGCTGATCTTCGGCCCGGGAGACTTCGCGGCCGACATGGGGATGCCCCAGACCGTGATCGGGGGCCAGGCCCTGGGCTATCCCGGTGACGTCTGGCACTACCCCCTCACGCGCATCGCGGTCGCGGCCAGGGCCCGCGGCCTGCAGGTCATCGACGGGCCCTACTCAAGGCTGGCGGATCCTGTCGGCCTCGAGCAGGCCTGCCGGCGGGCGGTCGCTCTGGGCGTGGACGGGAAGTGGGCCATCCATCCCGAGCAGCTGGCGACCATCAACTCCGAGTTCGCGCCCTCGCCGGAACAGGTCGCCCGCGCCCGGGAGATGCTGGCGGTGGTGTCGGCCAAGGGAGGGGCCTCACGGCTGGGAGAGGAGATGGTGGACGAGGCCAATCTGCGGATGGCGAGGGCGGTGCTGGCGCGGGCGCGAGAGGAGCGGGCTTGAAGGATCTGCCCCAGGAGCTCAGAGTCGCCACCAGGGTCGTCCATGGCTCGCGGTTCCGCGACCCCCAGACGGGAGCGCTGACCCCGCCACTGGTGGTCTCCGCCACCTTCGATCACGCCAACCCGTCCGGCCTCAGCTACGGGCGGGACCACAATCCGACCTGGGCACTCCTGGAGCAGGCGGTGGCGGAGCTGGAGGAGGGGACCCAGGGGATCGCGTTCAGCTCGGGGATGGCCGCGGTGGCGGCGGTGCTGGAGCTGGCGCCCGATGGGGGTGCGGTGGTGGTGGCCAAGGATTCCTACACCGGCAGCCGGCTGCTGTTGGAGGAGCTTGGCCGGCGGGGCCGCTGCCAGGTCCGCCTCGTCGACGCGACCGATCTGGCAGAGGTCGAGGCCGCGGTGCGGGGTGCGGCCCTGGTGTTGGTGGAGACCCTGGGCAACCCTCTGCTCACCGTGCCGGATCTGGCGGGCTGCGCCGAGGTGGCGCACCGAAGCGGAGCTCTGCTGGCGGTCGACAACACCATGGCGACCCCCTTGGTGTGCCGCCCCCTCGGGCTCGGCGCGGACCTGGTGATCCACTCCGCGTCCAAGTACATCGGCGGGCATGATGACCTCATCCTGGGGATCGTTCTGGCCCGCGACCTTGCGCTCGCCGAACGGCTGCGCCACCACCGGACCAGCCGTGGGGGTTGTCCCGGGCAGCTGGAGGCATGGCTCGCGCTCAGGGGGCTGCGGACCCTCGACGTGAGGCTGCAACGGCAGATGGGGAACGCGAGCTGGCTGGCGATGAGGCTCAAGGAGCATCCGGCGATCCAGCGGGTGCTCTACCCCGGGCTGCCCGGCCACCCCCAGCACGAGCTGGCGAAGTCCCGATTGCAGGCGGGCTTCGGCGCCATGCTCGCTATGGAGCTTCGAGCCGACGCCCCAACCACCGAGCGCTTCTGCGCCGCGACCACGGTCTGGGCCAACGCCACCAGCCTGGGTTCGGTCGGGTCCTTGCTGGAGCGCCGAGGCCGCTGGCAGGGGGAGGAGCACCTGCCCCCCGGCCTGGTCCGGATGTCGGTCGGCATCGAGGACCGCTCCGACCTTCTCGCCGACCTGCTTCAGGCGCTGTCCGCGGCCGGCTTGCCCGGCTGAGCGCCGGTGGAGGTGACGCGGGTGACCAGGGCCAAGAGCGCCGCCCGCACCTGAGCGAGGTCCAACTCCGGACCCGCCACCGCCCACTCCATGACGACCCCGTCCAGGAGCATGGCGATGGCACGGGCCAGGGCGGCGGTTGGCATCGCCTCGGGCAGGTCCTTGGCCGCGATCCGAGCCGCCAGGAAGGACTCGACGAAGGAGGTGATCACCTCTCGGCGCAGGCGCAGGGAGGCCCGGATCACCTCATTGGTCGGAGCCTCCGCCATCGCGCCCAGGAGCAGCCCCGCGCCGCCCTCGGCGTCCAACCGGTCCAGGTAGAAGTCGATCGCATGCTCCAGCCACAGCCGGGGGTCGGAGATGAGCTCCAGTTCCGCGCGCAGTCCCTCCGCCTCCGCCTTCGTCTCCAGGCTGCAGATGGCGGTGTACAGCTCCGCCTTGCTGGTGAAGTAGCGGTAGAGCAGGCCGACCGAAACCCCGCACTCGGCGGCGATCTCAGGAACGCTGGTGCCCTGCATCCCGGACCGCGCGAAGGCCCGCTTGGCCCCTTCCAGGATCCGGCGGCGAACCTGGTCAGCATGAGCCGTGCTCTTTTCCGACAGCCCCTCCGAGATGATGGCGAAACCTCCTGGAGCGCCCCCCGTCGGGCACCTGATATGCTTTGAGTCTACATGAATGAATATTCATTCATGTTGTTCCCAGGAGCCACGGCAGCTTAGGAGCGGGGCGCTTGTTTCATCGGCTGGGACGCTTCACCTACCGGCACCGCAGGGTGATCCCCGGGGCGGCTGTCGCACTGATGGTGGTCCTGCTCCTGCTCTCCGTCCCCCTCGGGGGCCAGCTCGAGGCGGGCGGCTTCTCGGTGCCCGGCTCCCAGAGCCAGCGGGCCACCGAGCTGCTCGCCCAGCACTTCGGAGCCGCCAAGACGCAGCTGCTGCTGGTCTATCGCAGCCCGACCGCGAACGCTGCCAGTCCCACGGTGCAGCAGGCGGTCGACCGCAGCTTCGAGCGCCTGGCCAGGCGCCCCCAGGTGGCCAGTGTGCTCGACTACAGCAACACCAAGGACCCGGTGTTCATTGGCGCCCACGGCCATGACACCTTTGCCGTCATCAACCTCAAGCTGGGGGAGACCGCCGCCACCAACCAGCTGAAGTCGCTGACCTCCTACATCGAGCCCCCGCCGGGCCTGCACATGTGGGTCACCGGGGCCCCCGCCATCGACGCCCTCTACAACAGCGGCCTGGAGCAGCAGCTGAAGCGGGCCGAGGTGATCGCCCTGCCGGTCTCGCTGCTGCTGCTGCTGGTGGTGTTCGGGTCGGTGATCGCGGCTCTGCTGCCGCTGGTGATCGCCGGGCTGTCGGTCCCGACCGCGCTGGCGGTCATCAGCCTGTTGGCCGCCCACCTGGGCATGTCCATCTTCGTCACCAACGTCGCCACCATCATCGGGCTGGGGCTGGCGATCGACTACTCACTCTTCTTCGTCAAACGCTTCCGGGAGGAGCTGAGCCACTCCGGGGTGGAGCAGGCGGTCGCGGCCGCCACCGGGAGTGCGGGCAAGGCGGTCGCGATCTCCGGCACCGCGGTGGCGGTGGGGCTGAGCTCCTTGACCCTGTTCCCCGCCTCGGCCCTGCGCAGCATGGGAATCGGGGGGGTCGTGGTGGTCGCCTGCACCCTTCTGTTCGCCCTCACCGCTCTGCCCGCCATCCTCTCGTCGCTGGGCCCCCGGATCAACAGGTTCAGCGTCCGCCGGAGCCTGCACCGGGCCGCCCGTCCCGCCGACCATCACTCCAGCTTCTGGGGGTGGGTGGCCGAGCGGGTCATGCGGCACCCGATCCTGATCGCGGGCCCCACCGTCCTGGTGCTGCTCGCGGCGGGGACCCCATTCCTCAGCCTGCGACTCTCCACCGGCAGCAGCGTGAGCGAGATCCCACAGGGGCCCGCGCGCACCGGATACGCACTGCTGAACTACGATTTCCCGCAGGCTGGTGGCGTCGACGACATGACCCTGGTGGTGGACTACCGCCATTCCCTCGACGGCAGGCTGTCGGCGCTCCAGGAGCGGCAGCTCGGCGCCTACCTGAGCCGGCTGCGAACGGTCCGCGGGGTGCAGGCGCTCCAGGGGGTTCTGACCCCACCGCCGGGGATGGCGAGCGGCCGGTACCTGCAGCTGCTCCAGCTGTCCCCGGCCCAGCGCCCCGCTGCGCTCAACTCCTACATCGACTCCAACCTGGCCGGGCCGATCGCGCAGGTCGAGGTCGCCAACAGCTATGGCCCCGACTCCAGGGCCGGGGCCGAGCTGGTGCATCACCTCCGTGCCGTCGGCGCTCCACCCGGGGCCAGGACCCTGCTCACCGGGGGAGCGGCCCAATCGGTCGACTTCATCGATGCCTTTGCCGCCACCATTCCGTGGGCGGTGTTGCTGGTGGTGGCGGTCACCATGGTGGTGCTCTTCCTCACCTTCGGGTCGGTGGTGCTGCCGATCAAGGCCGTCCTGATGAGCATGATCTCGATCAGCGCCGCCTTCGGGGCGATGGTCTGGATATTCCAGCAGGGGCACCTCTCCAACGTGCTCGGCTTCACCCCACCGGGCTCCATCACGGCGACCGATCCGGTGCTGATGTTCGCCATCATCTTCGGCCTCTCTATGGACTACGAGGTCTTCCTGCTCACCCGGATCAGGGAGCGCTACCTGGCCACCGGGGACAACCGGCGCTCGGTGGCGGAGGGGCTGGCCGCCACCGGTGGCGTGATCAGCTCGGCTGCGCTCATCATGATCACGGTCTTCGCCGCCTTTGCCCTGGGTCACGTGCTCGACATCCAGATCCTGGGGGTGGGGATGGCGATCGCGGTCGCCGTGGACGCCACCCTGGTGCGGGGGGTGGTGGTGCCGGCGGTGATGCGACTTCTGGGCGGTGCCAACTGGTGGGCGCCGACCGGGGTGCGGAGCTGGATTTCCCGGCTTGGCTTCTACGAGGAGTCGAATTCGGAGCTCACCCGGGATCCGGTCTGAATCCGCGCTGGGGGCTGACTTTGCGCCAGCTCGGGATATAGTTGATAATTCCCCGGTGATCATGGGCACCGAGGAGATGACCGACCGGCGCGCCCACCTGCGCCGCCTCGACGACATCCTGGAGGCTCTGGAGCAGCTCAACCTCAGCGAGGCGGCGGAGCTGCCCGAGCGGGTGGTTAGGTCGCTGGCCGCGCATGACATCCCGGTGGAGGACGGGGTCGAGATCAGAGTCCTGATCGAGCGGGTGTGGCGCAAGCAGGAGAGCCACATGCTCAGCCCCCGCCAGGAGCGGCGGCGCAGCAGCTCCCGGCGGGCCCACTCGCGCCGACCCCCCGGTCATGACGTGATCGAGAGCATCCTCCGCCAGGGAGGGCGCGGTCCGGCCCCGGGGATGGGCGGCTCTGCGGAGTGACCCCGGCTCAGGCCGGTAGACTCTGCCCCATGGGAGGAGAACGCCGGCACCATGCCCGGGAGTGCCACCTGCGAGCAGCTGGTGGCTGAGCCGCGTCCTCCGGAGCCAACCCGGCGGACGGCCCGACGGGCGGACATGTTCACTGCGGACGGCCGTCCTTCCCCCGACGATCCGCGCGAGCACGGACCGAGGTTGGGCGACGAGCGCACCACGCTCGCTGAGGCGCTGCGCTGCCTGCGTCTGACGCTCCGGATGAAGTGCTCTGATCTCGATGCCGAGGCGCTGGCGCGACGTTCCGTCCCCCCGTCGACGATGTCGCTGCTGGGACTGGTGCGCCATCTGGCCGAGTCAGAGCGGGGGACCTTCCGGGGGATGATGGCGGGACAGTCGGCCCCCGCGCTCTTCTGCTCGGAGACCGACCGCGATGGCGATTTCGATGGGGCGACCCCCGACCCCACGGTGGTGGCTGAGGCCTGGAGCGCATGGGAGGAGGAGGTGGAGTTCTCCACCCGGCTGGTGGCCGAGGCGGCAAGTCTTGACGTCAGAGGCGACGATCCTGACAACCGGCATGGCAGTGGGGGCGGGCCGATGTCCCTGCGCGAAGCGCTGGTCGGAATGATCGTGGAGTATGCCCGCCACATGGGCCACGCCGACCTCCTCCGCGAGCGGATAGACGGGCGCATCGGCCAGTAGCCCGTCCGACCTGACCAGCGCTGCTCAGGGGGGCCGGTGGCCGGGAGTCGAAGTTCCCCGGGCCCGCGACCCGGCCTTGCGATGGGCACCGGCTCCGCAGCGACGGTGAGCCGCCGTCAGCCGCGCAGCCGGACCCGGGGAAGCGGGTGCCGCGCGTGCGGAAAGTCACCAGGCGAGCCCGCGGCGCAGCGCTGAAACCGCTGGGTTTTTGGGGATAATTATTCCTTAGTGGTTTCATAGCGCGGACATAATCTCGGCTCCCTACGATCGCCCCGTGGTGACCAGGGCGGCCGGGGCGATGGGGACGGGGAGCCAGCGGGGCGCGGCAGGCGCTGATGGCGCCGTCGACGTCCGAGACCTGCACGTGCTTTACCGGGAGAAGGAGCTGCTCCGCGGCGTGAACTCCACCTTTCGCCGGAGTGCGGTGTCCGCGATCGTGGGGCCGACCGGGTGCGGTAAGACCACCCTGCTGCGTTCCATCAATCGGATGCACGACAGCACGCCGGGGATGCGCGTCACCGGATCGGTGACCATCGGCGGGGAGGATGTCTACGGCCGCGGGGTGGCCGTGCGCGGCTTGCGCCGCAGGGTGGGCATGCTCTTCCAGCGGGCCAATCCGTTCCCCCAGAGCATCGCCGAGAACGTGTCGCTGGCCCCGCGAGCCCACGGTCTGGTGGGCCGTCACCAGGTCTCCGCCCTGGTCGAGGAACACCTCACGCTGGTCGGCCTCTGGGACGCGGTCAGGGACCGGCTCAACAGTTCACCGTTCCAGCTCTCGGGCGGCCAGCAGCAGTTGCTGTGTCTCGCTCGCACCCTGGCGCTGTCACCCGAGGTGCTCCTCCTCGACGAGCCCACCTCCGCGCTCGACCCCGACACCACCGACCACATCGAGGGCCTCATCAAGCGGCTCTCGGCCCGGGTCACCGTCCTCATCGTCACCCACAACCTCGCTCAGGCGAACCGGATCGGCGACGACGTGCTGTTCCTAATGGCGGGCACGGTCGTCGAGTCCGCCCCGGCGCAAACCTTCTTTCAGAACCCGGCGGACGAGCGGAGCCGGGCCTATATCAGCGGCCGTATCGGGTGAGTTTGGCCCAGCAGCCCTCATCCGCACCCAGAGTTCATCCAACCAAGGGGATATCCATGACCATTCGACGACCCACACTCTTTGCGGCGGCGCTTGTGGCCAGCGGGTTGGCCCTGGCCGCCTGCGGCTCGACCTCCACCTCGACCGGCGGGAGCCAGGCCAAGACGACCCAGGCCAAGACTTCCACCCTCACCTGCAAGACCTCGGCGGTTGCCAACAGCGGGGCCGCCAACGCCCCCAGCGGCAGCCCGGCCCCCACCTCCGCCGCATCGATCCCGACGGCCAATCCCGCCGCCCCGGTCACCCTCCACGAGGACGGGTCCTCCTTAATCTACCCCTATCTGCTGGCGCTGGGTCCCGAGCTGCCCAAGGCCTACTCGAACATCACTCTCAGCCCCGCCTCGGGGGGCTCCGGGAAGGGGCAGACGGACGCCATTGCCGGCAACGTCCAGATGGGAGGCTCGGACGCGTTTCTCAGCTCCTCGCAGTTCTCGGCGAACCCCGGCCTCATGAACATCCCGATTGCGGTCTCCGCCCAGGCCGTCAACTACAACGTCCCCGGCCTGGTCCTGCCCAGCGGGCAGACCGGGCTGCACCTCAGCGGATGCATCCTCGCCAACATGTACATGGGCAAGATCACCAACTGGAACGACTCCAGCATCGCCGCCCTCAACCCCGGCGCCAAGCTGCCGAACCTGCCGATCGTGCCCATCCACCGGGTGGACGGATCGGGCGACACCTTCATCTTCACCTCGTTCCTCTCCGACACCAACAGTGCCTGGGCCAGCGGGCCGAGCTTCGGCACCCTCGTGAGCTGGCCGACGGCAAGCCAGGTCAGTGCCGACGGCAACCCCGCCATGGTCCAGGCGTGCTCGGCCAACCCCGGCTGCGTCGCCTACATCGGTGTGAGCGTGGAGTCCCAGGCATCGAGCGCTGGCCTCGGTGAGGCGCTGCTGCAGAACCAGTCCGGCAACTTCGTCCTGCCCACCGGCACCAACATGGCCTCATCGGTGAGCGCCGGGGCGGGCAGGATTCCCGCCGACCTCGCCGTGTCGCTCATCTACCAGAAGGGAGCGGACTCCTACCCCATCGTCAACTTCGAATACCTGGTCGTGAAGAAGACCCAGACGTCGGCGGCCACGGCCACCGCGATCAAGGACTTCTTCTCCTGGGCGCTCTCTCCAACCGGGGGCGCGACCCCCGCCAATCTGGGCACCGTCGGCTTCATCGCGCTGCCCAGCAACGCCCTGCCAGGAGTCGACGCCGAAGTGGACAGCATCACGGGATAGCCGGTTCATCCTGTCCAGCGAGTGAGTGGGAACCAAACTGGTGATTCTGTTGAGACGGCGGACCGGGGGACTGACCCCCGGTCCGCCGCCGACCCTCAGAGCCAGGCGTCGGGAGCGGAAGACGGCCATCGGGCAGGCGGTCGCCCAGGCGCTGACGGCAGTCTTCGGCAGCGTTCCCGCCGCGCTTCTGGTCTTCATCCTGGTGGTCATGGCGCTGACCGCGGTGCCGGCCATCTTATTCAGCGGAACCGGCTTCTTCGGTACCTACTTCAGCCCTGGCAACTACTACCTGGCGCCCACAATCCACAACGGGATCGCCGCCCCGCACGCGGCCGCCTACGGCTTCCTCCCAGAGATGCTGGGCACCCTGGTCACCTCCGCGATCGCCATCGGTCTGGCCGTGCCGATCGCGGTGGGGGCGGTGCTGATGCTCACCGAGTGGGTGCCCAGGTGGGCCCAGGGGGCCGTCGGCCTCCTCCTGGAGCTGCTCGCCGGGGTGCCCAGCGTGGTGTTCGGTCTCTGGGGGGTGCTCACCTTCGGACCCTTCATGCTGAGAACCGTCTCCCCCGCCCTCACCAGCATCGTCGGCGGGTTTCCCTGGTTCTTCCCCTGGCTCCCTCAGGGGATGGCCTGGGGTCTCATAGGAACGGCGGTGGTGGGCTTCATCGTCATCCAGGTCTCCACGCGTGGCCCGCGGCGGCGGTCGCTGCGACGGCTGGCAATCCTCCTGGTGTTCATCTCCCTGTGGGGGGCGGTGGCGCCCTGGTTCAGCGGCTCCGTCAACACCGCGGGGGGGGTGCTCACCGCCTCCCTGGTCCTCGCCCTGATGGTGGTGCCGATCATCGCGGCCACCACCCGGGAGCTGGTGCGCCGGGTCCCCGTGCTCGCCAGGGAGGGCTCAATGGCGCTGGGCATGACCACCCACGAGACGGCCAGGGTGGTGACCCTTCCCTACATCTCGACCGGCGTAATAGCCACCGCCTTCCTGGGTTGGGGGCGTGCCATCGGGGAGACCATCGCCATGTTCTTCATCATCGGCAACATCTTCACCGGGATCCCCTTGAACATCTACCACAGCGGGGCGACCCTTTCCTCGCTGATCGCGGGCACCCTCGACGCGGTCCTGCAGGCCAAGACCGATGTGAGTGCGCTGTTCGCCGCCGGTCTGTTCCTGCTGGTCATCAGCCTGCTCAGCAACTTCGGGGGCCGCCTCATCATCCGCCGCGTCGCCGGTGGCCAGGCGCTCCCGGTGGGCCGCGGTGTCTAGTCAGAGATTCCCGGCTCCCAGGGGCGGAATGCTCCGCCTCCGGGATGGGTTCGACGCCGCCCAGAGATCGCGACTGCTTCGCCTGGTGCGTGGTGGGGTCTTCTGGGGGGTATGCGGGCTGGCGCTGCTGGCGATCCTCCTGCCCCTGCTGGACATGATCTGGACGCTGATCCAGCAGGCGGCGCCGCTGCTGAGCCTCAATCTCCTGACGCACGGCAGCGCGATCGATCCGGCCCACCTCAACGCCCCGATCGGGGTGCAGGACGGCATCCTGGGCTCGCTGCTTCTGGGTCTCGGCGTGCTGATCGTGGCCGGGACCATCGGGGTTGTCGCCGGACTCTACATCGCAGAATTCGCCCCCCCGCGGCCGCGGGCGGTGATGCAGTTCGCGTCCGAGGTGTTGTCGGGCATTCCGTCGATCGTGATCGGTTTGGTCGCCTACACCGTGCTGGTCAACGGTCCCTTCCAGTGGCACTACTCACTGATCGCTGCGGTGATCGCGCTCTCGGTGATCACCATCCCCTACATCGTCAAGAACACGGAGGTCGCCTTCGATCAGGCGCCGCGCAGCCTGCGTGAGAGCGCGGCGGCGCTGGGACTCTCCCGCGTCACCACCATTCGCAGGGTCCTGCTCCCGACCGCGCTGCCCGGGATTGTCGGCGGCCTCGTCCTGGCTCAGGCGATCGCCATGGGCGAGACCGCGCCACTGCTCTTCACCGCCAACTGGACCGACGCCAACCCCATCGTCAGGCTGACCAACAACCCCGAGCCGTACCTCACCGGGGTCACGTTCAACACCCTGATCCTCCCGTACGTTCAGGCTCACGAGCTGGCCGCCGCCGCCGCCCTGGTCACGGTCCTCATCATCCTGCTGCTCCTGCTCCTGGGCCGAGCCGCCACCGCCCGCTCCAAGCGGTTGACCGAGCGCATGGACCTATAGAGGCCACCAGCCCGGGCACAGCAAACGGCCGTCCTCGACCCCCAGCCGGCGCCCCGGTTCTTAAGGCAGAGGGACAGCGCAGCTCGGCCACCGGTGCCGGAGCCGCCGGCGGCCGGGACACCGCTCGGGGGTCGCCGGCCTCTGGCAAGCCCGCCCCCGCTCAGGGCCGGGGCCTGGCTGCGGCCGTGATCTTCGGTGCGAGATGATGGTGCCCCGACCTTTCACCGGAGGAGGCACTGACCCTTGCCATCACTGAACCACGCAGCCCGGACCGCGATTCTGGCGGCCGCCCAAAACCGGGCGACGGAGAGCTTCATGAGCCGCTACGGGATGCGCCTGGGCGCGGCCCGCTTCGTGGCCGGCGAGACCCTGGACGAGTGCATCGCGGTGATCCGCGAGCTGAACCGCCAGGGTTTCAAGTGCAACGCCACCGAGCTGGGCGAGGCGGTGGAGAGCGAGGCCGATGCCGCCCGCGCGGTCCAGGACTACGAGGTGCTGCTGCACCGGCTGGCCGCGGAGCACCTCAACGCCAACGTGGCGATCAAGCCGACGCTGATGGGGCTGGCGATCGATGAGGGGCTGGCGGCGCGCAACCTGAGCCATCTCCTGGAGGTCGCCCGCGACCTGGGCACGTTCATGCGCATGGACATGGAGGAGTCGGCCCGGGTGGAGCCGACCCTGCGACTGTACCGGGAGCTCCGAGGTCGGGGCTTCGACAACGTCGGCTGTGTCCTGCAGTCGTATCTCTACCGGACCGTGGCCGACCTGGACTCCCTGCTGGAGCTGAAGCCGAACCTCAGGCTGGTCAAGGGCGCCTACCTGGAGAGCCGTGAGGTCGCCTACCCCGACAAGGTCGATGTCGACCGCAACTACGTGCGGATCATGGAGACCGCGCTGCTGGGCGGGGGCTACACCGCGATCGCCACCCACGACGAGCGCATGATCGAGCACGCGATCGGCTTCGTGCAGCGCCAGCGCATCGGTCTCGACCGCTTCGAATTCCAGATGCTGTACGGGGTGCGGCCCCAGCTGCAGCGGTCCCTGGTCGCCCGCGGCTACACGGTGCTGGTGGCGACCTCGTACGGCACCCACTGGTACCCGTTCTTCATGCGCCGGCTGGCGGAGCGGCCCGCCAACCTGCTCTTTCTCGCCCGCAACATGGTCCGGCGCTGAGCCGGTTCGCCGGCGTCTTCGCCGGGGACGGTCGGCGCCCAACAGAGGAGATGCAATCGTGATCATTCCACCGTTCCGCAGCGAGCCGTCGCTGGACTTCAGCGATCCCCGCAACCGCACCGACTTTCAGGCCGCGCTGCGGCAGGTGGAGGGCCGGCTGGGGGAGCGCTACCCGCTGCTGATCGCGGGGGAAGCGGTGGATACCGAGGAGAGCCTGGACTCCTACAACCCGGCCCACCCCGGGCAGGTCGTGGGCCGTCACGCGATGGCCGACCCCAGCCATGTGGAGCTGGCGCTGGAGCGGGGATGGGAGGCGTTCACGCGATGGTCGAGGACGCCGGTGGAGGAGCGCGCCCTGATCCTGCTGCGGGCGGCTGAGCTGGTGCGGCGGCGCCGCCACGAGCTGGGCGCCCTGATGGTCTACGAGGTCGGCAAGCCCTGGGACGAGGCGGACGGGGAGGCGGCGGAGGCGGTGGACCTCATGGAGTGGTACGCGCGCCAGGCGATGGGGCTGGCGGCGAGGGACCAGATGACGCCGTGGCCGGGGGAGGCGACCCAGTTCCGCTACCTCCCTCTGGGGGTGGGGGCGGTGATCTCCCCATGGAACTTTCCCCTGGCGCTCACGACCGGGATGACCACGGCGGCGCTGGTGAGCGGGAACTGCGTGATCCTCAAGCCCGCCGAGACCGCCAGCACCACCGCCGCCTGGCTGGTCGAGCTCCTGCACGAGGCGGGGATCCCCAAGGGCGCGCTGAGCTATCTCAGCGGCCGGGGGGAGGTGGTCGGCGAGGCGCTGGTGGACCACCCGAAGACGAGGTTCGTGGCCTTCACCGGCTCCAAGGAGGTGGGGATCAGGATCTACGAGCGGGCCTCCAGGGTGCATCCGGGGCAGCGCTGGCTGAAGCGGGTGCAGCTGGAGATGGGGGGCAAGAACGCGGTGGTGGTGGATGAGACCGCCGACCTCAAACTGGCCGCCGCGGAGATCACCCGCTCCGCCTTCGGCTTCCAGGGGCAGAAGTGCTCAGCGGGCTCGCGGGCGGTCGTGGTCTCCTCCGTTTACGACGAGTTGGTGCCGCGGGTTCTGGAGCTGACCCGCAGGCTGCGGATGGGAGACCCGGTGGATCCCGAGGTCGGTGTGGGCCCGGTGATCGATGGGGATGCCGAGGAGAAGATCCTGGACTACCTGCAGCTGGGAAGGCAGGAGGGGGAGCTGCTGACGGGCGGTTCCCGCGCCGACGGCGAGGGCCACTTCATCGAGCCCACCATCTTCGCGGGGGTCGGGGAGCGGGCGCGGATCGCGACCGAGGAGATCTTCGGGCCGGTGCTGGCGGTGGTCCGGGCCAGGGACTTTGAGGACGGGCTGCGGATCGCCAACCAGACCGAGTACGGGCTGACGGGGTCCTACTTCAGCCGCGACCCGGAGCGGATCGCCCACGCCAAGGACCGCTTCCACGTGGGGAACCTGTACATCAACCGCCGCTCCACCGGGGCCCAGATGGGGGTGCACCCATTCGGGGGCTTCAACATGAGCGGGACCGACACCAAG
>JAJYWT010000179.1 GCA_021791345.1 bacterium
GGGGTGCGCTTCAACCTCAACGTCCCCATCTCCCACCCGGGAGCCCGGCCACCGGTCGAGTAGCCGCGGGAGAGGCCACGCCGGCCGCCGCCGGCGCTGGCGAGGCTGGCAGCGCGGGGTACCCCCATCTTGAGGGAACCGCAGATGCGCTGGGCGGCCGGTCGGCACCTTGAGGCCGCCCCCGGGGACCGGCCATCACCAGTTCAGCAGCGAAATCCGAGACGCTTCTGGGCGGCTGCTGGACCCAGAGAACCTCCGCCAGGCCAGGTCCACCACGCCCGGTCCATACGAAGCGACCGCGAAGCGAAGGATGGCCGAGGGCAGGCGCCGCGACGGCTCATGCATCGGGCCTCGGAGGTCGGCCGGTTCGCGCGTATCGCTCCAGCGGCCGAGGTGGCACCGCTTGTGCTTGCGCCCGCTCCCGTAGCTGCATGGCGGGGTACGGCCCGGTTCGCCGGCCGTCGATGGCATCTCGTCGGACTGGTGACCGCCCGGCGGGGCCCCAGCGCGCCTCCTCCCCTATCATCCGGCCCAAGGTGACCATCCCTGGGGCGACCTCGCTGCCGCTGCTCGGCGCCTACGCGGCCCGCCAGTGCCCGGTCCGGGGCCAGTGGGACCTGCTCCGGCCGTGCGAGCCGCCGCCGCCGTCGCCGGCGCAGGAGCGGCTGGCGAGACGCGGCCGGGAGTTCGAGGCCCAGATTCTGTCCCGGGTCCTGGAGATGCACCCGGGAGCGGTGGCGGTCCCCGGGCTACCCGCCCCGGATCGCGAGAGCGCCACCGCTCAGGCAATGGCGGCCGGGGTGCCGGTGATCACGGGAGGGCGTCTCCCCCAGGACCTCATCGGTCAGCGGGTGGGCGAGCCCGACCTGCTGGTCCGGGCCGCCGGCGGGGGCTACCGGCCGGTGGACGTCAAGCATCATCTGGCGCTCACCTCAGAGCCGAGCCCGTTCGCGGGCCGGAGCGCCTCCCTGGAGCGCCTGACCTGGGAGGGGGCCGGCGAGGAACAAGGGCTTTGGGCGAGGAAGAACCGGGAGGACCTTCTCCAGCTCGCCCACTACCAGAGAATGCTGGAGGGAAGTGGCTTCGCCGTGGACGGCGAGCCCTGGGCGGGGATCGTCGGCCGCGAGGGAAGGGTTGTCTGGTACGACCTGGACCTGCCGGTCTGGGCGGGAGGGGATACCCCGGGCCGAGGCCGCCGCTCGACCCTGGAGCTGTACGACTCGGAGTTCGCCCGGCGCCAGGAGGTGGTTAACGCCGCGGCCCGGCACCGGCTCGATCCCACAGTGCCACTCAGGGCCACCCCGATCCGGATCGGGGAGTGTGCCCAGTGCCCGTGGTGGTGCTGGTGTGGCCCGATCCTGGAGTCCGGGGCCGGCAGCGTCAGCCTACTCCCCCGGACCGGGGAGCGGGCCTACCGGGTCCACCTCTTGCATGGGGTCACCGACCGCCGGGAGCTGGCCGACCTCGATTACCGAACCGCTCTGCTCGTCTCCTCCGGGGTGGATGTACGGCCGCTTCTGGCCGCCCTGGGCAGGCTCGCGGACGCCACCCCTGTCGCCGAGGTGCTGGGCCGCCGGCGGGGCGGCCAGCTCGCGCGGCTCGACCAGGCTGGCATCCGCACCCTGGGGGATGCTCGCGGCCTCAGCGAGAGAACCGCCGCCTACGCCGCCCGGCCCCTCTCGGCCCTGCCGGAGCAGATCGACCAGGCGCGGGCCGCGCTGGGCCCGGCTCCGGTGTACCGGCGGCGCGGGGTCCTGGCCGTCTCCGCGCCGCGGGCCGACCTCGAGGTCGACATCGACATGGAGAACGTGGAGGACGGCGTGTACCTCTGGGGTACCCTCACCACCCCGCGAGTGCCGGGAGCGGCCGCGGAGGTCGGCTACCGGCCCTTCCACACCTGGGAGCCGCTCACCCCGGAGACGGAGCTGATCCTCTTCCGCAACTTCTGGGAGTGGCTCAGCCACCTGCGGGAGACGTGCCGGATCCGGGGTCTCTCATTTCGCGCCTACTGCTACAACTCCGGCGCCGAGACCGGCCAGATGAGGAGGATCTCCGCCGGCACCGATCTGGCCGGCCCGGTCGCCGCCTTCACCGGCAGCCCCGAGTGGGTCGACCTGCTGCCCTTCTTCAGATCGCAGCTGATCACCGGGGCGGGGATCGGGCTCAAGGAGGTGGCACCCCTGGCGGGCTTCTCTTGGGAGGTAGATGATCCCGGTGGGGCGGAATCGATGGTGCAGTACGAGGAGGCGGTGGCCGGGGTGGACTCCCGCCGGTCCGAGGCTGCGCGTAGTTGGCTCCTTTCGTACAACCGCAGCGACGTCGAGGCGACCCTGGCCCTGCGCGAATGGTTGGGGCGCGGGGCCGGCGACCCGCCAAGGGTGGAGGACCTCGGTCCGTAGGCGGATTCCGCCCGGCACGCGGCGGCGGTCGCCGCGCCAGCCCCCTCCTCTCGGGCGCGCCCCACCCCCCGCCTCTTCTGGGAGGTGGAAGCCCGCCTCATCGGCCCCGACCCCAACCCTGCCACGCTCGCGACCAGCGGATTGGGGCGCCGCCCGGGAGCCGGACTTCGAAGAGATCATCGAGGCGGCAGCGCGCCCCGTGGGCGAGATAGAGCAGCCGCTTCCCGGCTGCGGCTCCGGAGATCCCGGGGAGGCCGTCGCCCTGAGCGCCGAGCTGGCCCGGGCCAGCGGGCGCCGCCAGGCCCCAGAGCTGCGCAACCGCGACCAGACCGGCCTCGATGCCCACCTGGGTGACCTGGTCTTCCCTCGCGCTATGGCGGCCCTGGTCCGCCACCGGGGCCAGCGCCGCCATGGGCGGTCAAGCCCGGCCGCCGCGGTTCACCGGCCTGCTCCCCTGGTGCCCCCTGGACCATCGCCCCTTTCTCCGATCCCTCCATGGGGTGGGCTCTGCCTCTGGCGCCTCTCCTCGCCCGGGGGAGGGCGGAGCCTCAGCCGGGTTCCTCTTCCTCGTACCCGATGAGCCAGTGGAGGCCGTAGCGGTCGACCACCTGGCCGTCGGAGGCGCCCCAGGGCCTCCGCTGCAAGTCGTCTACGACCCGCCCCCCCTCCGCCAGCCGCTGGAACCACTGCCTCAGGGTGGCCGGGTCGGCGGTGCCCAGGAGCGAGAACATCAGCCCCTGAGATCGGAAGGGGAGCTCGTCCCCGGCGGCGTCGGCGGCCATGAGCTGGACCGGCCCCCCGGAGAGCCCACCGTGGGCGATGGCGTCCGCCGGCCCATCGGTCCTTCGGAACTCCTGGAAGGTGTGCAGCTCCGCCGAGCAGCCGAACACCTGCGCATAGAAGGTGAGCAGCTCCCGGGCGGTGCCGGGGAGGTGCAGGTAGGGTGTGGGAGGCGTGCCGTCCATCAAGGGGTCCCCGTTCTCTTGCCGGTGAGCTCGCCCAGTATAGGTGGCGGGGCGGCTAGCTGCCCCGCCGAGCACCTCAGTCCGGGGGCCGGCCGGGACCCTGCCCTCCCGCCCTCAGGTCGCGGCTGGCCCGAGGCGAGCCGCGGCCCAAGGTAAGTCTTTGCAGCGGGTGGGCTGAGCGTCTCTGCAGCTCTAAGCGACTCTGAGCGGGGCGTAGCCGAGCGCCCTGGGGCCGAAGTCGCCACGAGGGACGACCGCGGTGGCATGGGCGTTGTGGTGGAAGCCGCGCTCAGAGTCGCTTAGGGTTGCAGAGACGCTCTTCCGGGAACTCCTCCCTGACTCCCCGTTTGGCCCGATCCACCCACGGAAGGTTCCCTCGTCGCCTCGGCTGGTATTAGCCGGGATTCTGCAGGTAGCTGCGGTATGAGGCCAGCGCCAGGCCGAAGCGGGACTGAAAGGTGCGCAGGCTGGTGAGGGAGAGCGCCGAAACGGTGCGGAAGTGCGCGATGAGGGCGTCGACATCGAACCCCCGCACCTTCGGGGCTTCCCAGCTCCCATTGATTTCGAGGATCTGCGACACGGCAGCCCTGTGGGCGCGCGTTGTGACCTTGGGCATGAGCTTCTGGTTCACCACCCCATACACTTCGCAATCCGGTCACCCCCTGGCTTGCGAGCCGCCGGAGCCAGATCGTAGGAGCACTTCTGCGCCGCGTCGGGCCGGCTCGACCACACCGTGATCGCTATCGAGGTAGGCGCTCGCCATGGCACCGTCGTACAGGGCTACCAGAACGTCGACCAGCCAGGGGGCTTCACCGAGCGCGCCGATGGACTTCGAAAAGGTATCGCGGACACGTTTGCGGTGGTGGCCGACCTGTTCTTGGACCGGTCCCGGTCGGGGGAACTCAGCGGCCGCGTTGATGAACGGGCACCCTCGATACCCCGGGTCGGCCACCCTTTCGGCGAGGACGTCGAAGGCGGCCAGGATCCCGGAGGGCGGAGCGCCGCCCAAGTCGGCCACGCGCTGCTCCACTGCGGCCGCCCACCAGGCGCTCTGCCGTTCCAGGTATTGGGCGACGAGATCCTCCTTGCAGGCGAAGTGGGCGTAAAGGGTGGCCTTGGCGACGCCGGCTTCGGCGATCACCCGGTCGATACCGACCGCGTGGATGCCCTCCGCGTAGAAAAGACTGCTAGCGACTTGGATCAGGCGCTCTCGAGCCGTCGGTGAGGTCGTCGCCACCACAGCAGGATAGCGCTGGGATGGCGGCAGACAGACCTGTCTGTTATAGTGGTCAGGTGGAGTCGTATGAAGTGGGCCTTCCTTGGGAGGACCCGATTCTGCCCCGGTCCGGCTCAATCGAATCGCTCAGACTCCGCCGCGGGCCTCTCACATCCGAAGAGGAGTCCAGATGAGCCCGGAGGCAGGGGGAGGGATGCGGTCGGTACCGCTCCCGACCAAACCAGCACCGCCTCTCGAAGTGAGCCTGGTAGGCGGCGGACGGTTCGTGCTGGCGGAGCGAAAGCCAGAGCGCTTCACCCTGATCGTCTTCTACCGGGGATGGCACTGCCCCATCTGCCGCGGCTATCTCGCACAGCTGGACCGGGCTGTCGGCGAACTCGCCGCGCTCGGGGTGGAAGTGGTCGCGGTGAGCGGTGACGGCGAGGCGCGTGCCCGTCGCAGCGCCACCGAATGGAAGCTCGAGCGTCTGGACCTAGGCTTCGGCCAGAGCGTGGCCTCGATGCGGGAGTGGGGCCTGTTCGTTTCCAAAGGTGTCAAGGAACCGGAACCCGAGCTGTTCGGGGAGCCGGGGATCTACTTGGTCCGTGCCGATGGAACGATCTACATGGCCGCTCTCAACTCCATGCCCGCGGCTCGGCCGCGCGTCGAGGACCTGGTCGGGGCGATCCGATTCTTCGTCGAGCGCGACTATCCCCCCCGAGGCGAGGCGTGATGGCTGACCTCGATTTCTACTTCGACCCGGTGTGCCCCTTTGCCTGGATCACCAGTAAGTGGGTGCGCCTCGTGGCCGGCCAGCTGGGATGCCAGGTCGAGTGGCGCTTCATCTCGCTGCGACTGCTGAACGACGAGGTGGACTACTCCACCCACTTCCCAGCCGGTTATGAGCGCGGCCACAGCGCTGGGCTCCAGTTGCTCCGGGTCGCCGCGGCCGTCCGCGCGGTACGCGGATCGGACGCCGTTGGACCGTTGTACGCCGCCTACGGGGCGGAGATCTTCGACTCGACCCCGGGCCGCCAGCAGGATCTGCATCGCGACGCGGGAGCATTCGTGGCACCGATCCTAGGCGAACTCGGCCTTCCCGTCGAGCTGGCCGAGGCCGTCTCCGACAGCTCCTTCGATGCCGAGATCCGGGAGGAGACCGACCACGCTCTCTCGCTCACCGGGAGGGATGTGGGCACACCGATCCTGCACTTCGACCCGCCCGGGGGCACCGCGCTTTTCGGCCCCGTCATAAGCCGGCTGCCGGAATCCTCAGAGGCGGTCGCCCTGTGGGAACACGTGGTAGCCCTGGCGCGCTTCGGCGGCTTCGCCGAGCTCAAGCGCTCGCTTCGGGAGACTCCGCAGCTGCGGGCCTTCGGCCTTACCGAGGGCGAGGTTGGGGTCGAGGAGGACTGGCAGCAGGGACACCGCCGTGAAACCGTGGGTTCGTGAGCGCTCCGGGCGCAGGGAATGCCGCGTTCCATCCACCAGTAGGAGTCGGCGCGAGCTGATCGTAGTGCCGTGAGCGCTCGCGCCCGCCGTCCTCGGGCTGTAGCCTTCGACGTCATCGGTACCCTCTTCGACCTCTCGGTCCTACGTCCCCAATTCGACCGCCTCGGACTGCCGCCCCACGCCCTGGAGTGGTGGTTCGCAGTACTACTCCGCGACGGATTCGCTCTGAGTGCCGCGGGCGGGGCCACGACCTTCGCGAAGGTCGCCACCGTGGCTCTGGCCGAGGTGTCGCGCGCGGCAGGCTGCCCGCTTCCGCCCGGAGCCGACCGGGGGCTGATCGCCGCATGCTCCGAGTTGCCCGCCCATTCAGATTCCGCAGTGGCACTCCAGCTTTTGCGCGGCGCCGAGGTCCCGGCCGTGGCCCTTTCCAACGGTAGCGTGGCCATCACCACCGCACTCCTCGATCTGGCTGGGCTGAGGTCACTTGTCTCTGGGGTGCTGTCGGTCGAAGGCGCCCGGCACTGGAAGCCTCGGCCCGAGCCCTATCGGTACGCGGCGTCAGAACTTGCCGTCGAACCTAGCCAGCTCGCGATGGTCGCTGTCCATCCCTGGGACCTCCACGGCGCCGCCACCGCCGGCCTCGTGACCGGCTGGGTGAACCGGGGCGGGGGACCCTATCCTGAAGTCTTCTCCCGCCCGCACGTCGAAGCACCGAGCCTCGACGGCGCTGTCTACCAGCTTCTCCGCCTCCCGGAGTGCTGAACGCGCTCCACGGTCACGCCGGGCGACGACCGGACGGCCCAAGGCGGGCCTCGCGCCCCGTCAGTGGACGAGATCTCCGGTGGCGCCCTACGGTGGCGTCCTAGGTTAAGCCAAGCTCACCCTGGCGCTCGCACTCCTGCCGAGTGGAGCGGTTGCTTCGGCCGGTGGTCACCTCCGCTCCCCAGTCCTCTCGCGGAGGGTCGGCCACATCCCTGCCCCCGGTGCGCCAGCACCCCTCCACGCCTGCCCTGCGTGTCCACGGCGGGTTCAGGTGCGGGCTCCCTGAGCCCGACCACCTGACCGCGCTGCGGCCGCGGCATGCTCGACGATGCTGCAGAAGCGGCCTTCCTCGGCGACGAGCTCATCGGCCCTGGCCTTCAGCGCGACCAGCTCGGCTCGTAGCGCCACCAACTCGCCGATCCGCCGGTCGAGGTCGGCAACCTGAGTGCTGAGGACCGAAAGGACGTAGTCACAGGGGCGCTCACCACGTTCCCTGAAGGAGATGATCTCGCGGATCTCGTTCAGGGTGAAGCCGAGGCGTTGGGCGGTCCTGATGAACGCCAGCCGCGCCTGGGCCTCCCCGCCATAGTCGCGATAGCCGGAGGCCAGTCGTGGCGGGTCGGGGAGTAGGCCGCGAGCTTCGTAGAATCTGACCGTCTTCGGGTTCACCCCGGCCCGTGCGGCGAGCTCGCCGATTCGCATCAGCTGGACAGGCTGGTCTCGACCGGCCGGTAGCCGATCTCGCTGAGCGCCGCCTTCAGGCTGGCCTCGTCGATCGACTGCTCGTCGTAGTGCACCTGTACCTGGTTGCTTGCCGCATCCGCCCTGACCCGCAGCACCCCGTCCAGTCTGGTCAGCCGGGCCGAGATAGTGCGCTCGCATCCCTCGCAGTGGATCTCTTCGACGGTGATCGTTGCCTTCCTGGCCATGGGGGACCTCCAAGTGGCTGTCCCGATCAATCTAAACCATCCTCCTCGATGGAAGGTCAAGGCGGAGATGAGACCCTCCCGCGAGGCGGCGAAGGGCAACCGCTGCCGCGACTGAGCGTCCCCCGGGCTCGCCCTTTACGTCCACGTGGCGCTCGCCCGCCTCCTGCGCTGACCAGAGAGACCACCAATCAAGCGCCGGAGGAGATCCGCTGCCGCCTTCACCGGTTGCGGCTTGACCTTCCATCTAGATAGAAGGTGTACCGTCGCCCGGAGGAGGTGCCACACCATGTCGACGACGACCGGACGGCGCGATTCGGCTGCGGCCGGGACAAGACCTGCGGCCGGCGGCCCCGACCTCGGGTGGCTGGCAGACCGGGTGCGGGCTGCCCCCGACGGCACCGCCCGGCTGCAGGTGAGGCTGGGCAACCTGCATTGCAGCTTCTGCGTGTCGACCATCGAGAAGGCGGTCGGGCGCCTCGATGGGGTCGAGGCGGTGGCGGTGTCCCTCGCCCACGAAGAGGGTCTCTTCACCTACCGTCCCGATGTCGTCGGGCCGCAGCGGATCGTCGACACGCTGCGCGCGGTCGGCTACTCGGTGCGCGGCCCGCGCAAGGTTGGGCTGTTCGAGGAGGAGCAAGCCGCACTGGAGGCCGAGCGGGAGCACTTTCAAGTGGGGCTCGTGCTCTCCGTGGCCACCTTGGGGTTGATGAGCTACTTGTGGGCGACCGGCCATCCGCTCTCGGTCACCTGGGAGGGGCGGTCCTTTGCCTTCGGGCCCTGGCTGGTGCTCGGGATGGCGCTCTCCATGATCTTTGTGGTCGGCCGACCGATCCTGAAGATGGCCTACTCCAGTGCCCGGCGGCGGATATGGAACCAGCACGTCCTTCTCGAGGCCGGGGCCCTAGGTGGTCTGGTCGGCGGCCTGCTTGGCTTGTTCGTCGCCCCTCAGGTTTTCCCCGCCGGGGACTTCCTGTCAGTGGCCGTGTTCATCACCACCTACCACCTCCTCTCCGGCTATGTGTCGTCGCTCGTCCGCTCGACTTCTTCGGCAGCGGTGCGCCGCCTGCTCGACCTCCAGCCTGACACCGCCCGGGTGCTGCGGGACGGCCACGAGGTTGAGGTGCCCGTCGCCCAGGTGCGCCTCGGCGAGCGGATGCGGGTGCGTCCCGGCGAGCTGCTCCCCCTCGACGGCCGGGTCGTCGCGGGGGAATCGGCAGTGGACGAGTCGATGGTGACCGGCGAGCCGATCCCCGCCCACAAGAGGCCCGGAGATCAGGTGATCGGAGGGTCGGTCAGCACCGCCGGCATGCTCGTGGTCGAGGTCACCAAGGTCGGGGAAGACACGTTCCTGGCCCAGGTGGCCCGCCACGTCGAGGAGGCCCGGGCCCTCAAGCCGGGCATCATCCTGCTCGTCGACCGGGTGTTGAAGGTCTTCGTGCCAGTCGTCCTGGGCGCAGCAGTCCTCTCCCTGTGCGTGTGGACACTCGGGGACTGGGCCGCCACCGGGCAGGTCGACCTCGCTCGGGGGGTCTTCGCCGCGCTGGCGGCGCTGGTCATGGGCTACCCTTGCGCCCTGGGTATGTCGACGCCGCTGGCCATGATGCGCGGCGGGGGGATGGCCGCCGAGCGGGGCATCCTGATGCGCTCAGGCGAGGCGTTCCAGGTCTTTGCCGACATCGACGTCGCGGTGTTCGACAAGACCGGCACGCTCACGGCCGGGCGGCCAACCGTTGTCGAGCTGCTGGCCGCCAGCCCAAGCGCCGTCGCCTCCCCCGACGAGTTGCTGCAGCTCGCCGCGGCGGTCGAGGTCGCCTCTGAGCATCCCCTGGCCCGGGCCGTCGCCGCCGCCGCCGAGCAGCGGAACTTGGCCATTCCCGACGCCACCGGGTTTGCCTCCCAGACCGGCCAGGGGGTCACCGCCATGGTCGGGGGCGCTGCGATCGCCGTCGGCCGGCCCCCGTGGATCAAGTCCCGCGGAGGGGAGCTGGGGCCGCTCCAAGCGCAGCTCGAGGCCATGCAGAAAGCCGCCCAGACCGTGGTTGCCGTCACCTACAACGGCGCTCTGGCCGGACTTCTCGGCATCGCGGACGAGGTCAAGCCGGACGCTGCCGAGGCCGTGGCGCGGCTCCTCGATTCGGGAATCTCGCCGGTCATGGTCACGGGGGACAACGAGGCCACCGCCAAGGCGGTCGCCGCGCGGGTCCGGATCCAACAGGTTCATGCCGGCTTGCTCCCCGACCAGAAGGCCGGGATCATCCGCGCGCTGCAAGGCCAGGGGCACCGGGTGGTGATGGTGGGCGATGGCATCAACGACGCCCCCGCGCTGACCCAGGCCGACATCGGCATCGCCATGGGAGCCGGTACCGACATCGCCATCGAGTCCGCCGACGTCGTCCTGGTGGGCAACCGGCTCACCGCCGTCGCGGACGCTCGCGACATTGGTGCCAGCAGTTTCAAGAAGACCCGGCAGAACCTCGCCATCGCCCTGGCCTTCAACGGCATTGGAGTCCCGCTGGCCGTCACCGGGCTCGTCCAACCCACCCTGGCGATGATTGCCATGATCGTTTCGGTGTCGCTGGTGCTCTCCAACTCCTTCGCGGCGCGCCCATCCGGCAAACTTGCCGGAGACATCGGGCATTTCCTCGCCCGCTCTGCTCGCGCCAGCATCACCAAACTCAGCCCCGCCGGACTCCGGAGCTGGGTGGCACGGCCCCGCACGGCGGCGGTTCTGGGCCTAGTCGCCCTCGCCTTCGCGGCGGGGGCGCTCTTCGCGATCGGCCTCGGAACGCCGGTCTTACTGAACCGAACCTAAGCAGCCCAACCGTCGGGGGATGGAGCCGGAGGGTGCGGCGGCACGCCGGCCGCGAGTCCCACAACCCCACCCTGGAACAGCTCCCGGTCCTTACGCTGTGCCCGCTCCATCTACGGACCGGTCTGGGTCTCAGGGCCGGCACTCGGGGCTTCCAACGCCCCAGCACGTACAACGGGTGGCGGCGCCAGCTGCCGGTATGAAGGCGCTGAGGGCCAGGCAGGCCCCGGCCGACCACGAAGCCCGCGGGGCCGCCGGCCACCTAGCTCCCCGGCTGGTTGGGGGGGAGCTACCTCGGGAGCTGTGGTACCCCTGCCCCAGCGGATCAAGGCCAGGGTCTGGGCTTTGAACCTGCGGCAGATGGGGACGTGACTCCCGAAGGCACCTTGGGTCGGCTGCTGCGAACCAGGCGGCTCCCTCCACCACGACCGACCCACCGCCCCTACCAGCAGAGTCCCGGTCAGGTCCGCCGCTAGCGTGAGAACGATTCCCCGGCCATCCACAGGGCGGGCAAGAGGCTTCGGGCCGGGATCTACTTCCCAGATCCGGCCCGGGCACGTTCCGATCCTCACTCGGGCACCAACGGGGCGCGGGTGGGCGAGGCCCCGGTGGTGGCCACCACCGGGGCCAGCTCCTCTCTGGACCTGATGTCGGCCCTTCCGCCTTAGAGCTCTGTGCAGTTCCGAGGGCCGCCCGCCATAGGGACTGCCCCAGTCTTCGTCGAATTGAGCCTCCGCCGGCTCAGGATTCCCCGAAGGCTAAGAACCCGGCTCGACCCGCAAGAGACGCTGCCCTCCTTGCGGGCCGGTAGATGGCCGCGCCTGTGATCACCGTCACTGCTTTGCACCGGGCCCCCGTCCACCATCGCATCAGAGGCGCGGCCGGGCGCGGGCCGCGCCCAGCACCATGAGGAGGATTGGACACAATGGCACAGCAAGTTCGTTCCGCGGCGGGCACCGGGCGGCCCGCACCAAGGGCGGAGGCACGCATCTCCGTGGCGTCGGTGGTCGGTGTCGGCGTGGGCGGAGGGCTCGCCGGGGGCCTGCTCATGATCGGCCTCATGACGCTCGTGATGGGGGCCTCGGGAGCAGGCTGGGCAACTCCGCTCAATCTGGGCATGGCGGCCTTCGTATTCACGATCACGCCACCCATGGCGATGCTGCCATCCCTCATGTCCATGATGGGGCTGCACCTACCGCCGTCCGCCATGGCGATGATCGCCCCGCTGGCCAAGGGCGGCCACCTGGCACCCGCCATGATGGCGAAACTGCAGGCGATGCTCATGGGAATGCACCTGCCGGGCGCCACCGTCGCGGCCATGGGGGCTCTGCTCAGCGGCAGAGCCACCAATGGAGACGTGGTCACGCTGATGCATTCGATGACTCCCAGCGCCCAGGCTGCGGTCATGGCCGGCATGCCCGTGGTCGGGACCCAGGTGCTGGTGGGTGCGCTGCTCCACTTCGCCTTTGCTGCCGTCGTCGGGGTAGTCTTTGCCAGCCTCATCGTGGGAGCCGCCCGGCTCGGGTTGCCGGGAATGCACAGTTCAGCCGGAATCATCGGCGCGGGAGTCGTGGGAGGAGCTCTGCTCTACGTTCTCATGCGCTGGGGAATCCTACCCGCGGTTAACCCGATGCTGGGGCTGGTGCCAGAGGGCTGGTTCTTCGCCGCCCATCTTCTGTACGGCCTGACAGTGGGGGCCCTGGTAGCTGTGGCCCTGCGCCGCCGGCCACTCATCGCCGCCTAGGCCAGGCGCGGTAACAGACGGCTTGGCCTTCGGCGGCCGCGCCTTCTCTGAGGTCGACCCCGTGGTTCAAGGCAGCGGTCCCGCCGCCCTCCCGGCCGCAGGCCTGGGGCGCCGGCAACGACGGCAGGCCACGCTGGACGAGCGGGGCAGGCTGAAAGGCGGGAGCGCCATATGCGGCCCGGGGGCCAAGATGGCGCCCCGCCACTCCGCCCCCGCCCGATACATGCCCGGCCCCAACTCCGTCTGCGACCCAGCAACCAGCTCGGCTGTCATCAAACCTTCGGTGACCACCAGGCAGTGACGGCCGTCGCTGGCCACCCGCCCAGGTGCGATGGCGCTGGCCTGGTGGCCGGCCGCGGCCCCGAGATGGGGACGCTGGAGCTCATCATTGGGGCTTCCCATCCCAAGTCGTGGTCCGGCCTCCACCGCGGGGGCCGGTGCGGGAGGCGCTGGCGGCCCATGGTTCTCGACCCAGGCCGAGGAGCCGACGCACCTTGCTGCCGGGCCCAGGTCACGGGTGCCCCGACTGTCCCGCGAGTACGCTGTCGCGGCTCAAAGATCAGGGAAGGTATGCCCCTCGATGGGCCCAGCCAGCGCCAGCGCGGTCCGGTGATCCGCGGTTCCGGCGGCCCTCAAGGCGAGAGCCGCCACTCTGAGCCGTGGGGTGACCGATTGAGGTCGTGCGCGCCGGCAAGGAGCCCCTGGGCGCCCAGGGGCTCCTGTCCCCTCATGGGGCCTCACACCGATGCCGCGAGCGCTCCGCCCTTAGTGGTCAGATGGTGGTGGTCCCGGAGGTACTGCCGAACCGCCAACAGCGCCGCAATCCCCTCGCCGACCGCTGAGCCCAGCTGCTTGGTGGATCCCTGCCGCACGTCGCCGGCGCAGAAGACTCCAGCAAGCGAGGTCTGAAAGCCCCCATCGGTGGTCACAAAGCCCGGTCCGTCAAGGGACAGCACCCCCCGGAGGAAGTCGGTATTGGGGTCCAGCCCGATGAAGATGAAGGCGCCAGCCGGTCGCCAGGACAGCTCCTCACCGGTGCGCCGGTCACGGGCCCGCACCTCCTGGAGCCGCCCACGCCCGCGCAGCTCGATCAACTCGGTACCGGTGTGGACGACAAACCGTGGGTCCCGCCGAACCCGCTCCTGGAGAAGCCTCGAGGCCCCGAGTTCGGGCTGGAACTCCACCACGCGGATTCGGCGGGCGAACTGGGCCAGGAACATCCCCTCCTCCAGCCCCGAGTTGCCGCCGCCCACCACCAGCAGCTCCTCCGCCCCTCTGTAGAAAGGCCCGTCGCAGGTGGCGCAGAAGTGGACGCCGGAGCCGATCAGCTCAGCCTCGCCGGGCACCCCGAGGCGCCGGTACGACGATCCGGTGGTCAGAAGCGCCGCGTGCGCACCGACGGCCTGGCCATTCGCCAACTGCAGCACCACGTCGTGGCCTTCGTGGGCGATCCCCGTCACCCCGACCGCCGACAGCAGCTCCACCCCGTAGCGGCGGGCCTGAGTGATGAATCGGTCGGCCAACTCGGCGCCGCCAACGCCCTCGGGGAAGCCCGGATAGTTGTCGATGCGGTCGGTGACCCCTGCCTGGCCACCGAGGGCGCTCTTCTCGACCACCACGGCGTCGATCCCTTCCCGGGCGGCGTAGATGGCCGCCGCCAGGCCGGCCGGGCCGCCGCCAATTATGGCCAGGTCGTAGAAGCGCCGCTCCGCCTCCAGCTTCAGCCCCAGCTTGCGCGCCAGGGCATCGTCGGAGGGCTCCAGAAGGTAGCTCTGGTCGGGGAAGACGATGGTCGGGATGGTCCTGCCCCCGTGCTGGAGGGCCTCGACGTACCGCATCCCCTCAGGGTCCTCGTCTATGTCGATCCACTCGTGAGGCACCCGGTGCTCGGCCAGGAACTTCTTGGACCGCTTGCAGTCAGGGCACCACGACGCCCCGTAGACCTTGATCTGAGTCATCGCTCCATGCACCTCGTCAAAGGTGGGCCAGCTCCACGATGTCCGAACGGGCGAAGATCGGCCCCACCTTCAGCCCGAGACGCTGGTACACGGTCGGCGGGACCGAAATATCGGCCAAGTAGAGGTACCCCACCTGGGTTCTTGCGGAGGCCGCCAGCAGGCCAGCCTTGGGCAGGGCCAGGGTTACCGTCGCCAGCGCATGGACCACCGCCCCCGGCGCCGTCCCTCGGTCTGCGTCCAACCCCGAGGGGATGTCGAGCGAGATCACCGGGACCCCAGAATCGTTGATGGCGCCGATGAGGTCCGCGACCGGCGGCCGCGGCGGCCCCTGGAGGCCGTAGCCGATGAGGGCGTCCACCACCGCGTCGGCGCCGGCCAGGGCGGCGGCGGCGCCCTTTTCCGAGTCGATGCGGACCCCCAGCCGCCGGGCGACCTCCAGCTGGCGTGCGGACGTCTCCCCCCGCACCTGCGAGGAACTGGTTAGCACCACCACCTCGGCGCCCCAGACCAGTAGCCGCCGCGCCGCCGCCAGCCCGCCGCCACCGTTGGCACCCCAACCCGCAGCCACCACGACCCTCCGGCCGGTGGCGGTCCCGCCCAGGCCCAGGCTTCGGGTCTGCTCGGCCACCGCCCGGCCGGCATTCTCCATCATCTGAGTGAGCTCGATGCCCAGCTCTTGGATCATGATCCGGTCAACTTCGCGCATCTGCGCCACCGTGACGGCGGGGATGACCGGCTTGTCGTCCGGGCCGGACGTCGAGGCGAGTCCGTGCACCTCTCTCACGCGCGCGGGGACTCGGGTTGGTGCCAGCCTGAGGGTGGGAGCGGGACCGGCGCCTTCGGTCCCCAGGACCCGGGTTCGTAGCGTCGGGTCGGTCCGGGCGCCTCCAGTGCGGGGGCCACGATCCGCCATTCCTCTTCCACCCCATCCTGGCGGGCGAAAAGGGCTGCCCTTCCCGCGATGGCGTCGCCCAGGAGTCGCTCGTAGGCGTGCAGCCCCCTCTCGCCGAAGCTCTGCTGGAAGGTGAAGCTGAGGTTGACGGCTGCGGTCTTGGTGGTGGCCCCCGGGAGCTTGGCCTGGAGCGCGAGGTCCACTCCCCCACCACCCTCGCCGTCGAGGCGGAAGCGCAGGTGGTTGGGGTGGGGAGCGGCCTCGGATGGGTCCGAGAACAACATCCGAGGCGGCCGCCGGAACTCGACCACCGCCTCCAAAGCGGTGGTGGGCAGCCGCTTGCCGGTGCGGACGAAGAAGGGCACTCCGGCCCAGCGCCAGGATTCGATCTCCAATCGGAGTGCGGCGAAGGTCTCCACCTGGGAATCGGTCCGGACCCCGGGCTCGTCCCGGTAGCCCCGGTACTGTCCGCGCAGCAGCAGCCCGGGGTCCAGCGGGCGGACCGCCCGCAGCAGCTTCACCTTCTCGTCTCGAAGCGCCTCGGAGTCGACCCCCACCGGCGGCTCCATAGCCAGCAGTGCCACCACCTGGAGTAGGTGATTCTGGACCACGTCACGAATCGCCCCCACCTCTTCGTAGAAGGCGCCCCGGCCCTCAACCCCGAAGGCCTCAGCGAGCGTGACCTGCACACTGGCGACGTAGTGGCGATTCCAGACCGGCTCCAGAAGGGTGTTGGCAAAGCGGAATACCAGCAGGTTCTGCACCGTCTCCTTGGCCAGGAAGTGGTCGATGCGGTAGATGGCGGGCTCGGGGAAGGCCGAGTGGAGGCAGCGGTTGAGGCTGCGAGCCGAGGCGAGGTCGCGCCCGAACGGTTTCTCGACCAGGATCCGGCTGCCCTGATTGAGGTGGGCGCGAGCGATGCCGTCCACCGCGGGCTGGAAGAGGCTGGGGGGAATCGCCAGGTACAAGAGCGGGTGCCGAGCCCTTCCCAGCCGCTCCCTGAGGGTCGCGAAGGTGCTGGGTCTGCGGTAGTCGCCCGAGACGAACTGCAGCGACTGGAGCATCCGGTCCAGGGCCGCCGAGTCCGTCGCCGGGACGGCTTCCATCACCGCCTCCCGGGCGTGGTCCCGGAACCGCAGATCGTCCCATGGGGAGAGCGCCACCCCGATCACCGGCATCCCCAGTTGACCTGACCGAGAGAGGCCGTACAGCGCCGGCAAGAGCTTCTTCCGGGCCAGGTCACCAGTGGCTCCGAAGAGCACCATGGCGTCGGACCGGTCCGCCTCGCTCCCGCTTCCGATGTCGATCGCCAGCCTCTCTTTCATCATCGCCGCTTGGGGGTGTCCCCAGATGCCTCACCTTCCCAGGACCGGCCTGCAACCAGCACTGTCGGGAGCCGGCCCCGCCGGCCGACTGAGCTGGGGCCCGAAGGTACCCGGCTTTCCCGAAGTGGCGCAGTGACCGGGGTCACAGCTGCCGCGGGCGAACCCCGGCCTGGGCCGCTTCCCCGGCTTCCGGGCGGCCGGCGGCGGTCACGCCCGCTTGAGCCGGCGGGACTCCGGGGCCACCTGGCCGTGGGGCCTGCTCCCCCACCGCTACGGGGGCGTAACCCGGCGGGGGCATCGTCCCCGGGCAGCTCTCTTGGTCGGAGCGCTGGCCCCGCCAACCGACCGAGGTACCCACCACGAGGTGGAGACCGACCAGCTGGCGGCGAACCCCCGGCTGGTCGCCGGGGCCCCGCCGAACAGCGGCGCGGTCACGGGGGCCGGAACCGTCCCAAAGGCGGCCCCTCCAGGCAAAGAGACCGCCACGGCGGCCTCATCCCGCCGCGGGCGCGCCGGGATCCCCCCCGAGTTGGGGGGACATCCCCGCGCCCGCCAGGGTCAGCGCGGAGTTGACCAACCCGATGTGGGAGAAGGCCTGAGGGAAGTTGCCGAGCTGGCGCCCGGAGAGGGGGTCGTACTCCTCCGCCAGCAGGCCGACGTCGTTGCCGACCGCCAACAGGCGGGCGAACAGCGTCCTGGCCTCCTTGACCCGGCCGGCCAGCGCCAGCGCGCTCACCAGCCAGAAGCTGGCGGCGAGGAAGGCGCCCTCCCCCGGGGGCAGCCCGTCCTCAGCACCGTCGGTCTCGTAACGGAGGACCAGGCCATCACGGCACAGATCCGTCTGGATGGCGTCGATGGTGCGAACCACTCGGGGGTCGGTCGGGGGCAGGAACCCCACCTGGGGGATCAGCAGCAGGCTGGCGTCCAGGGCTGAAGAGCCGTACGACTGGGTGAACGTACCCCGTTCCGGGTCCACCCCGTGGCGGCAGACATCCTCGTGGATCTCCGAGCGCAGGTGGCGCCATCGCTGCACCGGCCCCGCCAGCCCCAGCCCCTCCACCGCCTGCACCGCCCGGTCCAGCGCCACCCACGCCATCACCTTGGAGTAGGTGTGGTGCCGGCGCGGCCCGCGCACCTCCCAGATGCCCTGGTCGGGCTCGGCCCAGGCGGACTCCAGGAAGTCCATCAGCGCCACCTGCAGTGCCCAGGCCGGACGCTCGGGCGGGATGCCGACGCAGCGGGCCTGGTGCAGGGCGTCCATCACCTCGCCGTAGATGTCCAGCTGGAACTGGTGGGCGGCGGCGTTGCCGACCCGGACCGGCGCGGATCCCGCGTAGCCGGGCAGCCAGGGCACCTCCCATTCGGGCAGCCGCCGCTCGCCCGCCGGACCATACACGGTCTGCAACTTGGAGGGGTCGCCGGCTACGGCTCGGAGCAGCCACTCTCGCCAATCCCGCGCCTCCCGGGCGTAGCCGGCGGCCATCAGCGAGTGGAGGGTGAGGGCCGCGTCCCGGACCCAGCAGTAGCGGTAATCCCAGTTGCGCACCCCGCCGATCCGCTCCGGCAGCGAGGTGGTGGGGGCGGCCACGATCCCCCCGGTGGGCTCGAAGGTCAGCGCCTTGAGGGTGATCAGAGAGCGCACCGCAGCCTCCCGGAAGGGCCCCCCGACCGAGCAGCGGCTCGCCCACTCCTCCCAGCGTGAGACCGTCTCCCGGAGCAGCCGCTCCGCGTCCACCGGCGGGGGCGGCGGCTCGTGGGAGGGGTGCCAGCTGAGCACGAAGGAGGCGGTCTCTCCGGCGCCCACCTGGAAGTCGGCCACCGTGGCGAGGTCCTCCCCCCGCACCGGGACCCTGGTGCGCAGCACCAGGGCGTCGGGGCCGGCGACCAGGGTCAGGTCGCCACCCTGACGCCGCACCCACGGGACCACCGAGCCGTAATCGAAGCGGGCCACCAGCCGCATCTGCATGTCCACCCGCCCGCGGATGCCGGTCACCATCCGCACCAGGTCGCAGCGCACGTGGCGGTGGGGCATGAAATCCGTGACCCGCACCTCGCCCCCCGGGGTGATGAAGTCCGTTTCCAGCACCAGGGTGGCGCCGCGGTATCGGCGAGAGACCGTGGCGCCCGGTGCCCTGGGCGCCAGCCGCCATTGGCCGTGGTCCGCCTCTCCGAGGAGGGCGGCGAAGACCGCGGCGGAGTCGAAGCGGGGCAGGCAGAGCCAGTCGATGGACCCGTTGTTGCCCACCAGGGCCCCGGTGTGGGTGTCGCCGATGAGGGCGTAGTCCTCGATGTTGAGGCTCACCTGGCGCTTTCCCTGCCGCCCCCCTTGGGCTCGGGTGGACCGCTTTGGGGACTCAACCTGGGGCGGCCAGGGAGGCGCGCGGGAGGCCGCCAGCCGCCAGCCGCCGCAGGGCCCCCTGGTCGTGGACCACGACCCCTCTTCCGGTGGAGATCACCCCCAGCTCCCGCCACTCGCCCAGCGACCGCGCCACCGCCTCCCGGGTGGCCCCGATCCGCTTGCCCAGCTCCTCCTGGGTGTAGGGCGGGAGCGCCACGCCGCCCATAGCCTCCTCACCTTCGTCCAGCAGCGCCAGCAGGAGCTCGGCCAGTCGGGCGGGGACCGGCTTGTAGGCGATGCTCTCCAGCGCCTCTTCCAGCTGGAATATCTGCCGCGCCATCGCCAGCACCACCTTGGCCATCACCAGCGGGTGGCGGGCCAGGACGGCCATGAAGTCCTGGGCTCCCGTCTCGCAGATGAGGCTCTCCTCCATCGCCTCGGCCTGCTCGGCGCCGCTGTGGCCCAGCAGCGATCCGATCCCGAACATCTGGCCGGGGAACACCACCGCGGTGGTCAGCTCGTGCCCGTCGGCCGTCACCTGGTAGAGCCGGACCCGCCCCGCCTTGAGCAGGTAGACGCGGTCGCCGGCGTGGCCCAGGCAGTTCTCCCCGGAGGCACAGGTCCACATGCGGAACTCGCTGGAGATCTCTTCCACCTCCTGGTCGGACATCTCGTCGAACAGGTTGAGCCGGCGCAGGTGCCAGAGCTTGTCGGGCATGCAAGCATGCTTAGCCCCGCCGCCCGGTTTCACAGTGACCCCGGTCACGGCCATTAGTTCGTGCCCGGGGTCATAGCAGAGTGCCACCGGCCCCCTCAGGATGGGGCCCACGGTGATGAGGGGATCCAGCCGCCACCCCGGCGCCCGAGGCGATGGTGCAGACGGCGCCGGGCCGCGGTCGGCGGCGGCCGGAGGGCGGCTCCTCCACCGCTCCCGCGCCGACCCGGCTCCTTGGACGCGGGCCCTCCCGTCCTCCCCGCCGGCCCCCGGCGGCCTCGGCCCCCGCGCCGCGGCCGGCGCGGGGGCCATCTTCAGCTCCCGAGGGAAGCCGGGGCTCAGCTCCCCCACCGGCGCTCCGGACGGCGGGACCCCGGAGTCGACCCCGCTCACCTTGTACTGGCGACCGGGATCTCCCCAGTGCGCGCGGCTGCGCGGCCATCTCCGCCGGGTCGGGCTGGCCACCGTGGCGGTGGACATCGCGCAGGACGAGGCGGCCGCGGCCCGGCTCCGGGCTCTCACCCAAGGCCGGGAGACGGTCCCCACCCTGGTGGTGGACAGGGTGGTGCTGATCAACCCAAGGCCGCATCGGGCGGTGGCGCTGGTGGCGGAGGTGCGCCCCGACCTCGCCCCGTCCGCGACGGTGCGCCGTTCCGCCCGGATCCAGCTGGTGAACCGGGTCCGGGGGGCGGTGCTGGGAGGGTCCCTGGTCGCCAGTCTGCTGCTGGACTGGCACGGACTCTCCGAACTCAGCTGGGCGATGGACGGCCTGGCGGCGGCGGCCTGGGCGGCCGGGCATCTTCCCCCGCGCCTGGGCCGGGCGCGAGGGCGGCCGGAGCCGGATGGAGGCGGCGGCGACCGGGATTGAGGCACCCCGACCGGGTGCACCTAGGCCGCCACCGCCTTCTCATCCGAGCCTGGGGGGGCCCTCACGGTCGCCGGCTGGATCGCGTACCGGCGGCGCGGAGCTGGGGGGCCGACGGGGGCTGGCCCCCCGACCACGGTGGTGCTGCTCGGCACCAGGTCGAGACCGGCGAGCTATCTCCGGGCCGCGGCCTCGGGACTGGCATCGACCGAGCGGCAGATCCGTACCACCTGGGCCACCGCGACCGGACGGGACAGCCGGGACAGGCCGGCAGGGGCGGCCGGCAGGTGGCTGGCTCCCGGGTTCCGGGAAGAGCAGCCGGACCGGGGCTGGGGAGTCCAGGTGGATCACGGCGGAGGCCCCGCCGGCGACTCCGGCGGCGTCCCGGACGGCGCATCCCTGCGGCACCGGCCCTGGCCCGGGCAGCGCGGGCTGCCCATCTCCACCAGCCGTTGGCCGGCAGACGGGGCCGGCGGGGGTGGGCCAAAAGGGCGATCAGCCGGCCGCGCCCCCCACCTCGACCCTCCCCCGGCGCTGCACCTCATCCAGGTGGACGCCGGCGCAACTCCCCCGCTCAGCGGCGCGCCACCAAAAGAGAGCGGCACGCTGGGTGCTGGCGCCGGGCGCCGGCCCGGAGGCGGCCCGGGCCCGGTCGAAGGCTCACCGGGACCGGGGGCGGCCTGCCGACCGGCGGCCCGGGATGGGAGAGGTGCGCACCGTTGGCCGCCCGGCTCCCCCCGCCCCCCCATGCCCAGGCCGCGGCTGGCCTCCGGCCACCACCCGCCCCCCATGTCCAGGCCGCGGCTGGCCGCCCGGCTCCCCCCGCCCCCCCATGCCCAGCCCGCGGCTGGCC
>JAJYWT010000223.1 GCA_021791345.1 bacterium
GACCTGCTGGCGACCGGGGGCACCGCGGTGGCGACCCGGGATCTGATCCAGGCGCTCGGCGGCGAGCTGGCCGGCTATGGCTTCCTCATCGAGCTGAGGGCGCTGGGAGGCCGCGTCCGCCTCGAGGGCGCGCGGGTCGAGACCTTGTTGGAACTTTGAGGAGAGAAAGTGGCCCAGACTTCATCCGCCGCCGAGATCAAATCCGACGTCGCCGATCTGGCCCTGGCCGAAGAGGGCCGGGGCCGCATCGAGTGGGCCGCCGCTGAGATGCGAGTGCTGGGTCAGATCCGGGAACGTTTCTCAGCCCAGCGGCCGCTGGCCGGCCTCAGGGTAGGAGCCTGCCTCCACGTGACCGCCGAGACCGCCAACCTGGCCCTGGCGCTGCAGGCGGCCGGTGCCGAGGTGCACCTTTGCGCCAGCAACCCGCTCTCCACCCAGGACTCGGTCGCAGCGGGACTGGTCTCGCTCGGGGTCCATGTGTACGCCCGTAGGGGAGAGGACAACGCCACCTACTACGGGCACCTGGATTCGGTGCTGGCGGCCCGGCCCCACCTCACCATGGATGACGGCGGCGACCTGGTCGGTGAGCTCCACCGGCGAGCGCCGGAGCAGATGGGGGAGATCCGGGGTGGCACCGAGGAGACCACCACCGGGGTGATCCGCTTGCGGGCGATGGCGGAGGCGGGGGTGCTGCGCTTCCCGGTGATCGCGGTCAACGGAGCGGAGACCAAACACCTCTTCGACAACCGCTATGGCACCGGCCAGTCCACCATCGACGGGCTCATCCGGGCCACCAACCTGCTGCTGGCGGGCAGGACCCTGGTCGTCTGCGGCTACGGATGGTGCGGCCGCGGGCTGGCCTCCCGGGCGCGGGGCATGGGCGCCCAGGTGATCGTCACCGAGGTGCAGCCGGTGCCCGCCCTGGAGGCCGTCATGGAGGGGTTCCGGGTCATGCCCCTGGCCGAGGCTGCCCCCATCGCGGACGTGATCATCACCGTGACCGGGGACTGCAACGTCGTCGACCGCCAGCATCTTGAGCGGGTCAAGGACGGCTGCGTGATCGCCAACAGCGGTCACTTCAATTCGGAGATCAACCTGGCGGCGCTGGACAGCCTCACCACCAAGGTGCGCGAGGCCCGTCCCCAAGTCGCCGAGCACACCCTGGCCGACGGCCGCCGCGTCTACCTGCTGGCGGAGGGCAGACTGCTGAACCTGGCGGCGGCGGAGGGGCACCCGGCGGCGGTGATGGACATGTCGTTCGCCAATCAGGCGCTGAGCCTGGTCCATGTGGCCGCCGCCTGGCAGGAGCTGGGACCGGGCGTTCACGAGGTGCCCCGGGAGATAGATGCCGAGGTGGCAAGCCTGAAGCTGGCGGCGCTCGGGGTGAAGATCGACACTCTGACCGAGGAGCAGCAGCGCTACCTCACCTCCTGGGAGCAGGGCACCGCCTGAGGTCAGTCGCAGGGGGCCGATCGCCCCGCACACCGGTCAATCCTGCCCTGCCGCCTCAGATGAGAGCGGTGGGAGAGCACTCGCTGAGATCGAGGCACTGCGGCCAAGAGCCGAGTCCCCTCGTTCCCAGCCGCTGAGGGCTGGGGGCGTCTGGGCTACGCCCCTCGCGGTGGCCGGCAGCCCACGCCAGCCGGCTTCCGATCCCTGATAACGGCTCCGGCGGCCGCTGGGATCGCCAGTCCGGATCCGCCAGGGTTCCACGGGGTATCCGATCAGCCAGAAGTGGCTCGCGGCAAGCGACGGCGGCGAACAGAGCGGACGCCGCCTGGCTGCGGCGCCATGGACGCCGGATCGGCCGCTGCTGATGGCATGCCGCAGGGCTTTGGGGAAGCTGTCGGCAGCTGGGGAGTCGACGCCCACCGGGTCTTGACCGCACGGGAGGCGGGGCTCGCGGCCACCGGCCAGGTCGCCCCACCCGCTGTGGCCATAGGTCGGGACTTTCGCCAGCGACCGTGCCGGGGCCTGGCAGCTACTTGATGAGCCGGGTGGGAAGCGGCTCTTCCACGACCTTGCCCGACTCCAGCCGGAGCCGGTAGGCGCGGGCTCCCTCGACCTCGGTGAAGGCCTCGTGCAGCTCGGTGCCGTGGAAGATGAGGCCGGATCCGTTGTCGGTCGCGAACCCATCGGGGAGCGTTCCCTCCTCGATCAGGCGATGGATGGTGGGTCGGCGCTCCGGCTCGGCGTCGTGATGGGGGCTGTTGCTGTAGGGGAGGAAGCCGAGCCCGTTGGTCACCGCCTGGAGCGGCAGCCCAAACGAGTCCGTGGTCCCGCCCACGTGCCAGCACAACGAACCGGCGGAGACTCCCATCAGGACCACCCCCTGCTGCCAGCAGTCGTGCAGGATGGAGTCCAGCCCGTGCAGCCGCCACAGGGCCAGCAGATTGGCGGTGCTGCCGCCGCTCACCCAGATCAGGTCCTGCCGCCGCAGATGGCCCGCGATGTCGGCCACGTTGGGCATCGGGAACAGAACCAGATGAGAGACCACCGCGTCCAGTTGGGAGAAGGCGTGGTGCATCGCCGTGAGCGCGGCGGGGTCATCCCCGACCGCGGTCGCCAGGATGCAGATCCGCGGCCGGGGGCCGGGATTGGCCAGCTCCAGGGCCATCGAGTACGCGGGCCCGCAGCGCCAGTCCCAGATCCCCGGCCCGCCGAAGCCGATGCTGGTGGCGATGATCGTCGGCTGCGGGGCGGTCACGGGCGCATCTTACTGAGGCAGGTGCGGTTGGGTCGCGGTCTTGACAAACCGCTTGGTCAGCCATTAGACATAGCTCTTTCCCTCTTGGGGGAAGGACAGCAACCGGTTGGGAGGACTGGCGTTGGATTCGACCATGGGGGTCTCAAGGGCCACCGACACCGCGGGCGAGCACTGGCTTCCCACAGACTCGTGGAACTTCACCTCCTTCGTGCTGGGGATGATCCTCGAGGCATACATCTTCGGGATGGCGGCGATCGCCACCGGGTGGGTGTCCATGCCCACCACGCTGCGCTCCCTGCTCCTCTCCTGGGCTCCCCTGTGGTTGATCATCGGGATCGCCGTGGCGGGGCCGATGTCCGACCGGGTGGGACGCAAGACCACCTTCTACATCACGATGAGCCTTTACGGGATCGGGGCCATCGGGCTGGTGTTCAGCTTCACCTACTGGCTCATCCTGATCTTTCTGGCACTGATGCTGTTCGCCGCGGGCGGCGAGATGAACACGATCATGACGGCGTCCCACGAGGTGATGCCCGCCCGCCATCGCAGCAAGACCATGATGCTGGAGATCAACGGCATCAACCTGGGCAGCTTGATCCTGGCGGCGGTCTCGCTGCTCAGCGCCTACAAGGGGATCGCCTTCGAGCGGGGCATGATCGCCGCCACCTTCATCGTGGTGCTGGCGGTCCTGTTCTTTGCCCGCACCAGAACCCCTGAGTCCATCCGCTGGCTGCGGGCCAAGGGTATGAACGCCAGGGCCGACGCGGAGATAGCCAGGTTCTACGGGGCCGAGGAGTACCGCGCCCGCGACGCCTCGGCTGCCGCTGAGACTGAAATGGCGCGGTCGAGAGGCGCCGTGAAGACGGTTTCGATCGGCCTGCGGGTGGTGGTGATCAGCTGCCTGGCGTTCGCCGGCACCACTGGGTTCGGCCTTCTGACCTACGTGCTGGGCCCGGCCCACTTCCCCAAGCTCACCGCCGCGATCCTGCTGGTGGCGAGCGTGACCGGTTTCGTGTCCGGCTTTTACGCGCTCTGGGCGGAGCGCTGGAGCCGCAAGAAGATGCTCCTCGTGGGCTATTGCGGCACCTTCCTGGCGACCCTGATCATCGCCCTGACCACCAGCGCCTGGGCGGCGTCCGCCGGTTTGTTCTTCTTCCTCCTGATTGTGCTCAATGTGTTCAGCAACGTGAGCTACCTGAGTCAGGACACGCTGAAGGGAGAGGTGTGGCCGACCAAGAGCCGCGGCACCTACACCGCGATCGTCCGGTTCGTCGGGATCGGCCTCTACATTCCCACCATCTACCTGACCCAGAGCTTCAGCCTTAACGCCTTCGTCCTCTTCAGCCTGGGCGTCTGGGCGGTGGGTGCGCTGGCCTCGATCGTCTGGGCAATGCGCGGGGTGGAGACGGGGTCCGGGGTGAGCCTGGACGTCGCCTCAGGGACAGTCGGCGCGGCCTGAGCGCAGCGGCGGGCGGTCCGGCGTATCCCGGACCGCCCGCCCGGCCATTTCGGCGCGGCCGAGGGCCGGGCAGATCGCTTCGAAGCCGGATGTCGGGCCGGTAGAATCGGAGCTCCCGGGCGATGGCCCCGCGGGGGCGCCAGAGGTGGTCCCCACCCGGGCTGATCGGATCCGGGGAGCGAGGAAGGGAGAGTAGATGCGTCTCTATTTGGCCGGGCCGCTGTTCACCCCCTATGAGCGCGCGTTCATCGCCGAGAATGCGGCCAAGCTGCGGGCTGTGGGGTTCGACTGCTTCGTACCCCATGAGCAGACCCTGGCCGGCCCGTCCGAGCACAAAGGGATGGAGTCCCCCGGTCAGGGCCAGTACCAGCAGCAGGAGATGGCCGACCTCGTCTTCGCCAAGGACAACCAGGGCCTGCTCGCCGCCGAAGCGGTGGTGGCCCTGCTGGATGGGCCGACCGTCGACGACGGCACCGCCTGCGAGATCGGTCTCTTCTACGGGCTGATGCAGCACGATCCCAGCAAGCGCGGGATCGTCGGGATCCTGACCGACAGCCGGGCGACGGTGGGATTCGAGGGCCGGGGCGTCAACCTGTACGTGCTTGGCTGCATCCAGCGGGTGGGCGCGGTCTTCGACTCGGTGGAGGCCTGTCTGCCCACTCTCGAGGGGTGGCGCCGGCAAGCCGAGGGCTTGCCAGCCGGCCCTGGTGGGGCTGCATGACCGGTCCCACCAGGCTGGTGGTGGTCGACTGCGACACCGGAGTCGACGATGCGCTGGCGATCATGTACCTAGCCCGGGACCCCGCCTGCCGGATCCTGGCGGTGGGTACCGTGGACGGCAATGTCGCTCCCGAGCTGGGAGCCGAGAACTCCCTGCGTGCGCTGGAGGCGGCCGGGCGGCGGTCGGTGCCGGTGGCGATCGGGGCCAGGACCCCGCTGCTGCAGCCCTCCAGCCACGCTGAGCACTTCCATGGTCAGGATGGGCTCGGGGACTCGGGGTTGCCGCCGCCGCAGGGGCAGCCGACCAGCGAAGGAGCGGTGGAGCAGCTGGTGCGTCTTGCCCGGGAGCGGCCCGGGGAGATCTCCCTCCTGGCGATCGGGCCCCTCACCAACGTCGCCCTGGCCCTGGGCGTCGAGCCGGCGCTTCCCGAGCTTCTGGCCGAGGTGGTGGTGATGGGGGGCGCCGTAGCCTGTCCCGGGAACGAGAGCCCATGGGCGGAATTCAACATCGCCCACGACCCTGAGGCCGCCGAGATCGCGCTCCGGGCGCGATGGCGAAGGCTGGTGCTGGTGGGGCTGGACGCGACCGGCCAGGCGATTCTGGATCAGGAGGGTTACGACCGGCTGGTTGAATCCCCATCGGCTGAATTCGCCACCCGGATCCTAGCCCAGCAGATGTCGGCCAACCGCCACTTTGAGCTCTGCGACCCGCTGGCCGCGGCAATCCTGCTCGACCCCTCACTGGCGACCTACCGGACCCTGCCGGTCTCGGTGGAGTTGGAGGGACGCCACACCAGGGGAGCCACGATTGCCGACCGCCGGATCACCCTGGGAGCCGGCTTTCCCGAGACCAGGCCGGCCGTGGAGATCGCCATGGCGGTGGACGCCAACCGCTTCCTGGCGGAGTTCATCGCGCACATCGCGTCCTCCGCATGAGCGGCCCGAGCCGGCCCTCCGGCGGGGTGCGTCGGGGAGCGGATGTGGGCCTGGTCAGTCAGCTGTGGCCGGGGCAGATCGGAGCTGGAACGGCTGCGGAGGGCGGGCGGTGACGGAGGTGGTGGTGGTCGGGTCTCTGACCATGGACCTCACGGCCAACTGCGACCGGATGCCGGTGGCGGGGGAGACGCTGCTGGGAACCGGCTTTGCGATGGTGCCGGGAGGCAAGGGCAACAACCAGGCGATCGGGGTGTCCCGGCTCGGAGCCCGGACCGCCATGGTGGGCAGGGTCGGCCAGGACCTCTTCGGCGACCGCGTGCTGGCCCAGCTCGATCAGGATGGAGTGGACTCCGGCCGGGTCGAGAGGTCGGCCACCCTGCCGACCGGGATCGCCCACATCAGGGTTGACGGCAGGGGACAGAACAGCATCGTCATGGTGCCGCTGGCCAACTCGGAGCTGGACCGGGAGATGGTGGAGCGCCACTCCGAGGCCATCACCTCGGCGCGGGTGCTGCTGACCCAGCTGGAGGTTCCCATGGATGCGACCGTGGCCGCGCTGCGCTCGGCCCGCGCCGGCGGCGTCACCACCGTCCTCAATCCCGCGCCCGCTGCCGCCCTGGCGCCGTCGACCCTCGCCCTTGTCGACATTCTGGTCCCCAACGAGTTCGAGGCCAGCTCACTGACCGGAGAGCCCCTGGATGGGGTGGACGGAGCGGTCAGGGCCGCCCGGAGGCTGCTGGACCTCGGGTGCGGATCCGTGATAGTCACCCTCGGGGAGCAGGGGGCGGTTCAGGTGGATCGGGGCGGGGTCTTGGCGATCTCGGCGCTGCCGGTGCGAGCCGTGGACACGGTGGCGGCCGGGGACGCCTTCTGTGCGGGGCTGGTGGCGGCCCTGGCGTCCAAGGATCCCCCTCGCATGGCGCTGGCTCGCGCGACCGCGGCCGGGGCTCTCGCCACCACGGTTGCCGGGGCCACCACCTCCCTTCCGACCAAGGAGGCAGTGGATCGGTTGCTGGCGGAGTCCGGTGGCCCCGCCATCACCGAACGCTGAAGGGGCAAAGACCCGGGAGCTGGTCCCGGTCCCGGCGTGCAGCTGCTCTATTGGAAGGCGGAGATCATCCCTGCGCCCACTGTGGTCCGGGTGCCGGGCGCCAGGGCTATGAAGGCGCCGGTCGCCCGGCTGTGGGCGTAGGGGTCAGCCGCGAGCGGGCGGTCGAACCGCCAGCGCACCAGGCCAATCGAGTTGGCGGCCACCTCTGCGGCGGGAACCATGCGCAGGGAGTTCATGTCCAGGACTGCTGCCACGCTCAGCACCTCGGCGCGGCTCGTCAACGTCAGGTGCTTGATCTGGAACTGACTCCCAGCTCTGGCCGGGGGCCCGGTCAGCCAGCACACGGTGGTCAAGGCGGTGGACCACAACCGAGGAGCACTACCGGGGTGGGCGATGACGTCGCCCCGGGTGACTGCAGGGCACCCCGCCAGTCGCACGCGGAGGGACATCCCCGGCCGCGCGACCTCGATCGGGCCCGATGGCCCATCCAGGGCCAGGACCCGGCTGTGCGATCCGCCTGGCAGGATCACAACCTCGTCGTCACGCCTCAGCGTGCCGCCGCTGAGACGACCTACGCAGAAGTAACCGTCGGGACCCACCGCCACCATCTGAACCGGCAGGCGCGGGCCGGTCCCGGAGGTCTTGGGGTCGGTTGCCGCCCGGTCGAGCGCCTCCAGGAGCGTCGGACCGCCATACCAGGGTGCGGCCGAGGTCCGGCGCACCACCTGGTCCCCGCGGGCGGCTGAGACCGGCACCGCGATCAGGCTGGCACCACCCATGCCCTCCGCCAGTTGGCCGATTTCTGCCGCCAGTCGGGTGTACACATCCCGGTCCCAGGCCACCAGGTCCATCTTGTTCACCGCCACCACCAGGTCGCGCACCCCCAGGACCATGGCGATCGCGAGGTGGCGTCGGGTCTGCTCCCGCAGGCCCCGAGTGGCGTCGACCACAACCAGGGCTCGGTCGGCGGTCGACGCTCCGGTGGCGGTATTCCTGGTGTACTCGAGATGGCCCGGGCAGTCGGCGAGCACCAGCTTGTGATTTGGTGTGAGAGCGTAGCGGTAGGCGACGTCTATGGTGATCCCCTGCTGGCGCTCGGCTCTCAGGCCGTCCGTGACGAAGCTCAGGTTGAGACCGTCTCGGTGGCCGGGGGCGGATGCGCCCTGCAGCCCGCGGACCTGATCTTCCGTCAAGCTGCCGGCGTCGTGGAGGAGGCGGCCGATGAGGGTCGATTTGCCATCGTCGACGGCTCCGATGGCGGCGATCCGCAGCAACGCTCGCGACCTGGCCTCGATCCGGGCACTCGTGATCGCCGCGGTCAGAAGTAGCCCTCCCGCTTGCGATCCTCCATGGCCGCGTCGGAGAAGCGGTCGTCCCCGCGGGTCGCCCCACGCTCGCTCACGGCGGATGTCGTGAGCTCCTGGATCACCTGCTCCGGATTCGCTGCCGCCGACTCCACAGCTCCGGTGGTGGTGGCGTCGCCGACGGTCCGGAAGCGCACGAGCAGCTTCTCGGCGGTCTCCCCGGGCTGTGGTTGCACCCAATCCGAAACCGCCAGCAGCAGTCCGTCGCGTCGCAGCACCGGCCGGCGGTGGGCGAAGTATATGGACGGCAGGCGGATTCCCTCGCGGTGGATGTAGTGCCAGACGTCCAGTTCGGTCCAGTCTGAGATGGGGAACACCCGGAGATGCTCCCCATCGGAGACCTGGCAGTTGTAGAGCTCCCACAGCTCGGCGCGTTGCCGGCTGGGGTCCCACCGTCCCCGCCGGTCGCGCACCGAGATCACGCGCTCCTTGGCACGGGCTTTGTCCTCGTCGCGCCGCGCACCCCCGAGGCAGGCGTCGAACCCATAGGCTGTGACGGCCCGCAGGAGAGTGGGGCTCTGCAGGCGGTTGGGGGAGATGGCGGGGCCGGCATGGGTACCTGGATCGTTCACCGGGGCGACCCGGAGGTCCAGTCGACGAGCGGCGACCTCCTCGTCCCGGAACCGGATGGTCTCGGGGAAGTTGCGCCCAGTGTCCACGTGGAGGACCGGAAGCAGGACCGGCTGAGGGTGGAAGGCCTTTTCCGCGAGATGCAGGACGACGGCCGAATCCTTGCCCCCACTGAACAGGATCGCTGGGCGCTTGCACTCAGCCGCCACCTCACGGATCACGAAGATGGCGTGGCTCTCGAGGTCGTCCAGATAGCCGCTGGGGTGGGTGGCTACGCTGCGCTCGTGAGGGCCGTTGTTCAAGGCTGGGGTCGTGAGCAATCGGGTCTCCGCACAGAAGTCGGGCTGGGCTGGGGTACACATGACCGCCGGGCGAGGTGGCGGGGCCATGGGCGCGTCGGCTATTGTAGGGTACTAATCATTAAGTTTGTACGGTGCTAGACCGTTGGGGGAGTCGCGTGACAGCTGATCAGGAGGGGCTGAGCGGGGAGGCGGTGTCAGCCATCTCCGCCGACCTGGAGAAGCAGGGGCCGGCAGCTGCAATCGCCTGGGCTGTGGAGCGGTGGCCCGGAGGCGTGGCGGTGGCCTGTTCCTTTCAGGACTGCGTCATCATCGACCTGGCGGTGAGAGCCGACCCGGAAGTCGAGGTCATCTTCCTTGACACCGGGTTCCATTTCCCCGAGACGCTGGCCTTTGTGGAGACCGTGCGTCGCCGCTACGACCTGACCCTGACAGTCACCAGGCCCGGCCCGGAGGCTCTGGAGTGGCCCTGCGGCACCGCCTCATGCTGTGAGCTGCGCAAGGTCCAACCGCTGGCACGAGCGCTGACCGGGCGACGGGCATGGGTGACCGGCTTGAAGAGAGTGGACTCTCCCACGCGGGCCACGGCGCCCGTGCTGGCGTTTGATGAGCGGCGCGGGATGTTCAAGCTGAACCCGCTGGCGAGCTGGACCGACCGTGACGTCGAACTGTACGCGGCCAAGCATCGGCTGCCGATGCATCGCCTGCTGGCCCAGGGATACCTCTCCATCGGCTGCGCCCCCACCACCGACCCGGTGGCGCCCGGGGCAGATCCGCGATCCGGTCGATGGGCGGGGTCATCCAAGACCGAGTGCGGGCTGCACGGCTGAAGCCTGGTGAGGGCAGCGACGCTGGTGGAGACGCCGCGGCTCTGGCTTCGCCAGGTTCGAGCAGCCGACCAGCCTCACTTCGCGGCGATCAACGCCGACCCGGCGGTGATGGAGTGGTTCCCGCGGCCGCTGTCGACTCTGGAGAGCGACCAGTTCGTGGAGCGGATCCTGGGGCATTGGCGCACCGAGGGCTTCGGGCTCTGGGCGCTGGAGGTCAAGCGCACCGGGGCCTTCATCGGCTTCACCGGCCTCTCGCGCCCCGCCTTCCAGGCTCACTTCACTCCTGCTGTCGAGGTGGGTTGGCGGCTGGCCCGATCGGCCTGGGGTTGCGGGTACGCGAGCGAGGCGGGTCGGGCGAGCCTCGCCGTTGGCTTTGGCGAGCTGGGACTTGAGGAGATCGTGTCCTTCACGTCCCGACTCAACCGCAGGTCCGAGGCGGTGATGCGGCGGCTGGGCATGGTTCACCACCCGGCCGACGACTTCCAGCATCCCAACCTTCCGCCGGACCATCTCCTGTCCAACCATGTGCTCTACCGGATCTCGAGGGAGCACTGGCTCGCCCTGGAAGCGGGTGCCGGAGCGCGAGAGCCCGGAACGGACCACACGATCCCACCTGACTGAGAACCGCCACTCGGGGGGCGCCTGGGGAATTCATCCCAACGGGTGATCCTTGCAACCATCCCGCCCACCTAGCATCCGCCGGTGCGGTCCGGCGGCGGGCCGATCAGCTCAGGAGGGCACACTCGGTGCACAGCACGCTCATGCGGTTGTCGTTCTGGCGGATGGCGGGGGTTGCCACGGTGGCAGCGCTCTTCGTCGCCGCCTGCGGGGGGACAACCACGACTCCCAAGACCGTCTCGGGGGGCACTGTGACCTTCGCCGAAGGTCCCAACGCGCCTCCCAACTACATACTGCCGCTGGAGAGTGGAAGCTACTTCAGCGTCACCAACGACGCCGACTTCGCGCAGAACATGTATCTGCCGCTGTACTGGTTCGGCAACACCAGCAATGAGCCGGTCTTCAACGCCGGCCTGAGCGTGGCCAACGCGCCCACCTTCTCCGACAACAACACCAAGGTGACCATCACCCTCAAGCACTGGGAGTGGTCGAACGGCAAGCCGATCACGGCTCGCGATGTCATCTTCTGGATGAACCTGCTATCGGCGGTGACCGCCCCCAGCGCTCCCACGGTGGGGACCAGCAGCGCTCCGGGACCGGGCTGGGGCGCCGAGGTCGCGGGTGGCTTCCCCTCCAACGTGGTGAGCTACCAGCAGACCGGCACCTACTCGTTGGAGATGACCCTCAACGGGTCATACAACCCCACCTGGTTCCTCTACAACGAGCTGAGCCAGATCTACCCGCTACCCCAGACGTCCTGGGACAAGCTGTCGGCGAGCGGGCCGGTCGGCAACTACGATGCCACCGCCGAGAACCGGGTGCCGGTTGCGGGCACCAGCCCGACCCAGTACCAGCCGAAGACCGTCGGGACCGCCACCAGTGGCGCCCTGGGGGTGGCCCAGTTCCTGAACCTGCAGTCGCAGGACCTCTCGACCTACAGCACCAACCCGCTCTGGCAGGTGGTGGACGGTCCGTTCAGGCTCACCCAGTTCACGACCTCCGGGTTCGTGAAGATGGTGCCCAACAAGAACTACTCGGGTTCCCCGAAGCCGACGATCTCCGCCTTCGAGGAGGAGCCCTTCACCAGTGACACCTCGGAGTTCAACGAGCTGCACAGCGGCAACCTGACGATCGGGTACATCCCGACCCAGGACATCGCCCAGAAGGCGGCTTTGGAGAAGGCGGGCTACACCTACGATCCCTGGAACGACTTCGGGTTCGTGTACTTCCCCTACAACTTCACCGAGCCCACGACCGGCCCGATCTTCAAGCAGCTCTACTTCCGCCAGGCCTTCCAGTCGCTGGTGAACCAGGAGCAGTACATCAAGGACTTCTCGGCCGGCATCGGCACCCCGGGGATCGGACCGGTTCCGACCACCCCCAAGAACAACCCCGACGAGAGCCCGCTCGAGGAGGGTGGGCAGATCTACCCGTACGACCCGAGCAAGGCGGTGAGCCTGCTCAAGGACAACGGCTGGACCGTCAACCCCGGTGGGGTCAGCGTCTGCTCCAAGCCGGGGACTGCCTCCGGTGACTGCGGAGCCGGCATCCCATCCGGAGCCAAGGCCACCTTCCGCCTGCTCTACGCCAGTGGTGCGACCGAGCTGACCAACGAGATGGAGGCCATGCAGTCGACCATGAAGCAGAAGGCGGGGATCAACCTGGAGCTCTCCACTGCCCCCTTCTCGCAGGTGATCAGCACCGCCTTCGGCGGCGCCTGCACCGCCGCCAAGCCCTGCAGCAACTGGGACCTGGCGAACTGGGGTGGTGGCTGGGTCTACTCCCCGGACTACCTGCCGACCGGTGGTGAGCTCTTCCAGACCGGTGCCTCGAGCAACCCGGGCTATTACAACAGCTCAGAGGCCAACAGCCTGATCAAGGCGACCCACACCGCCTCGACCGCTTCGGCGGAGACCGCAGCCCTCTTCAAGTACGAGGATTACATCGCCAAGCAGCTGCCGGTGGTCTTCATGCCGAACGCCCCGTACCAGCTGACCATGGTCAAGAGCAACCTGGCGGGTTACCACCAGGGGATCTTCGACGAGATCTACCCGCAGTACTACTCGTTCACCAGTTGACGGACAACTCGTGATCCGCTACCTTTCCATCCCACCGGGATAGGGGAGGCGGCGGCGGGGGCCCGGCCTTCGGGCCGGGCCCCCGACCCGTCCGTGCGCTTTAGCCCTTGTCAGAGGAGTAGGAGAGGCGATGACCGGATACCTGATCCGAAGGTTCCTGCAGTCGATCGTGGTGGTGCTGGGGGTCACCATCATCACCTTCATCTTCCTGCACATGCTGCCCGGCAATCCCATCCGGGCTATCCTCGGGACCAGGGCCAGCGCCCAGGCGGTGCGCCAGCTCACCATCGAGTACGGCTTCAACAAGCCGCTTCCGGTGCAGTACCTGATCTGGCTGGGCAACCTCCTGCACGGCAACCTCGGCTACTCCTACAAGGAGAACCAGACGGTGATGGCGCTGCTGGCGCAGCGCATTCCCAAGACGCTCTTCCTCACCGGCACCGCCGGCATCCTGGCCATCCTGCTGGCGATCCCGGCGGGGATGTGGCAGTCGGTGCGCCGCAACAAGCCGGACGACTACGTCGGCACCGGGATGATCTTCATCTTCTACTCGATGCCGACCTTCTGGCTCGGCCTGATCCTCATCATCATCTTCAGTGAGACCTTGGGCTGGTTCCCCTCCGAGGCCCCCCAGGACCAGCTCAGCCTGTTCTCCCAGCTGAATGGGATGGTGCTCCCGGTCGCGACCCTCACCCTGGTGACCCTGGCGCTCTACACCCGCTACATGCGCAGCTCGATGCTGGAGCAGAGCATCCAGGACTACGTCCGCACCGCGCGGGCCAAAGGGGTGTCCAATCGGGCGGTGCTGTTCAAGCACGTCCTGCGCAACGCCCTTTTGCCGATGGTGACCCTGATCGGGCTCTCCATCCCCGGGATCCTGAGCGGCTCTCTGGTGACCGAGACGGTGTTCAACTACCCGGGCATGGGGCTGCTCTTCTACCAGGCCGCCGAGAGCGACGACTTTCCGGTGCTGCTCGGGGTGACGATCGTGGTGGCCGTCGCCACCGTGGTCGGCAACCTCATCGCCGACATCTTGTATGCCGTGGTCGACCCGAGGATCAGGTATGTCTCCTGAGCCCGTGCGACCGAAGACCTTCCGGGTTCTAGTGGAGCCTGAGCCATGGGCGTAACGATTACTCCAGCTGACGTCGAGCCCGGCGGGCTCGGACTCCGCGGCTCCGGTCGCGACACCATGCCAGAGGGAGGCGAGGGGTATCACTCCGGCTCGGCGTGGTTGATGGTGCTGCGGGTGTTCGTGGAGAACAAACTCGCCATCGTCGGTCTCGGGATGATCGTCTTCATGGTGCTGTTCTGCTTCGTCGGCCCGCTCATCTACCGCACCCAGCAGATCTTCAACAACCCCGCCATCGCCAACCACCCGCCCGGCCCCGGCCATCCGCTTGGGACCGACCCGGTCGGATACGACGTTCTGGGCCGACTCATGCTGGGTGGCCAGAGCTCGCTGGAGATCGGTTTCGCCGCTGCGCTCATCGCGGTCGGCCTGGGGGTCCTGTGGGGTGCCGCCGCCGGACTGGCGGGCGGGATCATCGACTCGATCATGATGAGGATCGTGGACGCCCTGCTGGCGATCCCCTTCCTCTTCCTCCTGATCCTGCTCGGGGCGATCTTCACCACCTCCATCCCCGAGCTCATCATCGTGATCGGGCTGGTGGCCTGGCTGGTGCCGGCCCGACTGGTGAGGGGTGAGACGCTCAGCCTTCGGGTCCGGGAATATGTGCAGGCGGTCAGGGTGATGGGTGGGGGGACGAGCCGGGTGCTCTTCCGGCACATCATCCCCAACACCATCGGAGTCATCGTGGTCAACGCGACCTTCCAGGTGGCGGATGCGATCCTCTTCGTGGCGACTTTGAGCTACCTCGGACTGGGCGTGCCTCCGCCCGCCACCAACTGGGGTGACATGCTCTCCAACGGACTGAGCTACGTCTACGCCGGTTACTGGTGGCTGATCTACCCGGCCGGAGTCGCCATCATCCTCACCGTGGTCGCCTTCAACTTCGTCGGTGACGCCCTCCGCGACGCCCTCGAGGTCCGCCTCCAGCAGCGCTAGACGGGGAGCGGCGGCGTATCCACCGCCCGTTGGGCGGGCCCGACGCGCAGGGGCTGGGAGTTTCCTGGCGGCGCGCGCTGCTGGCGAGCGGAGGGAGGCGCGGGCTGTGGGCTTCGTCATGTGACCGACATCGCGTCACAACGCGGCTCTGCAGCCTCGTCCGGCGTGTGGGTGGCGTGCGGGAGGGGGGGCTGGGCTCGCGACTTGGGCTGGCCAGGCCGGTGGTAGCGGTGCCGGCCGGGCGGTCCGACCGATAACTCCGGGTTTCCCGAGGCAGGTGGGCGGTGTCCCCCGGCGGTGATGACGAATTGGGGGTCAGACAGACCGTCGCGACCGCGCGTGCAGGGGGGCCGTCGGCTGCAGAAGCGCGGTTGAGGCGGGGGACGACCGGCCCGCCTCATCTGCGGCTCCGGCCGCGCCCTGGCTAAGCGGCGGAAGTGGCGACGGGGGGGATGAGCGGGAAGTGGCAGGCCGCGACGTGCCGGGGCCCGAAGGCCCGAAGTGGCGGCTCCTCCTCGGCGCAGATGTCCTGGGCGCGGGGGCAGCGGGTGCGGAAACGGCACCCCGACGGGGGGTTGAGCGCTGATGGCAGCTCTCCGACCACCGGCCGGATGTCCTTGGACCGCTCGCGCTTGGGGTCGGGCTCGGGGATGGCGTTGATAAGGCCCAGGGTGTAGGGGTGTGCGGGCTGCTCGTAGATCGCGGCGCTGGGCGCCATCTCCACCAGCTTGCCCAGGTACATGACCCCGATCCGGTCGGAGAGGTACTTGACCACCGAGAGGTCGTGGGAGATCACCAGATAGGTGAGTCCGTGGGTCTCCTGGAGGTTGTTCATCAGGTTGAGGATCTGGGAGCGGATCGAGACGTCCAGCGCCGACACGGGCTCATCGGCCACGATCAGCTTGGGGTTGAGTGCCAGAGCCCGGGCCAGGCCGATGCGCTGGCGCTGGCCTCCGGAGAACTCGTGCGGATAGAGGTCGGCGGCCTTGGGGCTCAGCCCCACCTCCTGGAGCAGCTGGCTCACCCGGGAGTCGCGCTCCTTGCTGCTGCCGATCTTCTGGACGGTGAGCGGCTCTCGGATGATGGCACCGACTCGCATCCGGGGGTCCAGGGAGGCGTAGGGGTCCTGGAACATCAGCTGCAGGTCGCGGCGCTTGCGGCGGAACTCGCGGCCCTTGAGCTTGGCGATGTCCTGCCCCTCGAACCAGATCTCCCCGGAAGTCGGCTTCTCGAGGCCAACCATCATCCGCCCGATGGTGGTCTTGCCACAGCCGGACTCCCCCACCAGCCCGAACGTCTCCCCCTTGGAGATGGTGAGGCTGACGTCGGAGACCGCTTTGACGGATCCGATCTTGCGCTGCATCACGGCCCCCGCCGTGACCGGGAACTCCTTCACCAGGTGCCGGACCTCCAGGAACTCCGAGGGGGGGGCGGCGCTGGGCTCGGTGGCGGTTGGGCTCGCGGTGGTGGTCATCTGATGTGGTCCTGAACGGTTGCTGATGAGGAGTTGGGCAAGGGATCAGCCGACGGGTGCCGCCTGGTGCAGCTGGCTGGCCCGACCCACCGGGTTGAAACAGGCGAACTGGTGCTCCGGCGTGTCCCCCTCCAGCTGGGGCTCCTCCTCCCGGCAGCGCGCGGTCGCGTACTGGCAGCGGGGCTGAAAGCGGCACCAGGTCGGGGGGTGCGAGAGGTCGGGGGGCAGCCCCGGGATGCTGTAGAGGGCGACGTCGGTGCGCTGGTCCAGCCTCGGGATCGAGGCCAGCAGTGCCTCGGTGTAGGGGTGGCGCATCGACTCGAAGAGCTCCGCGGTGGGAGCGGTCTCCACGATCTTGCCGGCGTACATCACATTGACCCGGTCGGCGCGGCCGGCGATCACTCCCATGTCGTGGGTGATCAGCAGAACCGCCATCCGCAGCCGCTGCTTGAGGCTGTACAGCAGCTCCAGGATCTGCAGCTGGATGGTGACGTCCAGGGCGGTGGTGGGCTCGTCCGCGATCAGCAGCTTGGGGTCGCAGGAGAGCGCCATGGCGATCATCACGCGCTGGCGGAGCCCTCCTGAGAGCTGGTGGGGGAAGTCCTTCAGCCGCTCCTTGGGGTTGGGCATCCCGACCAGGCTCAGCACCTCGGCGGCCCGGTCCAGCGCCTCCTTCTTGGAGACCTTGCGATGGATCCTGACCATCTCCGCGATCTGGTTGCCCAGGGTCATGGTGGGATTCAAAGAGGTCATGGGGTCCTGGAAGATGACGGCCACATCGTTGCCCCGGACCGTGCGCAGCTCCTTCTCCGGCATCCCCACCAGCTCCCGGCCGGCGAGCTGGATGCTCCCCCCGGCGATGTAGCCGCCCGGGGGCAGCAGGTGCATGATCGACATCCCGGTCATGGTCTTGCCACAGCCTGACTCGCCCACTAGCCCGAGGGTCTCGCCTTCCTCTATATAGAGGCTCACCCCGTCGACAGCGCGCACCTCGCCCTTGCGCTGGCGGATGTAGGTCTTCAGATCCTTGATCTCTAGAAGTGCCAAATCTCAGTTCCTAAGCAAAGCGCGATCGCGCTGCCGCAATTTGTGCGGAGTATAGCGGTACCGAGGCGCCCCTGCTCGGAGGTGCGCCGGTCGCCTCAACGAAGTCCCCAGGCGCTGGGTGGGAGCGGCACCAGGGGCCGGGCGCCCTCGGCGTCCTGTGGCGCCTCCTGGTCGACCAGGCGGCCTGCGCGCATCTCCAGGGTGCGATCGGCCCAGGCGTCCACCAGCGTTCGATCGTGGCTCAGCAGCAGCACCGACAGCCCCAGCCGCTCCTTCAACGCCTGCAGGGTCGACATGATCTGACGTGCCACCATCAGATCCACCGAGGTCGTGGGCTCGTCGGCCAGGAGAAGCTGCGGTCGGGCGATGATCGCCATCGCGATCAGGGTGCGCTGACGCAACCCGCCCGAGAGCTGATGGGGGTAGAGGTGGCAGACCGTCCGGGCGTCCTCCGCGCCGGCGTCCTGGAGGGCGTCCAGCGCCAGCTCCATGGCCTCCCGACGCGAGAGGTGCTGGTGAGCGGTCGCGCCCTCGGCCACCTGGTCCCCGACCTCCATGGTCGGATTGAGGGCCAGCGCGGGGTCCTGGAAGACCATCGCTATCTCCCGGCCGCGCAGCCGACGGAGCTGCCGCTCGGGAAGCCTCGCCAGGTCACGCCCCTGATACCAGATCCGGCCGTGGGCGACCCGCCCTCCGGGAGGCAGCAGGCCCATGATGGAGAGCGCGGTCGTGGTCTTGCCGCATCCGGACTCGCCCACCAGCCCCACGGTCTCCCCCTCCCCGACGGCAAGGCTCAGGTGGTCGACAGCCACCACCTCCCCGCGGTGAACCCGGATGTGGGTGGTGAGTTCCTCTAATTCCAGTCGAGCTGGCATCTCAAGCCCGGTCCTGTGCGCTCCGTTGGGCAATCGGCGAAGTGGAGTATAGGCCCCAGGCGGCGGTCGCCCCGCCGGCTCGGACAGCCCCGGCCCTGGCGCTGCGGTGCGGCCCCTGGCCGGCATCCTGCCAACCATGGGCGCAGCAGCCGCGCACGCCACCGGCCGACGGCTGAAGCGAAGTATGGGATGCCGGGCCGGCGCTGCTCCCAGCCGCGCGAGGAACCTCGGCCAGGAGGCTCTGTGGTCGGCTCCCGACCGTGGCCGCATCACTCGCCCGCTCAGCCGCCCCGCCGCCGGCCGCTGCAGCTCAGCTTGCCCGGGCGCCCGATGAGGCCTCTTTGGCCATTGAGCGCTCGACCGATAGCGGTAGGCTAGGGGTCCGAGTCCAGCCGTCACGGAGGGAACCCATGAAGGCGATCATCACCACGCCGGGCCAGAAGGGGAGCGTCCACCTGGGGGAGATCGATCAACCATCGGGGACGGGACAGGTCGAGGACGCCGCCGGCAAGCCGACCGACCCCGTCGAGGTGGAGGTGGTCGAGGTTGGGGTGTGCGGCACCGACCTCGAGATCGCCAACGAGGGGTACGGCGCCCCCCCAGCGGGGCGTGACGTGCTGGTGATGGGGCACGAGAACCTGGGCCGCGTTGCCAGCGTTCCGAAGGGGAGCCAGCTGGAGGTGGGTCAGCTGGTGGTGGCGACCGTCCGGCGCCCCTGCCCGGAGCGGTGCCCGCCATGCGCCAACGGGCAGAGCGACAGCTGCGTGACCGGCAATTACACCGAGCGTGGGATCAAGGGGCGTGACGGCTACATGGCGGAGCGCTACGTGGAGTCCGAGGACTACCTGGTGCCGCTGCCCGGCCGCCTCAGCAAGGTCGGGGTGCTGATGGAGCCCAGCTCGATCGTGGAGAAGGGGCTGATGCAGGCGTATGCGATCCAGCGGCACCGCTTCCCCTGGGAGCCCAAGCAGGCCCTGATCTGCGGCGCCGGCGCGATCGGCCTGCTCGCCGCCCTGTTCCTGCGGTTGCGGGATCTGGAGGTCTACCTGGTCGCCAAGGCTGATGCCGACTCCCGCTCCGCCCGGGTGGCCAAGGAGATCGGGGCGGTGCTGCTCGACGCCGACGAGCATCCGGTGCCTGGACTCGCCAAGGAGCTCGGCACCTTGGATTTGGTCTTTGAGGCGACCGGGGTCTCCGCGGTCGCCATGGCCGCGATCGCAGTCACGGGCCACGACGGCGTCTGCTGTCTCAGCTCGGTGACCGCCGGCGCCAGGACGGTCACGGTCGACGCCGACGCCCTCAACCTGGACATGGTGCTCGGCAACAAGCTGGTGTTCGGCACCGTCAACGCCAATCGCACCCACTTCGAGGCGGCGGCGCGGATGCTCGCCGCCGGGGTCCGGCGCTGGCCCGGGGTGGTGGAGGAGATCGTGAGCCGCAGGGTCCCGGCGGCGGACTTCCAGTCCGCATTCCAGCGCCAGCCCGACGACATCAAGACCGTGATCACTTTTGCGGGAGGGTGACCGATGTTTCCACAGGCGAGGGGAAGGTACAGTCGGCAGGCGCACTGCGACCTGCCCGAGGGCACCATCGAAGAGGAGTTCGCCCGTCACGGCTTCTTCGGCCCAGCCTCGCATCTGTATCACGCGCACGCCCCCACGCAGTGGCTGAGGATCGAGGGCCCGCTGCGGCCCCGCGCCTACGACCTGCGCCGGGTGGTGGCCGCCGACGGCTCCGACCCCGCGGCCGCGGTGACCCCGGTTCTGGGCAATGAGGATGTGACCATCAAGGTCTCCCGACGGCAGACGGCGATGCCGTACTGCTATCGCAACGCCGACTCCGACCTGATCTATTTCGTGCACCGGGGAGCGGGGACGATGCTCACCGACTTCGGGCGGCTGGACTATGAGCAGGGTGACTACCTGGTGCTGCCGCGGGGCACCACCCACCGGATCTTCCCCGACCAAGGAGAGAGTTTCCTGCTGGTGATCGCGTCCGCGGAGATGCCGGAGTTGCCTCCCGCGGATCGGATGGGCCAGCATTCCCCGTTCGACCGCGGGGTGCTCCGATTGCCGGAGCTGCCCATGGAGCCGTCGGCCCCCAACTCCGCCGGCGAGTGGGAGATGGTCATCGAACGCGAGGGCCAGTGGACTCGCGTCTTCTACCCGTTCGATCCTCTGGACACCGTGGGCTGGAAGGGGGATCTCAGCGCCTTCGCCCTCAACGTCAGGGACATCCGGCCGGTGACCTCGGGGCGGTATCACCTGCCCCCCTCGGTCCACACCACGCTGCGTACCACGGGCTTCGTGCTCTGCACCTTTGCTCCCCGCCGGGTCGAGGGCATCGACGACCCGGGCGCGGTGCGACTGCCCTTCTACCATCGCAACATCGACTACGACGAGGTTCTCTTCTACCACGCGGGGACGTTCATGAGCCGGGCCGGCATCGACGCCGGCATGATGACCTGGCACGCCCAGGGGATCCACCACGGACCCCAGCCCAAGGCGATCGAGCGTGATCGCCAGGCGACCAAGACCCACCACGACGAGGTGGCGGTCATGATCGACGCGCGCCGGCCCCTGCACCCGCTGCCGGACATCGCGGGCTGTGAGATCGTCGAGTACGCGGAGTCCTGGATGCCCCACCTGGAGGACGACTGAGGCCGCGATGCGTCTGGCGACCGTCGGCCTGCACGGGCCCCTGGAGATGGAGGAGCGGGTCGTGGCCGCGGAGACCGACCCGGAGAGTGGCCTGCCCTGCCTCATCGACGTGACCTCAGCCGGAGAGCTCTGGTGGCAGAGTCGGGGATGTGGCGACCCCGGCGCCTGGGCGCGGGCCACCCTCCCCGGCGAGCTCGGCCGGCTGCTGCGGGGTGGTGAGCTCGCACTGGAGATGGCCCGGGATGCGGTGGCGGCGGCGTTGACCCACTCGCCGCAGGCCACCGCGCCGTCGGGGGCGCCGCTGCGCTGGCCGGAGGAACTCATCGAGCGGCTGCCGCTGCTGCGGGCGCCGATGCTGCGCGACTTCTACTGCTTCGAGCGGCATGTGGCGGCCGGGGCTGCGCGGCGCCA
>JAJYWT010000039.1 GCA_021791345.1 bacterium
GCCTGAGTTCGTTGACCGAGCCAGGGGTGGCGTCCCGCTCCAGATCCTGGAGCTGGGGCTGGTCTGGGTGGTCCTGGTGCTGATTGGCGACTCGGCGTGGGCGCTGCTCGGCGCGCGGGCTCACTCCTGGCTGGCGAGGTCTCCTCGCCGAGCCAGCGCCGCGACCGGAGCCAGCGGAGCGGTGACCGCCTGCTTGGGATTGTGGCTTGCCTTCACCGGCAACCACGCCTGAGGGAGACGGCCCGATCCCTGCCCGCACCCGCCCCCTCTATCATCGTTGCGCCGATGGATTCCACAGCCGGAAGGGTGAGCGAGGGCGATCTGCTCTGGGAACCCGGATCGGATCTCATCCTCTCCTCGCAGCTCACTCGATTTCGTGGCCACGTCGAGGCTGGCGGTTCTCAGCCCTTTACGGACTACCAGGGGCTCTGGGAGTGGTCCACCACTCGCCTTGAGGACTTCTGGGGGAAGCTGGCTGACTTCTTCGAGGTGGTTCCCACGGCCGCGGCTCGCCGGGTGTTGACCGACCGGGGGATGCCCGGTGCCAGGTGGTTTCCTGACAGCACTGTCAGTTATGCGGAACAGGCCCTGCGCCGGCTGCCGGGCGACCGCGATGCCGTGGTGGCGGTCCGGGAGGACGGCAGAGTGCACCGCGTCAGCGGCCGCGAACTGCGGGTCCAGGTTGGAGCCTTCGCAGCATACCTGAGAAGCGTCGGGGTCAGACCGGGAGATCGTGTCGCCGCCTACCTGCCCAACACCATCGAGGCCGTCGTCGGGCTCCTCGGCTCCGCCGCGGTCGGGGCGATCTGGTCCAGCTGCTCACCCGACTTTGGCGAACGCGCGGTCCTCGACCGCTTCCGGCAGATCGAACCCGTGGTGTTGGTGGCGGTCGATGGCTATCAATATGGCGGCAGGGCCTTCGATCGCCGCTCCGTAGTCGACCACCTGCGCACCCAACTGCCGTCGGTGCGCCGCGTGGTGGAAGTGCCGTACCTGTACCCTGAGGGTCCCCCGCGCCCAGGGGCAGACAGCTGGAGCCGAGTCCTCTCAGGCGGGGCCGAGCCGCAGTTCGAAAGGGTCGGATTCTCGGACCCGCTGTGGATCCTGTACTCCTCCGGGACGACCGGTCTGCCCAAGCCGATTGTGCACAGCCAGGGAGGCATTCTGCTGGAGCACATGAAGGCCCTCGCCCTGCATGCGGACCTGACGAGGGACAGCCGCTTCTTCTGGTTCACCACCACCGGCTGGATGATGTGGAACTACCTGGTGGGCGGGCTGCTGCTGGGGGCGACCGTGGTCCTTTACGACGGCAGCCCCACCTGGCCCGGTCCGGATCGGATCTGGCGGCTGGTCGAGTCGGAGGGCGTGACCCACTTCGGGACCTCGGCGGGGCATATCTCCGCCTCCATGAAGGCTGGGGTGGAGCCCGCCCGGGAGCTGGATCTCAGCCCACTTCGGTTTGTGGGTTCCACCGGATCTCCACTCTCACCCGAGGGGTTCGCCTGGGTCTACCAGCGGGTCAAGCGCAACGTCTGGTTGTCCTCACTGAGCGGGGGCACTGATATGTGCACCGCCTTCCTCCTCGGGTGCCCCTGGCTGCCGGTGCGGGCCGGGGTGATCCAGTGCCGGGGGCTGGGCGCCAAGGTGGAGGCGTTCGATCCTCAAGGCCATGCCGTCATCGACCAGGTTGGTGAGCTGGTGATCACCGCGCCGATGCCGTCGATGCCGGTTCGTTTCTGGGGCGACCCGAACGATGAGCGCTACCGCGCCAGCTACTTCGAGCAGTTTCCGGGAGTTTGGCGCCACGGTGACTGGATCAAGATCCGGGCCGATGGCGGGGCGGTGATGTACGGGCGATCCGACGCCACCATAAATCGCCATGGCGTCCGCATGGGGACCGCCGAAATCTATCGGGTGGTTGAGGACATGGCGGAGGTGGTCGACTCGCTGGTGGTGGATGTGGCCAGGCCCGAGGGCGACTCGGTCATGCCGTTGTTCGTGGTCCTGGCGGCTGGCCGAGAGCTTGATGACCGCCTCGTAGGGGAGATTCGGGCCCGGGTGCGCGAGCAGGTCTCGCCCCGTCACGTTCCCGACCGGGTGTTCGCGGTAGCGGAAATCCCCAAGACGCTGAGTGGGAAGAAGTGCGAGATCCCGGTGAAGCGGATCCTTCAAGGGGAGGCTGTGGAACAGACCGCCAGCCTGGAGGCGCTCCAGAATCCACAAGCCCTGCAGGCGTTCACCCAATTCGCCACCGTCCTGGGCACGGCGCGGCCCGGATGAGCGCTGCCGCCAGCCGGGCGGGCCAGTTCGTTCGCCTATCATCAATGGCGTAGATGAGGAGCTCAGGCACTGGCGCATTCCGCGTGCCCAAAAGGCGGGTCCGGTCGAGTGGCCAGGGTTAGGGTTCGCCGGGCTGCGCTCGCCGCGGCCGCCCTGGGAGGAGGGGGCCTGGCCGCCCGTTCGGCCCGCCTGCTCTGGCGGCGGCGGGAGCTTCACTGGTCTGCCCCCGAACGCTTCTCGCAGGACGCCTTCCTGAGGGTGCAGCAGATGGGGAAGGGGCATGCCCCCGTGCTCCTGTTGCACTCACTGGAGGGGTCCTCCGGCTACTTCGGCTCCGCGTTTGACGAGCTGGCCGATCCTGGTCCGTTGCTGGTTCCGGACCTGCTGGGGTTCGGCGCGTCACCGCCCAGCCCCGGCGGCTACTCGGCCGACGACCATGCCTCAGCGCTGCTCCAGATGCTTGAGATTCTCGAGCTTCGGGATCCGATCTTGGTGGTGGGCCATGGCGCGGGAGCCGTGATTGGCCTCCGGCTGGCCGTCTTGCAGCCCAACCGGGTCGGCGCTCTGGTTTTGATCTCGCCCCCGATCTACAGCGACCCTGAGGCGGCTCGGCGGTGGCTTGGGAGCCGCTCCGCTGGACGGCGCTTGGACCGGGCACTGGCGGGGCGGCTCAGGGATCGCCCCGCTGTTCTGCGGAGGACATCGAAGATCATGGGGGCTCCGCTGCGGCCCGACCTACCTGGGCCGGTGGCGCAGGACCGCCTGGCGGCACTTGGTGCCGATGCCCACCGGCGGACTCTGGAGGAGTGCGTCATAACCTCCCCGTCCGCTGACTGGTTACGGAACGTGACCTGCCCAGTGGATCTGTTGCTGCCCAGCCAGGACCCCACGCTCGACTTGACCATCCTGCGCGAGATCGCGGACGGGAACCCACTCGTTGACCTCACCCAATTACCGTTCGGGGACGATCGGCTGCCTTTGACGCACCCGGACGGGTGCCTGGCCGCCATAGACAGGTTCCGTGAACGGGTGTTTCGGCCGGCTCCGGCCGACGGGGACGGTCGAGCTCCTCTAACCTGATCCTGCTCGGTGGGGCGTCGCCAAGTGGTAAGGCAGGGGACTTTGGATCCCCCATTCGAAGGTTCGAATCCTTCCGCCCCAGCCTCCGGTGAACTTCGGCAGCTTC
>JAJYWT010000182.1 GCA_021791345.1 bacterium
AGCACCCGGCGCCCAGACCGAGCAGGGCCTCAAGGAGCGGCCTCGGCAACCAGGAGCGCCACCGGGAACCCTCTCAGCAGGTCGGCTACCCGAACCTCGCCACTCTCGAAGGTGGCGCCTCCCAGACGGTCCTTCCAACGCATCCGTCCGAGCTCGATGGTCGTGTCACCCCAGCCCTGCCGCCCAAGGAACGGCCGCGTCGGCACCACGGTGACGACCTCACCTCCGCGCTCGAACGCGACCACGTGCGCGGCATGCGTCCCGTGTACCTCCAGGGCCACGTACCTCCCCCGAGGGCCGAACGCCGATGCTCGCTCGCGCCTGACCTCCAGCCCCCGTGCCAGCACCCACTGCTTGGGCAGCCCACCTGACCAAGCGGCGCGCCCCCGGGGCGGCGTTCCCACGCCTGCCAGATCGAGCTGCCGCTTAAGACCCGTGAAGTCCACCGGCCTGCGGTTGTCCGGGTCGACCAGGTTGTAGGCCCATACCTCGGTGCCCTGATAGATGTCCGGCACGCCGGGGGCGGTCAGCTTGAGCAAGGTCGCAGCCAGCGAGGCCACCTGGGCGGGCCGCTCGATCCGCCCGAGGAAGGCCGCCAGGGACCTGATGAACGCCGGATCGTGCAGCGCGCCGCGGGTGAAACTGCGCACCGCCTCCTCGTACCGCGGTTCGGGCGAGCGCCACGAGGTGTGGAGCTTGGCCTCGCGCACCGACTTCTGAACCACCGTCAGGAGCCGTTGCTCCGAGATCGGCCAGGCGCCCAGCAGGGTCTGGTACAAGAAGTACTCGAAATTGCGGTCGGGGAGGCCAGGTCCCTGCCGGTGCGGGGCGGTGAGGCGCGCCCAACGCCTCACCGCCCGTGCCCAGGCCGAGGGCAGCAGGGAGATCATGTCGATCCGGCACCGCACATCCTCACTGCGCTTGCTGTCGTGGGTGGAGGTGGCGTTGAGAGCCAGCGGCCAATCGGACTGACGCAACTCCATGGCTCGGTGGAACTCCGGCACTGCGACTCCGAAGTGGCCCGGGTCATCGCCCACCTCATTGAGCGAGATCAGTCGGTGGTAGCGGTAGAATGCAGTGTCCTCAACGCCCTTGGCCATCACCGCCCCGCTCAGCTGCTGGAAGCGGAGCGCGAGGTCTCGAGCCTCCGGATCATCGACTGTGAACCCCAACACATCCCCGATCAGGCTCAGCAGGTCAGGATCCAGGTCCGGTCGCGACGACTGCACCTTCCTGATCGCCGCCCGCAACGGCGCCGTGGCGTCACGGACGGCTCGCCTCCCCATCCCGTCGGCCAGGTAGGTCCGATACACCGGCAGCGCGGCGGCCACCTCCGCCAATGCCTCGCGCAGCTCATGACGGCCAAAGTCGCGATGCCAGGGGCTGCGCCCGGTGACGTTCTGCAACTGATCGGAGAGCCGGTTCAGGTCACTGCCGAACAGCGCCCACACCACCTCCCGCTTGCTGAGGTGCTCGACCTCTTCGTAGCTCCGCTCCTCGCCGGTGAACCGCGCGTAGGTCTGGGTCAACTCCCCTTCCGCCTCCTGCGCCACGAAGAGGCCGTTCACGAGCCTTCCGAAGTCGTACCCGGTGGTGCCGTCCACCGGCCAGCTGCGGGGAAGTTGCTCGCCGCGGCCCAGGATCTTCTCCACCACGATCCACCGCCGCTTCGAATCATCCCGCAACCGCCTCAGATACCCCTCGGGATCCCTGAGGCCGTCGGGGTGATCTACGCGCAGACCGTCCCCCGGCTTGAGGATGCCCAAGAGGTAGTCGTGGTGCGCGTGATATACCCGCTCGTCCTCGATCCGCACGCCGACCAGCGAGTCGACATCGAAGAAGCGCCGGTAGTTCAGCTCCCGCTCCCGTGCCTGCCAGCGTGCCAGGCGAAAGTGTTGCGCCTGGAGCAGCCGATCGAGCCAGATTGGATCGGCGTTGACGGCCGCCACCAACAGATCCATGTCCCGTTCGGCAGCTTCACCAACAGCTGGGACGGCCGGAGCCGCCTTCTGGCCGAAGGTGGCGCGGAACTCACGACGCAGGGTGGTCAGGCTGGCGGGCGAGATCGGGTAGGTGGTCTCCCCCACCCTCACCACGACCCTCCTCCCGGTGCGGACTAGCCGAAGCTCGCCGGCCGCCAGCATCCGCCCGTAGCGTCGGGGCAGGAAGGGGAGCACCACTTTGCCAGTCGATCGCGACTCCCGGTCCCGCCACGAGATGTCGAAGAACCTCCCTCCCGCGCTGTGGGGACCGCGAGCCAGTGCCTCCTCCCACCAGTGATTGGCCGCCGCGATCGCCATGTGATTGGGCACCACGTCGGTCAGCAACTCCAGCCCCAGTTCCTCGAGCCCCCGGCGCAGCCTGCGGTAGCCCCGAAGGCCGCCGAGCGCGGGATCGACTCCGGTGGGGTCCGCCTGATCGTACCCATGGGGGCTCCCCGGAGCGGCGGTGAGGAACGGCGACAGGTACACGTGGCTCACCCCGAGCTGGGCGAGGTAGGGCAATACCGCGCAGACGGCATCGAAGTCAACCCCTCCGCGCAGCTGGACTCGGTAGGAGGCGATGATCGGCCGGACTGGCCGGCCATCCCCCGTGGAGGGGGCCGCGGGGGCAGCCGCCCTCGGCTGGACGCGCCTACCTATGGGACCCGCCCGCCGCTGGTCGTCCCTCGCCTTCGGCGACTGTCGCCACGGGCACTGCCGCCGGCCCGCTCACGCATCGGCTCCTGCCGGATTCCAAGATCAACTTCTCCTCCCACCAAGCAGATCGACGGGTCCACCCCCGAAGGCGCCGACCCTCCCCCATGGTATGGGCCCAGGGGCAGTCGGCAACGCCGCGTAGCAGCGTGACCCCGGCCAGGGGCGGTCGCGCCGACCCCGGTCGCTGCGCGTGCCTGGCCTGCGGCTGGCGGTGACCCTGCCACTTCGCGGCTTTCTGGCTGCCCCGGATTCCTGACGCTGCTCGCGATGGCGGCACCAGCCGGGGACACGGAAGAAGAGCGGACCCGGCTCCCTTCCCAGTGCCCGACACGTCGGCGGTGCTGGTTTCCGCCCAGCTCAGGGCGGGTTCTTGAAACCCAGATGGAAGGTCGGCGTTAGGCCACCTGCCCGAAGGTGCTGCGGGATCTGCAATCAGCACCGGGACAGGAGGTGAACGCCATGTGCGCAAGCTGTGGATGCTCGGAGCCGTATCAGAGGCACCAAGCAGAAGACATCACCGTGGATGACATCAAGGCCGCCGCGGCGGCCCACGACCTGACCCCCGAGCAGGTTGCCGAGAACATACTCAAGGCGGTGGCTCGGGATCAAGACCCGACGCTCGCCTGACCGATAGGAGCCCGCCCCGGAAGCCGATCCCAGGAGAGGCTCCGGGGGCGGCTCCTCAGGCGGCCCGGCGCGCCCGGCTCTGACGCCGGTCCCGCCGCAGCCGCGGAACCGCCCAATCGTCCCGCTC
>JAJYWT010000091.1 GCA_021791345.1 bacterium
CAGCCGGCGATCACCAGGGCGGAGAGGGTGGCGACGGCCGCGAGCAGTCTCTTCACAGCTTCACCTCGAGATGTGGATGGGATAGGAGCGTCGGCGCTGTGGGCCAGCCACAAGCCCAGACATGGGCGGGCTCCAAGATTGCGTGTTGTGGATTGTCGACATTAGCCGAAGTCTAAGGACGGTGGATGGGTATGTCAAGGGGAGGAGTGGCCAGCGACTCCAAGTCAGAGGACCCCAGACTCTGACCTCATCCGGGGCAGTGCGCGATGGGGCGCTCCCGAGGCAGCTAGCCCTAGCGACCTGGACTCGCTCGGCACCAGTGAGGACATCGCCGAGTCGAGGGACCCCGTCACCGCTCTGGCGGCCAGCGCCTCATCGCAGGGTCTCAACACCGTCAGGAGTTGCATCCCGACTCTGTGGGTGGCCGCCCGCGGTGGGCCGGACCAGGACGGCCGCCGCCGCCCGGCGAAGGTGGCGCAACTCGGCAGCATCCAGGGCACTGCCGAAGTGCTGTTCTACCGACCTTAGGTACGCGGGGGCAGCGATGGCGAAGGTCTCCCTGCCGAGCGGAGTGAGGGCTGCGTAGACAGTCCTGCGGTCGGCAGGGTCGCTCTGGCGGCTTAGCAGCCCCCTCTCCTCAAGGTGGTCCACGGTCTTGGTGATGGCGCTCTTGACGATACCGAGGCGGGCGGCGAGGTCAACCATGCGCAGGCGCTGGCCCGGGCCCATGGCAACCTGACACAGCACCAGGTTCTCGGCCAGGGTGAGCCCGACCTCACCCTGCAGTTGACGGTTGAGAGCGATGCGGACAGTGTCGACGAGGGCACATACCTCGGTCCAGGCCTGGAGTGTTTCTGGTCGCTCCTCGACTGCCATCCTCTCAATTCTAGCGTGTAGTTGACAAGAGGATCGTACTCGTTATAACGTACTCTAGGCGACGATAGTCTAGAGCACTAGGAGAGCAGCATGAGCGTTGGGCGCTCCAGGCACCACCAACTCCATCGTCCGATCGTTGGCCTAGGGACACCACCTGGGAGAACGCCCCGCTCGTGGTCGCGGGCATGAGCGTCTTCAGTGATGCCGAGCGGGCGTACCTCGGCGAGCGCAGGCTGGGCCGTCTCGCCACGATCGACTCCACCGGCCTGCCCCACGTCGTTCCTCTTGGATGGACGTACAACCCGGAGCTGGACACCATCGATGTGACCGGCCGAGATTTCGCCCATACCGCGAAATTTCGCTATGCCTCGGCCAACCCGAATGTTGCTCTGGTGGTCGACGACGTCCTGCCTCCATGGCGCCCCCGGGCAGTCGAGGTCCGCGGGCATGCTGAGGTCCTGACGGAGGCGATGGGGCCGAGCGGCGAGCCGCTCGGTGCACTCATGCGGATCCACCCGCTCAAGGTCATCAGCTGGGGCCTCGATGAGGCCCCCCGGTGACACCGCTCGCATTTGATTCCGACCCACGGGATCCAGACCAAAAACAGGAGGAACGACCGTGACCCAAAGAGACACTTCGCAACTCGGCAGCCAACAGAGAGTCGGGCTACGGCGATTGACCGGATCAGTCACCGCGGTGCTGGCAGTGCTAGGCGTGTGGCTCATTGCCCACTACGAAGTGGGGTTGGGCGTCAGCGCACCGGCATTCGGGGCCAACCAGCGGCCCACTCCGATCCCCGCTGGCTTCGCCGTCATTGTGGCCGTGCTGGCCGCGGCGGGAGCCTGGGCGACTGTGTCTGTGATCCATCGGGGTGCCCAGCGGCCGCGCCGGACCTGGTTGCTCTCGGGGCTCACCGTGCTTGCCATTTCTCTCGCCGCTCCGCTGTCCGGCCACGGGGTCGGCGCAGGCGACCGCATGACGCTCATTTTCATGCATCTGGTCGCCGGAACCGCGCTGATCGCAGTCTTTGCGACCAGCCTTCCACGGCAGGTACCAGCCTCGGTGCGGGCAGTCAGCGCTCTGCCTGAGACAGCACCCTGTGAGATGGGGGGAGACTCCATATGAGCAGCAGAATCGCCGTCGTCTATTACTCCGCCACGGGCACCGTGGCCCAAATCGCCAGGGCAGTCGCGGACGGCGCCTCGGAGACCGGCGCGGTGGTGAGACTGCGTCGCGTCCCCGAACTCGCACCTCGATCCGCCATCGACGCCAATCCGGCGTGGCGGGCCCACCATGACGCGGTGGCAAGGAGCGTACCCGAAGTGCACCTGGACGATTTGGAGTGGGCCGATGGCTTCGCGCTCGGCAGCCCTGCCCGCTTCGGAAACGTGTCCAGCCAGCTGAAGCAGTTCCTGGACCAGACCGGCCCAATGTGGGCGGCGGGCAAGCTTGCAGATAAAGCGGCTACCTCGTTCACTTCAGCAATCAACCAGCACGGCGGACACGAGTCCACCCTGCTCGCCATCAACAACACCTTCTACCATTGGGGCGCGATCATCGTGACGCCCGGATACACCGACCAGATCCTCTACCCAGCGGGCGGAAACCCCTACGGCACGTCCTTCGCAACAGGCATGCCCGCGGCTATTCCGGGGGCGGCGACCCTCGCCGCGGCCCGATACCAAGGGCGGCGCTTGGCTGAAGTGACCCGCTGGATTTCCGAGTTCCGGGCAGAGCGGTGGCGGCTAGCGGCCGATGTCCCGGACCCTGATAGCCGCCCGAATCAACTTGAGGTCGGAGATGTCGGCGCGCTGGCCTGAGTGCACCCGGGCACGGGGTTCCCTGAGTTTCGCCACCAGCCCCGGCACAGGTCCCCGTAGCACGTCTACCAGCGGGCAGTGGCCGCCCCCCCCTACTGGCGAGGCGGAATCCGACGTGACGTCAGCAGCAGGCGCCGCCCTTTTGCTCCCGGCTTGCCGCGTCGGTCCGCCAGCGCGTTGTCGGTCTGGACATTACCGTGGAGATTCTGCAGCTCGCCCGGGCCAACGCTTTGCGGGCGGGTGTTGACGGCTCCGAATCCGTGGAGGGGCACCTGGAGGAGATCCCGCTAGGGAATGGCGGCGTGGACGTGGTCATCTGCAACAGTGTCATCAACCTGAGATGGGAGGGGCCAGCGGCCCCGGCCAGGGTCGCCTGGGCCCTTGCCCCGGAGGTCGTTTCCTCACCTCCTAGGTGGCGGCCGATCCCGTGATGCACGCGGCGACACGACGTGACCCACCCCCTATGGACCGGGTGCCATGGAGCGCGCCAACGGAGGACGAGTGCCGAGACGCCCGGGAGGCTGTGGGCCCGAAGCGGGGGGATCCAGACGACCCTCCGGGTGCATGACGGGCCACGTCGGCGCTCATGCGCGCCAGACGTCCCCCCGTCATCTGAACCTGGGGTCGCGAATTGGCACTGCGGGCGGCGAGCCATCGGTCACAATGGGCCAGTCCCATGGCCGCCCTCCTCACCCTGCTCACCGACTTCGGGACCGATTCCGGCTACGGCGGCGCCATGCT
>JAJYWT010000046.1 GCA_021791345.1 bacterium
GGCGATGCGATGCAGCCAGGTGCGCATGCTCGCCTCATGGCGAAAGCCCAGAAGGTGACTGGCAGCCTTCATCAGCGTGTTCTGGGCCACATCCTCGGCATCCTCACGGTGCTGGCAGAGATGCCCCGCCAGACGCCGCACCTCGGCACCGTACTGCCAGACCTCAGCCAACGCCAAGGACTCGGCGCCGGCGGCCTCAGGGCCCTCCATCACATCCATTGGACCACTTTGCGATCCCGCGATCCGGCCCAGCAGCGATAGCCCTGAGACCGCGATCATGACACGGCATGGATTCCCAGGTCACGGTGGTCTCGCACCCGGCCGTTTCCCACCGGCTCAGCGAGCTGCGAGACCAGAGGACGGGCCGGGATCGGTTCCGGACTCTCATGGCCGAGGTCGCCATGTTCCTGGCCTACGAGGCGCTGCGTGATCTCGGTACCGCCACCGCCAAGGTGCAGACACCGGTCGGCTCCGCCCTCGGCGTGCGGGTAGTCGAGGAGGTGCTCGTGGTCCCCATCCTGCGTGCGGGCCTGGGCATGGTCCCGGGGGTCGAACGGGTGGCGCCCGAGTGCGAGGTGGCCCATCTGGGGATGAAGCGGAACGATGACACCCTCGACGCGGTCTGTTATCTCGACGGCCTGCCAGCCTCGCTGGCCGGACGGCGAGTCTTGGTGTGCGATCCCATGCTGGCCACCGGCGGCTCGCTCGCCCAGGCCTGCGGCCTGATCCAGCGGCGCGGGGCCTCCGCCATCACGGCCCTCTGCCTGGTGGCGTCGGAGCCGGGGGTGGCCGCCTTCTTCGCCCGCATGCCGCAGGTCAAGGTGGTCTGTGCAGCGGTGGATCGCAGCCTCGACCACCGGGGCTACATCGTCCCCGGGCTCGGTGACGCCGGTGACCGGCTCTTCGGGCCGCCGGGGTCGGGCCTTGCCAGTGGAGCCGGCGGTCCCCTGCAGGGCAGTTGACCTTCCGGCACAGGCGGTGCCTGCCGCCGCATTGGGGACCGACGCCGATCCAGGGGCCGAATGCCAGGCCCCCAGACCCCCAGTTCTATCCGCGATCCGGGTGGGCTCCTTGCGGTGGCCGCCGTCCGTCAGCCACCGTCGTGGCAGGGTGTCCAGGTCACCGACCCGCTAAGCGAGATCTCTCACGCCAGAAGGCCGGGGGTTCACCTCCTTGTGGGAGGGCCCCCGGCCCGGTCGCGAAGGGCGGAGTTGGCGCCGGTCAGCCGGCGACGGTCATGGTCCCGGCCATGTAACCGACCATCCCCATCGGGGCACCCATGCCATTGGCGCCGTTCCCGCACGGGTCCATGCACTGCCACTCGAAGGTGCCGGGCTTGCCGGTCTTGATGGTGAAGGTGATCCGGGACTGTCCAGCCATGGGAACGTTGATCCCCAGCGCCGGAATCGTCAGGGTGTGGGCGACCAGAGTTGGCGCTAGGTAGCTCATGGTGTGGGCTTTGCCCACGAAGCTGTTGGGGGCCTGCGGATTGATCGGCTGCACCTGCATCGTGCCCCCCACGGTGCCGGTCACCTTGGAGTACTTCACCAGTGGGCCAGTGAGCGGGGTCGCGGTGTCGAAGTCGGTGACCGTCACCTTGACCGTGGAGTCCGCAGGCACGGTGAAGTTGCTGGGAACGTAGGCCGGCCCGAGCGCGCCCGACCCCATCATCTTCCCGGTCACGATCGACAGGTTCAGCGTCGCCTGACTCGTCCCGCTGGACGCCGCCAGCGGCACCGCCGCCTGCGAGATCTTCAGGTGTCCCCCCCACCCCGAGGCGTACCCGCCGATCAGGACCACGGCTGCCATGAGGACCGCCACGATGGCAGCCCCCATCACCCACATCCCGGGTTCACGTTCCTGGTCCGAAGTCGCCGCTGAGGTTCTGACTGCCATGTTGTGATTCCTCTCTTCAGGCACTGCTCGCTGTCTTTCATGCTGATTCGTGCCGGCACCGCCACCAAGGGCGGTAACCGTCGCCGGGCTTAGGTGGATTCACGCGGGTGACGACGGGGCCTTTCGGTCCCGCATCGCCGCGCGCTGGCTATCCTCAGGGTGGAAGCGGTCGCTAAGGACTCAGATAGGAGGCGCACATGAGGCTTGGGGTGCTGACGGGTGGGGGTGACGCGCCCGGGTTGAACGCGGCAATTCGAGCCGTCGCCCGCAAGGCACAGGCCGACGGCCACGAGGTGGTGGGCGTGCACAACGGGTGGGCCGGGCTGGTTCAGGACCAGGGGCTGAGTCCCATCGACCCCCACCAGGTCTCAGGGATCCTCTCGGTCGGGGGGACGATCCTGGGCACCTCCCGAGTGAACCCGCTCGCGGACAAGCAGGCGATGGAAGCCGTCATCACACACTTTGAGAGCGCCGGGCTCGGGGCCCTCATCGCCATCGGCGGCGACGACACCCTCTCGGTGGCGCGCGCTCTCGCGGACCAGGGGCTCCCCGTCGTGGGGGTTCCGAAGACCATGGACAACGACCTGCAGGTCACGGAGTACTGCATCGGCTTCGACAGCGCGGTCGCCATCGTCACCGAGGCGCTGGACCGGCTGCACACCACCGCGGCCGCCCACCACCGGGTGATGGTGGTGGAGGTGATGGGAAGGGACACCGGGTGGGTGGCGGTGATGGGCGGGCTCGCGGGAGGCGCCGACATGATCGTGATCCCCGAGTTCCCGGTCGGACTCCAGGACATCACCACCCACCTTCGGGCCCGCCGCGAGCGCGGCCGCGACTTCAGCATCGTCGTGGTGGCGGAGGGCGCCACCGTGGCCGGGCTGACCCAGGCGACAGCCGAGAGCGGGCCCCGCGATGCGTTTGGGCACCTCCTGCTGAGCCGTCGCGGAGTCGGGCCGCAACTTGCGGAGGCGATCGAGGCCGAGACCGGCTTCGAAACCCGAGTCACCGTGTTGGGGTACACGCAAAGGGGTGGGGCGCCCACCGCCTACGACCGCATCTGGGCAACCAGGGTGGGGGCGGCAGGTTACGATCTGGCCGTCGCTGGAGAGTTCGGACGCATCCCGGTGAAGCAGGGGGACGGAGTCGCCATCGCCCAGCTGGCGGAGGTGGCGGCAGGGCAGCGCCGGGTGCCCGAAGACCTCTACACGCTGGCCCAGGTCTTCTACTGAGGGTGGAGCGCGCAGCCAGCTCGGCCGCGGCACCGGCCCGCTGAACCATCCTGCCAAGTGGCCTCACCACTTCGCCCTCGGCTCTGGGCTCGGTACCCTGGCCCCCGATGACCCGCTCATTCGAAGGAGACCAAAGTGCCAGATGCGCCCGCCTCACCGCCCACTGACTTCGACTCGCTCGCCAATCTGGCCGTGCCCCAATCCCGGATCGATCGGGCGCTCGGGTACGTCCCCCGGGTCCTATCCAGCAAGGTGCACATCTTCTTTTTGCTCGGGCTGGGCATCTACCTGGTGGTGCTCCCCTTCCTGGGGATAGTGGTCAGCGCCAAGGCGGAGCTGATCGGGGGCAACTACACCAATGTCACCAGTGACATCGGCGCCTGCATCGCCGCCGGCGGCACCCTCCATCTGATCCATCAGAGTCGGCGCCGCCGCCGCCTGGAGGAGGAGCGGCTGCAGCTGACCAAGCAGATGCACCGGCTGCTGTTTCACGTCCATGCGGCGGCCGCCGCTGACCTTGGCGACGGTCTCGGTGACTGATGTCGCCCGCGGCCGAGCCTGGCGGCCCGGCGGTGGACATGTTGAGGGCTGGCACGCTTCCCACCCCAGGCAGCGCACGGCAGGAACCGCTGGCCTCGGGTCAGGGCCGCGCTGCGCGCGGGCCGTCGACCGCGTCCGCCGATGATCGTCGACGCCGGACCGGGGCTCGGCCACCTGCTGGACCGTCGGCCGCCAGGAGTCACCTGAGTGCCGGGGCCAAGGAGCACCGGGACGCACCCCCAGCCGGGCCACCTCGCGATCGGCTACCTGCGCAGCCTGCGCCCGGCCCTGCCCCTGCGAGTGTGGATTGTGGTCGCCGGTGGGGCCATCTCCGCCCTCGGTAACGGATTCGTCCTGCCGTACGGATCCATATACCTGCACGTGGTCCGGGGGCTGCCGATCCCAATCGTCGGAGCCATCCTTTCTCTGTCGGCACTCGCCTCGCTGCTGACGGCGCTGGTCGGTGGCTCACTGGTCGACCGGGCGAGCCCCAAGGCGCTGATCCTGGCCGGGCTCTCGGCCCAGACCATGGGGTTTGCCTATCTCGGCTACGTGGTCAACCTTCCCGAGGCAGCGGGGGCGATGCTGCTCATCGGGATCGGAGCGGGTTGTTACTATCCCGCCATCGCCGCGCTGCTGGCCGCGCTCACGACCAGGGAGGAGCGGACCTCGGCGGCGTCGCTGCAGTACGCCGCCAACAACCTCGGCATCGGGATCGGCGCGATCAGCGGCGGCCTGATTGTCTCCACCGTCCGGCCCGGGACCTTCACCACGATCTACCTCATCGATGCGGCCACATTTGTCGCGTTTTTGCTCTTGGTCGTGGCCCTGGTGCCGTCGGGGAGGGCAGCCTCGGCCGCCGGTCGCCGCAGCGGCTACCTCGAGGTGCTGCGCGACCTCCGGTTCATGGTGGTGGTGGTCTTCAACTTGGTGGTCGTGGTCGGCGCATACGCCCAACTCGACAGCGCAGTCCCGCTCTACGCGCGCGTCTTCCTGGCCGTGCCCACCGCCGCGATCGGCCTCATCCTGGCCGCGAACACGGGCTTCATAGTGCTCGCCCAGCTGCCCATCGCCCGCTTCGTACGGGGACTGCCCCGAACCAGGACCCTGATGCTGGCGGCCGCCGCCTGGGCCAGCGCCTGGCTCATCGGTGAGGTCGCCAGCTGGGAGCGGGGCCTGGCCGCGGCCGCCCTGTTGGGGCTGTTTGCGGTCGCGTTCGGGGCGGCGGAGTGTCTCCTCAGCTCCACCATCGGCCCTCTGGTCGCCGACATGGCAAGACCGGCGGCCAGAGGACGTTACATGGCAACCTTCAACCTCTCCTGGTCGGTGGGTCTCATCATCGGCCCCGCGGTTGGCGGGCTGGTGGTCGGGTCGCAGCTGCGGCCGGGGATGTGGGTGTTGTGGGCCACCGTCTTCCTGGGCCTGGCAGTCGGGGCGGGCAAGCTCGGGCACCACCTGCCGAACTCAGTGAACCTGCCGCCGCCGCGGACCGCCTGACCCTCGCGGCGTTCGCATCGACCCTTTGGCCCGGGTGGTGCACAGGTCCCTGCCCCGGGACCGGGTTGGTTGCTCTAAGATTCCCTCCACAACCGAATAGCCCCTCGGGCGAATGGGAATCCGGTGCGGGGACGTGCCCAAATCCGGAGCTGTCGCGCAACTGTGAGCGGGGAGCCTCTGCCAGAGTGCCACCGGGAACGATCCTGGGAAGGCGGCGATGAGGCAGCGATCCGCGAGCCAGGAGACCGGCCCGAGCGGGTGCCGAGCATCCCCCGCGCGCAACGGGAAGGAAGGCCCCAGGCGGCGGGCCCATTTTCAGCGTGGGGCCAGAGCAGCCGCCAGGAGGTGGAGACGATGAGGTCGTCTCAAGTGGCCAGCGCGATACTGGCCCCGATGTTCGCGGCGGTGCTGTTGGCGGGTTGCGGCGCCACGTCGGCGGCCACGACCGGGCCCCGATCCCAGTGCGGGAGCGGCAACCGGGTCGAGGTCGTGGTTGAACTGGCCAGCAAGAAGGTCGTGGAGAGCTGCGTCAACTTCAAGGGTCCCGAGATCCCGGCCCAGACCGCCATGAAGCGAAGCGGGATCGAGTACGCCGAGCAGCACTTCAGTTTCGGCAACGCGGTGTGCCAGATCGACCACGAGCCCAGCTCGTACAGCAGCTGCTTCGCCTCCGGCAAGCCCTACTGGGCCCTCTTCGTCTGGACTGGGAAGGGCCCCTGGAAGGTGGCTCAGGTCGGGGTCACCGACATCAAGCTGCGCAACGGGGACGCCTTGGGCTGGCACTTCGGCAGCGGCACCCCGGGGGCTCCGCCCAAGCCACCCTTGAATAGCTGACAAGGTCATGAACGCGCGGGCCCTGCTGCTGTGGGTCGGCGCGGTCCTGCTGCTCTCCCTGGGGAGTGAGGACCCGATCTATCGGGTCCTCACTCTGGCGGCGGCGGCAGCGGTTCTGGCCCGCCATCGCCGCCCGGGAACGAGCCTGTTGCCGGTGATCCGTTGGGTCGGGGTGGTCTGCCTCCTGGCGGTGGTCTTCAACCTCTTGCTCAGCCACACCGGCCAGGACGTGCTGGTGACCCTGCCCGGGTGGCTGCCGGCCTTGGGCGGACAGCTCACGATCGAGGGTGCGGTGTACGGAGGCGACATCGCGTTGGGGCTGGGGGCCTGCCTGCTGGCGGCCTCCACCCTGGGGCTGGTGGTGGAGCCCCAGCAGCTGATCGACGCCTTACCCCGCGCGCTCCACCGCACGGGCGCCGCCCTGGGCGCTACCACCAGCCTGCTGCCACGGCTGCGCACCAGCTTCCTGGCCGTGCGCGAAGCCCAGACCATGCGGGGCTGGCGTCCTCACGGGCTGCGCTCCGTGACTGCGGTCGCGGTCCCGTCGGTGCTGACCGCGATCGAGGGTTCGGTGCTGCTTGCGGAGGCGATGGAGGCCAGGGGCTTCGGTACGGGTGCCCGGACCAACGCGTTCCTGGTTAAGTGGAACCGGCTCAGCGTGATGGTTGGCGCAACCTCCACAGCAGCCATGGTCCTGTTCGTCATCGGGCTGCTCAGTGGCGGCGTCTCGAACTGGCAACCCTACCCGAGCCTGGTCGTGCCAGGGCTGACCTGGATGCCCACCCTGGCCTGCGCCCTGCTGGCGGCTCCGGGGGCGCTGACATGAGCGCAATCGCGCGCTTCCACGACTTCAGTTACTGGTATCCAGGCGCGAACCAACCTGCCCTGGCGGAGCTGGAAGCGGCGCTCCAACCGGGCCTGGTGCTGCTTACCGGGGAGTCCGGTGGCGGCAAGTCGACTCTGCTGCGCTGCCTGGATGCCCTGGTTCCCCACTTTCATGGGGGCCGGGCGCGCGGCGAGGTCCAGGTGCTGGGCCAGAGCCTGCGCCACATCACCCCGCGCCAGCTCGCCCGGCACGTCGCCATGGTGTTCCAGGAGCCCGAGCGCCAGATGGTGATGCCGGTGGTGGAGCAGGAGGTGGCATTCGGTCCGGCCAACCTGGGCCTCGGGCGGGCTGTGGTGCGGCGGCGCGCGGAGGCGGCGATGGACTCCCTGGGGATCTCCCACCTGGCCGGCCGCCGCCTGGACGCGATCTCAGGCGGGGAGCTGCAGAGGGTGGCCCTGGCAGGGGCGCTGGCGATGGCCCCGGAGCTGCTGGTGCTGGACGAGCCCACCTCCCAGCTGGATCCCGCCGGCGCCGACCTGCTGGGACGGTGCCTCACATCCCTGGTCAGGGAGGGCGTCAGCGTGGTGGTCGCCGAGCACCGGCCGGACCGCGTCCCGGCGATCGCCACCCAGGAGCTGGCCATGGTCGGCGGCCGGTTACTGCCGGCCCGTCTCGATGTCACCTGGCCCACTCGCCGTGCGCGGACGGCCCGCGGGGGCGATGTCGCCTGGGCAGCTGACGATCTGGCGATCGGCCATGGGTTCCCGCTGCTGCAGAATCTCAACCTCAGCTGCCGGCGCGGGGAGGTGGTCGCCGTGACCGGCGCCAACGGCGCCGGCAAGACAACCCTCTTGCGGACGGTGGCGGGGCTGCTTCCGCCCCTGTCCGGGATGGTGGAGCGGAGCCCCGGTCGGGCCGCCTACCTGCCCCAGGAGCCCGGCTCCCTCCTGCACCAGGCGACCGTGCGCAAGGAGGTGGAGCAGACCGCCAGATGGCTGAAGCTGCCCCTGGAGGTCGACCCGATCCTGCGACAGTTCGCGATCTCGGAGCTGGCCGATCGCGACCCGCGCGACCTCAGCACCGGACAAAGGCAGCGGGTGGCCCTCGCTGCGGTGCTGATCGGTTCGCCCGTCAGCGTCTTCCTGGACGAGCCCACCCGGGGGGCTGACCAGCCCGCTCGCGAGATGCTGATCTCCGCCATCGACGCGTTGGCGGAGTCGGGGGCGGCGGTGCTGGTGGCGACCAGCGACCGTGACTTCGCTGAACATGTCGGTGACTCCACCTGGGTCGCGGAATCTAGCGGTCTCACCCGGATGACGGCTGCCCCGGCGTGATCCTCATCGTCATCAGCCTGCTCGGGATCGGCCTCTTTCTCTGGCCGTTCTCGGGCTTGGGACTGCCGGCCAGCACCCCCGCCTTGGCGATCGGGCTGGGCACCCTCCTCGGGCTCCTCGCCTTCGAGGTCGGGACTCGCAGGATGAGCACCCGCGCGTTCGCGCTGCTGGCCGCCCTCAGCGCCGCCGACGCCGCTCTGCGAGCGGCCCTGGTCACCGGGATCGCGGGCTTCAGCCCGATCTTCCTGCTGGTCCTGTGCGGTGGCTACGCGCTGGGCCCGGAGTTCGGATTCTTAGTTGGTGCGGGCTCACTGCTGACCTCGGCGCTGGTCACCGGGGGGCTGGGGCCCTGGGTCCCGTACCAGCTCTTCGCGGTCGGCTGGGTGGGAATGCTCGCCGGCATCGCCGGCAGCTGGCGCCGCAGTGGGCGCCCCACCCGGCTCGATGTCGCCTTGCTGGCAGGGGTCGGCATCGTGACCGGATTCGGGTTCGGGGTGGTGATGGATGTCTGGAACTGGACCTTCTATGCAGGGTCCGGGCAGCTGGGGTGGACCCCCCATCTGCCGCCGCTGGTGGCCCTCCACCGGTTCGCCGGCTACTACCTGCTGACATCCTTGGGTTACGATTCCTTTCGGGCGGTCGGCAACGCGCTGATGGCGCTGCTCCTGGGGCTGCCGATCCTGGTGGGACTGCACCGGGTGGGTCAGCGACTGCAGCTGTCGTGGCCGCTACCCGAGGCGGCTCCCCTCTCAGCGCAGGCGGCGCACCACCAGGCTGCCGGCGAGCTTGTCGTGCCAGCCCTGGCGCCGGAGATCCAGGGCCGCCCAGCCGAAGCCAACCAGGCCCGACGCGAGGTCGAGTAGGTACCCACAACTGCGGACGAAGCTCCGCCGGAGGCCCAAACGCCCGCCGTCCTCCGCACGCACCACCTTGGCTCCGACCAGCCACATCCCGGGGGTCCGCTCCAGGGCCGTCCAGAAGGAGGTGAAGTAGGCCGGTGGGACCAGCAGGGTGAGGGCGGCCAGATGGGCTGCCCCAGCCACCGGCCCGAGGCCCAAGAACAGTCCGGCGATAAGGATCAAGTCCACCCAGAGCCCGGCGGCCCGGGCCCAGAATCGAGCGTAGCCATAGCCGGGGAAGGGATTGCGGCTGCGCAGCTGGACCAGTGCCTCCCAGGGGTTGCCGGGCGGTCCGGCACTTCCAGGGAGGTCAGCCAGCGCGGCGCTGAGCTCGCCCCGGGTCCGGGCGCCGTAGACGATCTCGGTCCGCTCCCGCAGCTCATCCAGCGTCAGCCGGCCCGCTGCATGCTGCTCGACCAGTTGCGCCGCCGCCGTCTCCCGCTCCTGATCCGAGACCAAGAGCGACTCTGCCGAGCGCCGGGCGAACCAGAGGCCGTACACCTGCAGCGGGGGACGCCGGGGATCCGGCGGCCGCGCAGACACGATCAACCGGCGGGGGGAGCCCCGGTTCGGCCGAGCTCCCAGTCCTGGGCCAGCAGCCCCATGTACAGCAGGTCGAGGCGCTGCCCGTCGCGCAGGACCCGCTCCCGCAGGCGCCCCTCCTCCACGAACCCGAGGCGACGGTAGAGGGCGATCGCGGGCTGGTTGTCGGCGATGACGTCGAGGCTCAGGCGGTGCAGCCCCAGCTCATCGAAGGCATATCTGAGGGCCAGGCGCATCGCCTCGGTCCCGAAGCCGCGGCCGCGATCGCGGGGATCTCCCAGCCCGATGGCCACCCAACCATGGCGGTTCGGCCACTCGATCCCGACGATGGCGACGAAGCCGACCAGGCGGTCGTCCTCCAGGGTGCGGATGCGAAACTCGAAGTTGCTCGAATCCTCACCCAGTGACTCATCCCGTTCCCGGAAGTGGTCGGGCGCCAGCGGCCGGGGGGCGTCCGTGTCCTGCAGGCGCCGGTAGTCGGCGTCCTCGCTCCAGCGCGAGAGGATCTCCGAGTCCTCCTGGCGGGGCGCGCACAGCCGGATCCGCGAGCCGCGAAACAGATCGGACGACATTTAACTCCCTCAGTGGGACCGGCCAGAGAATTAGGAGGCGAGTATGCCAGAGGAGGGCCCGACCGCCGCCCGACCGCCTGGGGAGGGCGCCGTCGACCGTGGTTCACCGGCGCACCCCGCCTCTGGTCCTGCTGGCCCTGCGCTCGGCCTTCGGCCGCCGCTCCTCCAGCGGCTGCCGGAGGCCTTGCAGCAACCGCTCTTCCGGCGCTATCTCCTGGGGCTGGGACCGTTGTCCCTGGGCACCTGGATGCAGCTGGTGGCGCTGGGCTACCTGACCCTGCAGGTGACGGGCTCGGTGGCCGCCGTCGGTCTGGTGGGAGCGGCCGACGGGATTCCGGCGGTCCTGCTCTCCATCCCCGCGGGGGCTGTCGGCGATCGGTTCCCGCGCCGGTGGGTGCTGTTGGTGGCGACCGGGTCCCTCGGCCTGACCGCACTCGGGCTCTCCCTGGCCGCCGGGCTGGGACGGGCATCCCTGCCGGTGCTCATCGGCGCCGCGATCTGCTTTGGGGCGGCGGATGCGTTCAACGGGCCGACCCGCCAAGCCCTGATCGCCGACCTGGTTCCCCGGCCGCAGCTCGTGGGAGCCGTCACCGTCACCAGCAGTGTGGGCAGTGCCGCCCGGATCGTGGGACCCGCGGTGGCGGGGGTGCTGCTGGGAACCCTGGGGGCGGCCAGCTGCTTTCTGGCCATGGCGGCCAGCGTGCTGCCGCTCCTGATCGCCCTCGGCCGTGGGCGCTGGCCGGCTGCCAAGACCACCTCCACCGAGATGGGAGCACTGGGAAGGGTCTGGGAGGGGATTAGCTGGAGCCGATCCAACCCCCTGGTGCGGTCGGTGCTGCTGGGCAGCCTGACCCTGGGGGTCCTGGGAATCGGCTACATGCCGTATCTGCCGGTGTTCGCCCGCGACCAGCTGCACGGCGGGGGCCAGGTTCTGGGTCTCATGTACAGCGTGGGCGGGATCGGAGCCCTGGCGGGGGGCCTGGCGCTCAGCCTGTTCAGCCGGCGCGTCCAGCGGCGTCAGCTGCTGCTCTTCGCCGCCCCCTTCTACGCGGCCAGCCTGTTCGGGCTCACCCGGGCTCCCTCCCTGGGGCTGGCGCTCCCCTGTCTGGCCGGGATCAGCCTCGGCTTCATGGCTGCCAACACCGCCATGCTGACCAGTCTGCAGGCGGCGGCTCCGGCCGAGATCCGGGCCCGGGTGATGTCCCTGTACAGCCTCGCCTACGCTGGTGGCGGCCCCCTGGGGACCCTGCTGTACGCCGCGCTGAGCCGGATCGTCCCCCTGTTCTCCGCCATCGCGGCGGGGGCCGTGGTGGTGGGGGTGGTGCTGCTCTGGACCGCGACCCGGCCCGGGCTGCGGGCCCTGGCCTGAGCTGCCCGATATCCTCTGCTGATGGGTCTTGAGTTCCGCCCGATCCGGCCAGAAGAGCTCCCGCTTCTGGCCGAGGTCAACCTGACCGCGTTCGGGGAGAATCTGGATCCCTGGCACACGGGGTGGTTCGAGAGCCACTTCGAGGGCGCGCTGACCATGGCCGCCTTCGATGACGGGGTGATGGTGGGCAGCTCGATGAGCCTGCCGGTCACGGTCGGGGTCCCCGGGGCCACCGTCGCCGCCGCCGGCGTCACCGCCGTTGGAGTTCTACCCACCCACCGGCGCCAGGGGATCCTCCGCCGGATGATCGACCGGCTGTTGGGGGAAGCCCGCGCCCAAGGGCTGCCGCTGGCGGTGCTCTGGGCCAGTGAGGGCGGCATCTACTCCAGGTTCGGGTTCGGGCCGGCCGCCCGCTCCCTGGGGATGGAATTACAGCACCCGAAGGCGTCCCTTTTGCCCCGGCCGCGGATCGGGCGGATCCGGATGGTCTCGCTGGAGCAGGCCCGCCAGATCCTGCCCGCGGTGCATGAGAAGGTTGTACGTCAGCGCCCCGCCATGATCTCCCGCGACCAGATCGGGTGGCGGTATGCGCTCTCCAACGACGACCCCCACCTGGCTCCCGGCGAGAGCCGACTCTTCACGGTGGTGCACGAGAGCGCGGGCGGTGTCGATGGGTATCTGGTCTACCGCGTCCGGGGGGACTGGACCCCCCGGGGTCCGGAGAACACCTTGATCGTGGTCGAGATGGTGGCGGAGAACCCCCACGCCACCGCCGAACTCTGGCGCTACTGCACCGAGGTGGACCTAGTGCGCCGGATCGAGGCCAAGGGGCGGGGCGCCAGGCCGGTCGATGACCCGATCTGGTGGCTGCTGGCCGACCCCCAGGCGCTGGTCGCGACCGCAACCATCACCCTTTGGGCGAGTGTCCTGGACGTGCCCGGGCTCTTCGAGGCCCGCCGCTACCGCTGCGACGGCGGGCTCACCCTGGCCGTCGAAGCAGGTGACGGCGGCCCCTCGGCCGGCTACCGTCTGGAGGTGAGCGGCGGGGTGGGACGGTGCCGTCCCGCGGCCGGGCCCGCGGACATTCACCTGGGTTGGTCCGAGCTGGGATCTCTCAGCCTGGGGATGCCCTGTCTCTCCCAGCTGGTCGCGGCGGGTCGAGTCCGGGTTACCGAAGCCGCGGTGGTCCGGGAGGCGGACAGGATCCTGAGCTGGGACCCTGCCCCCTGGTGCTTCGAGGACATCTGAGTCTGCTGCGGGAGCCAAAGGCATCGCCCGCAGGGCCACGGGAGCCTGCGACCGGCCGTGCTCAGGTCGGCGTGACGTCCACCAGCCGGTGCACGCGCCAGGGGGAGGACCTGGTGTCGAGATCCACCTCCAGCTCGTGCAGGCCGGCTCCGGCGCTGGTCGCTGCCTCCGGATACTGACAGATGGTCAGGTCCTCAAATCGAAGCCGCAGCCAGCACCGGCCGGGACCGGCCGGCGGGCGCCGGCTGAGCATCCATGACAGTCCCGACCGGGCCGGCAGCAGCCGCCCACCCTCTTCCCGAATCGCCGCGGCGGCCGCCAGCATCTGGCCCAGCAGAGGGGGCGCGAGGAACTGCGCCAGCGCGAGGTCGTCAGCCTGCGCGATCGCGCGCTCCAGGCCGTCTGCCAGCTGACGCAGCTGCTGGGTGGTCTGCATCTCGCCATCTTGCCTGGCCCGCCTGATCCTGCCCCAACCAAGATCAACCCGGTCTCTAGCTGCCATGCCCACCCACGCCCGATCCCAGTCGGGTGAGCTGCTCCGCCAGGGCAAAGCTGGCCGCGCGCATCCTGCGGTCGACCACCGCCATGGGAACCCGCCGGGCCTCGGCGACCTGCGCTGCGCCGGGGGCCCAGGGCATGCCCATCACCTCGATCCCCTCCCGGGCCAGCTCCTCGCGCAGCTCCTGCCACCCCCATTTCGCGTGCGCGACGGCCAGGCAGCCCCCCCGGGTGAGGGCCGAGTTCTGCTCGACAAAGGTCACCGTGCGGACGCAGCTGCGGCGCTGGCTCTCTCCAGGTCCGGTCGGGATCAGGGCCGCCGAGGCCTTCTCCAGCCAGAACCGCTGGATCACCGACTCCGGGCTGAGGCAACGGCCGAGGTCAACCACGATCACCCGGAATGCCGGCTGCAGCACGCGCTGGAAGAGATAGTCCAGATGCTCGCGCCCGACCGGAGCGGATCGGCGATCCCGGAGGGCTGCGAAGAGGCACTGGAAGTCGAGCGCCTGGGCCGTGAAGAGGTAGCTGTCCAGATTGGCGGCACCCTCACACAGTTCCGCCAGGTGGAGCACCAGCTGGTCCAGACGGGCAAGGGGAGCGAGGTCGTGCCCTGCGCGGCAACCCCCCAGGAGCAGGTCGAGGTCGGGGCTGGCCCAGTCCCCGTCGACCAGCAGCGCCCTGGCGGGGCTCTGCCGTCGCCCGAACGCCCAGGCGCAGTTGAGGGCCAGGGCGGATCCGCCGATTGCCCCCTTACCGCCCACGACCGCCACCACCAGGGGGTCAGGGCCAGGTGTCGGGGCACCCAATGTCGCCACCGCCAGGTCCTCACCCACGTGCTGGCGGAGCATCCCTGGACGCCGAGAACGAAGGGCTGTGGACACCCCGCGCCACAGCCCGAGCGGCCCCGCGGGCCCGACCACCATTCGGGCCGGCGCCGGTTCGGCGAGCAGGAGCAGCGGGTGGCGGGGAAGAGGCCGGTGGGGACGTGAAGTCGAGTTGTACCAGGTGAGGCGACCGCCCGGCTCGGGTGGCGGTGGTGGGGGGGTTCGGGTGCCGGCCTGCATCAGCAGGTCGCCCCCGCGGGACTTCCCGTCACAACCGGAGTCGCATAGCCATGAGCCAACCAGGCGGTGGCCTGAGCCTCGATCCGCAGCTGGGACCAGGGGCCGAGACCAAGCAGGGGCATCTGCCCGCTCCGCCAGACCAGGACCGCGATCCCCTGCTCCACGCCGATCACCCCCAGGAACCGCTGGCAGCGGGTACGCACGGCCAGCACACATCCCTGCGGTCGGCCGGCGAGCGGGCGCAGCGGGACCGAGGCCTCGGTCACGCAGCGGCCTGCGACTCCCGACAACTGGGCGGAGACCACGGAGGTGACCACCCCAGCGGCACCCCCGATGCCGTTGCCGCAGTCACCTCGACCGAGAGGGGCCTCGCACACGGCGAATTCGCCGGTGGTCTTGAGGAGGTTGACGTTCACGGCCTGTGATCCGGCCTCGGCCGCGGCCTGTGCGGTGGCGACCAGCTGAGCGTGATCCAGGAGCAGGACTCCACCATCCACCGCCAGGGCGGTGACCGGGAGCAGAAGCAGCGGCAGCAGCAGCGCGAACAGGGGCAGGAGCTGGCCCGTCTGGCAGGCCCTCGGGCGCTCAGCAATCATCGCCGGTCGGATCCTGCGCGGGATCGCGGCTTCGAAACGGGTCGATCTTCTGAACCGAAGAGGCGCTGAGGCGAGGCGACATCCAGTTCCCCACGACGGGGATCCAATCGAGGTTGGGACGGTAGGCGATCACCACCTCCACATCTCCGTCCGTCAACCCGGCCCGGTCGGGCGGGCCACCGATCCGGCAGAAGCTGTCCAGGGCAGCGCCGTATCCGAACCAGATGTCGGAAGAGCCGCCGCCCAGGGCGGTCGGCATGGCGAGTTTGTCGGGGACGGGGCCGACACAGTGCCCGCCATTCAGCTGCCGGATCGGGCCAGCGAGCAGACCGGAGCTCTCCTGCTCCACCACCTGGAGCTCTTGGGTCGCCTCCTGGCAGGCGCGCTGAGAGTCGATGGCGCGGGCTGCCACCAGCGCGGCTGCGGAGCTGGCGGTCTCAAGGGCCATCTGCGTTCGCGCCAGCTGCACGACAGCCACCGAACCCAGCCCCAGGAGAAGGGTCAGGGGCAGCACCAGCGCCAGCTCCAGCATCGCCTGGCCAGTAGCCCACTCGCGCGGCCCGCCTATGAGAAGGCCTCCACCGCCAATCGGAGCCGGCTCCCGACCGGGATCGTCCCCGGACCGGCGGAGCCGACCCAGGGGACGATGGCCCTGAGCCCACCGGCCACCCACACATCCACCGCGCGAGGCGGCCAGGAGGTGTAGGCGGCGCAGATGACCAGCCGGCCGGCGACGGCGGGGCCATGGCAAGCGGCCATGCCAGCCGCCACCCCAAAGCAGCGCGTCTCATGACAGTTGGGGTTCTGGGGACCGTCCAGGTCGCTGGGGATGGGGCCGAAGGCGAAGGTGGAACCGGCACCGCTGGGGACCTGGTCACAGGGTTCCTCGGTCCCGGGCTGCGGCACGCCGGCCCGATAGCGCACACAGTAGAGCGACTTCCAGCAGCCGGTGCCCGCCTGCTGACAGACGCCGACGGTCGCCATTCCCGCCACCTCGGACGAGAGCGCGGACCGCGCCGCCAGCACTCCGCTCATGAGGGTCCCTGCCGGGTTGGCGCTGAGCAACGCCCCGGAGGCCACCCTCGCGCCCGCGAGGGTGGCCGTCTGGACCCCCTCCTCCGCGAGCGCGGTGAGGCCGAGCTGGACCGCCCCCAGGGTCGCCAGCAGAAAGACCGTGACCCCCAGGGCCATCTCGACCATGGACTGCCCCGCCTGCCGCCGCCTCAAGACAGCGCCCCTGACAAACGTTCCAGCGCCGGGTAGAGCACGATGACCACGAAGGGGAGCAGGATGCAGGTGGCAACCGGCAGCAGCATCGTGACCAGGGCCCGGCGCCCCCGGGCGGTGAGGTCGTCGCGCTGGCGGTCACGGAGTCCGCGGGCCAGCCTCCCCAGTGGAGCCGACGAGGAGATCCCCTCCTGACGCTGGAGTCTGACCACGGCGGCGAGCGCGGCCAGAGCCGGGGTGGCGAGCTCGTCTGCAGCCCGTTCCAGCTGGACGTCCAGGGGCGGGGTGCCGGGAGCGGCCGACCCTGCCAGACAGGCGCGGAGCACCTGAGCCGCCTCGCCCCGGACCCGGCTCACCACCAGCTCCATCGCCCGGCGGGAACTGACGCCGCCGCCGCTCTGCTCCAGGGACATGAGGTCCACCAGGATCGGGATCTGCGCGGCGATCGCGGCCCGGCGCCGTGCCCCGGCGCGGAGCAAGCGCGACAGGTCGAGCAGCCCCGGCGCGAGACCCGCCAGGAGCATCACCGACCAGGGGACGAGTCCCAGTATGACCGGGGCGGTGAGGAGGCATGCCACCAGGGCGAAGACCAGCACCCAGCCCGCGATCACCTCGTCGGGCTGGTTCTCCCGGCCGGCGGCTCGCAGCCTGACCGAGAGCCAGGCGGCCGCGCTTGGAGGAACCGCGACGCCGACGGCCCGGCCAAGGGCCGCGGTCAGCGCCCCCAGGGGCCCCCGGGGCCCAACCGCGGCTGGCGTCATGCGGGTGGACGCCCGAGTGTCGAGCCAGTCATCCAGCCTCCGGCGGTGCGGCCAGCCCGCGAATATGGCCACGGTGGCGAGCCCCAGCAGCGCCGCCCCCGCCACCCCATAGAGGAGCGGGACGGCCGGCATCGCATTCGGCAGCATCAGACCGGCACCAGGCGGGGTCACGAAGTTCTCCGAGCCGCTGCCAGGTCCGAGCTGGCGCCGTCCTCGACCGTGTTCGCTCCCCCTTCCGGGGCGGGAACTATCTGGTCGAGGTCGTTGAGCCTCAGGATCCTGGTCATCCATAGGTATCCGACCACGATGAGCGCCAGCAGGCCACCGAGGACCAGCTGGCCGCCGAGCGAGTGATAGGGCTGCAGATAGGCGGGATTCACCACCCTCAGCACGGCGATCAGCAGCAACGGCATGACCGCGATCACCAGCGCCCCCAGCCGCCCCTGGGCCTGCTCCGCGCGCATCTGGTCCTCGGCGGCCTGGATCTGATGGGCGGCGCGCGCAAGCTCATCCAGCAGCGGGGCGATCCGCCCCCCCGAGCGCCCACCCACGGTCAGCGTCGTGGCGATCAGGGTGAAGAGGGGCTGTCGCATCCGGAGGTCGGCCTCCAGCAGCGCCCGCTCAAGTGAGACCTGCTGCGACCTCGCCACCACCAGCGCGAGCTCAGGCCGGAGGTCCACCGGTCCGCTCTCAGCGAGCGCCTTGAGGGCCTGGCGCACGCCGTGGCCGGCGGGGAGCAGCTGTGCCAGCAGGTCGACCGCCGCCACCAGCTGGTCTCGGACGCGGGCACGCGCGACCGCCCGGCGCCAGCCCTCGAGCGCCTGCTCCATCACGGCGCCGAGCCCGGCCATGATCAGAGCGGGGATCGGAAGGCCGAGGATCGCCCAGGCCGCCAAACCCACCGCGGCAGCGGCCAAGAGACTGGGCCCGCCCGCCGCCGCCAGGTCGCGCGCCGCCGGCAGGTACCACCTCCGGGGTGCCCGGGCGGCGGGGGCATCGACATCGGGGGCTCCGATGTTCCAGATCATCAGGGCGGCCGCCAGCGCCGCCACCACGGCCAGCAACACCAGCAGGATCGCGACGGAGACGCTCGTCATCACACACTCGGAGAGTCGAGCAGCCGGCCCAGCAGGCTGTTGACCGCGATCCCGGCTCCGTCGAGTTTGTCCTGGATCTTGGGTGGCAGGTCGTCGAGCCGGGTCAGATCCCACGCCCAGGTGCCGCGCGCCCGCTGGTAGTGGCACACGCTCTCGAGCAGCGGCAGATCACCCTCGACCTGTCCGGTGACCAATCCCACCGCCTGGATCACGCGCTGGTCGACGCCGTCCGGCCGCCGCATCCGTCCCAGATGGATCACCAGATCCACCTTGGCGGCCAGCTCGCGGGCGACGGCGCTGGGGTCGGCCCGCGCCTGGGCTGGATGACGGCGGATCAGCCCCGCCAAGCGCAGCAGCGCGTCGCGCGCGCTGTTCGCATGCAGGGTGGTGCCGCTCCCATCGTGGCCCGTCCCCATGGCGTCCACCACGTCGAGCGCCTCAGCGCCGCGGCACTCGCCAACAAAGATCCGGTCCGGGCGCTGGCGCAGCGCGTTGCGGACCAGCTGCTGGATGGTGACCTCCCCGCGGCCCTCAGTGTTGGCATCGCGCGCCTCCAGGGAGATCGTGTTCTTGCGCCCTCCCTGAGCGGTGCGGAGATGCAGCTCGCGCTGGTCCTCGATGGTGATGACCCGCTCCCACGCCGGCACCTCGCCGATGAGCAGGCGCAGCAGCGTGGTCTTGCCGGAGCCGGTGCTGCCGGAGACGATCACGTTGAACCGGGCCCGCACCGCCGCCTGGAGCAGCGGTATCAGCTCCCAGGGCAGGGTCGCCACCTGGGCCAGGTCAGCCAGCCGACCGAAGCGGGCGAGCTGGTGGCGGCGGATGGTGACCGCCATGGGCGTCGCCACCGGGGGCAGGACGGCGTTGAGACGGGAGCCGTCCTCCATGGTGGCGGTGACCATCGGACTGGCCCGGTCCAGATGCGCGGAGCCCGACCCCAACAGGCGCTGGACCGTGGCCAACAGGGCCTCCTCGCTCTCGAAGTGGATGCTGGAGGTCTGCTGGCTCCCGTCCCTGACCACCAGCACCTCGTCCGGGCCGTTGACGATCACCTCCTCAACCAGGGGGTCGGCCAGCAATTCCGCCAGCGGGCCGAGCGGCGAGACCTGAGCCAGCAGACGCCGACGCACCTCCTCGTATCCCTGCGCGGTCAGGATCGGACGCCGCCGATGGGGGGCGACCGAGTGGTAGTTTCGGATCTCGCCCTGCACCAACTCTGCGATCCAGCTGCGATCGTCTGGCTTGAGTTCGGTGTCGGAGCGCCGCTCCAGCTCGGCGGCGACCCTCGCCCGCAACGCGGTCAGCAGCTCGCCCTCCACCGCACTGAGGGCGTCCAGCCCCGGCTCGGGCAGATCGGGGGCGGTCACGCTCACGAGCTCGCTCCGGTCCGCTCCATCACCCCGGTGGGTGCCCTGCGGCTCAGGTCCGAAGCGGACCTCACCTCGGTCTCCACGGCCAGGTGCGCCAGCACCGCCTTGGCAGCCGCTCGCAGCGGGGCCCGCAGCTGCCCCTCCGCAACCGCCGGCCGCTGCGCCGCTTCGGCTCTCAGGGAGGCCAGGCGGTTGAAGGGGATGGTGGCGACCAGAGGCATCCCGTAGCGACGCAGGAACGCCGATTCCGAGGTCGCCAGGGTGCCCGGGCCCGCGCCATTGAGAATCGCCAGGTTAGGTTTGGCGCGCAGCGGATTGGCCAGGGGGGACCGCACCACCCGATCAAAGAGATCCACCCCGACCGGAGTGGGCGCGACCACCCAGCAGAGGGCCTGACATCGCAGCGCATGGGCCGCGGTCAGATGGGACCCCAGCGGCCCCAGGTCGACGACGATCAGCTCATGGTCCTCGCTGAGCAGGGTGGTCACGGCGTCGAACACCTCGGGCGCGACCGCGCCGGCTCCCGCCGGCTCAAACGCGCCGCCGAGGACATCCAGCGGGCCGCTCCTCTGCAGGTGCCGCTCCATGAGCTGACGGTCGAGGGGGCGCACGTTCGCCTCGTGCGCGAGGTAGGCCAGCGATCTGTCCTCCTTCAGGTTGAGGCGCACCGCCACGGTGCCGAGCCCCCCACCGGCTTCGATCAGCGCCACCCTGAACCCGTTGGCAGCCAGCGCCCAGGCGACGTTCAGGCTGACGAACGTCGTCCCAGGTGACCCGCCCGCTCCGAGCACGCCCAGGGCCCGAGGTGGTCGGGGCCCGAGAGCGTTGGGGTCGAGGGAGTCGACTGGGTGGGACCTCTCCTGCACCCGCCGCAGGCGTCCTGGGAAGGCCATCAGGATCCCGAAGTCGCCAGGGGGGGCCGGCATGCTCCTTCTCGGCCCGAGCCCGCAATCGCCTGCAGCGCTCCCTGGGGGCTGGAGACCGAGCTCTCTGAACCAGGGCATGCGGGGCCGTTGGCGGCAACCGCCCAGATCGCCTGGGTGGTGTCGAGCAGGAGCCACGGGGCCACCTGCGTCGGCGAGACGGTGATGGTTATCTGGTGGGCTGGATAGTTGACCGCCACCACCCGGATCGACTGGGCCAACGGCATCACGCAACCGGCGGTGGACGCGCCTCCACAGAGATTTGAGCTCGGCGACGCGCCTGGCCCGGACACCGCCAGCAGATCCACCAGGCTCCCCGGCTGGAGATCGTTGGGCATGAATGCCAACGTCAGGGTGACCTCCCGCTGGCCGGCCGCTGCGCCCATCTCCA
>JAJYWT010000238.1 GCA_021791345.1 bacterium
GCGGCCCATCCTCTGGACCATCTGGCGCCGCGAGCGGCTGGCGCCCACAATCACGGCCAGGTCAGCGGCGGGTACGTCGATGCCCTCGTCGAGGACCCTGGGGGCGGTTATCACGTCCAGCCCGCCTTCCGCGAACATCGCCAGGGTCTGGCGCCGCAGCCGCCCCGAGAGTTGAGAGTGCATCACCGCAACCCGCAGTCCGCAGGCGGTCAAGATTCGGCACGCTCGCTCGCTCACGGCGATGCTCTGGGTGAACACGATGGACCTCTCCGCGGCGGAGAGGGCGGGCGCGACCAGCTCCAGCGCCTGGTCCTTGGCGGGGGTGTCGGCGAGCAGTTGGCGCCGCTCCCGCATCGCTTGAAGATAGCTGCGAGCGATTCCGCTGCCCTCAGCGCCCGCCTCGGCCAGTCCCCGCACCGCCATCAGGAAGGCCGCGAGCGGCTCGGTCGGAAGGTGGTACTGCTGGACCAAGCGGGCACCCAGCGCGCCCATCCGCTCGGTCAGCTCGTCGTACCAGGCCTGTTCATCCGGGGAGAAGGTGACCCCGACGAGGCTGACCGTGAACCTGGCCGTGATCCCGTCCGCGACCGCCCTGGCGTAGCCCAGCCGAAAGCAGGTCCCCCCGAAGTAGGGGTCCAGCCAAGCCTGGTTGCCGTCGTCCTCGCGAGCGTAAGTGGCGCTCAGGCCCAGACGGTAGCGGAAGCGCTGGTCCAGGGCCAGTCGGTTCATGGAGCTGCCGTAGCGGTGACACTCGTCGGCCACCAGAAGCCCCCCTTGCCGGATCGGGCGCAGGTCGAGCGAGCGAGCGCTGTTGACGACCGCCACCAGCACGTCGTGGGAGGAGAGGTCGTCACCGCCTCCGGCTCCCATCCTGCCCGCCGACTGGGACGCGGGCAGGAGCGCCTCGAGCTGTGCCATCCACTGGTTCTGGAGCTCCACCGTCGGCACCAGCACCACTGCCTGGCCCCTTCGGTGCAGCTCGTCGAGGACCGCGGCCAGCCCCACCCTGGTCTTGCCGGTCCCGGTGACTGCCTCCACCACCCCTCGGCCGCCGCGCCTGCGCCACTCCTGGAGCGCGTCCCTCTGCCACGGATAGAGGCCCAGAGTCGAGCTGGGGATCGCGGTGCTGGGGAAGCCTCTGCTCTCGCTCACGGTAGCCTGGGCCAGCCACCACCGAGCCGGCGATCCCCGGTCGCTGCGAAACCGCCCATGAGAGGCCAGAAGGGTGAACGCCACCCGGCTCTCCGGCACTTCGAGCCGCTCGGCCAGCTGGGCCACGGTCAGCCCCTCGCGACGATCCAGAGCCAGCAAAGAACTCAGGTCGTCAGCGAGCACTCTCAGTCGTCCTCTTCGGACCCCTCGAGTCCGGCGGCGGCGCGGAGGTCCACTTCCAGTTCCACGGTGCTCATCTGCGGTTCGTAGGTCGGGTCCAGACGGCGCAGGTCCCAGGCGTTGATCCAGCTGCGGACGTACTGGCGCATGCGGTTGGAGGGCAGGCGCTCCAGCCCGGCGACGTCCGGCGGGTCCCACGAGTAGGCCTGGCCATGGATCTGCTTGAGCTGGGCGTACGTGCGATCCAGCTCCTCTCGGCTCGGGGGCTGCAGCGGCACCTGATCGCGCTCCAGGATCCGCATCCCGATCTCGGCCTGGCGCGCCAACGATTCCGCCTCCGCGGTCCCCTTGGCGCGCAGCCGGTTGGGGACGAGCTCCACGTCGTTCTTGCCCACCAAGACCTGAGCCTCGAAGTCGTCGACGGTGGTGAGCACCGCGCCCAGGGGCGCCTCCGGGTCCTCGCGCTCGCCCCGCACCCAGCGCGCCACCTCGGCGTAGGACCGGGCTCGCTGCAGGAAGGCGTACCGGCCGATGAGCTCCACCTCGTCCAGGAGGACGATCCAGCCAGCGTGCCCGGCCGCCTGTATCAGCCGGGAGACGAAGCGGAACCGCTGGCGGCACAGGTCCTTCTCCCGGATCGCCCCCAGCCGGTAGGTGGCGGAGGCCCCGGCCTCCCGCAGCCTTCTCCTGAGGTCGGAGACCGGCAGAGGGTCTCCGGCCCAGAAGCGCACGATCCGGTCGACGAACTCCTCGTCGCCCCGCCCGTACTCGTGGAGAAAGAGGGTGGCGGCGAAGCGGCTGTCGACCGGGGACTCGGGCTGGTGGGCCCAACGGTAGAGGGCGGCGTACGGCGCCGAATCCACCTTGAGGCCTCCCGTGATCTCGCCGAGGGCCGACCCGGGGCGACCGGGAACCTTGGCCGCGTCGATCGCAGCGCGGTACACCTTGGCCGGGTCGTGCAGGGGCGTCTCCTTGGAGATGACGACCTTGGAAACCACGAAGCCCTCTGACAGGGCGACGTGGGCGAGGTGCTCCAGGACGTGGCTCTTGCCGGACCCGAATCCTCCCCCGATCAGGACTCCCCCAGGAGTCGGACCCTCGGGAAGGGCCCCGAGGGCCGAGAGCAACTGGCTGAAGCGGTCCTCCACCCCCTGCTGCATGGAGCCCAGCACCGTGACCGCGTCCCGGTTGGGGACCCCCGCCCGCAGCGCTTCCAGCGCCCTCCGCCGCTCCACCAGGGTGGGGTCGGTCAAGCTGGTCCCAGTCGGACCAGCGAGGAGAAGGGGTTGTCCCGGTGCTGGTCGCGCACCTCGTCGAAGATGCGCAGCTTGAGCGCCTGGTAGGCGTCGATGCCGCGGTGAGCGTCGGTGAGGAAGGCGGGGGACGCCACCACGACCACCATGCAGTTGGCCATCTCATCGGTATTGTCGACCAGCTGGCGGAGGACCTCGTAGGCGTCCAGGAGGGCCGTCCTGGTGTAGTAGTGCCCCGAGCGCTCGGAGACGCTGGGGCGGCGGGCGAGCCCCAGCCGGCGGATGTCCAGGGTGACCGCCAGGCCGGCGCGCTGGTTGACGGAGAGCCAGTGGGCCAGCGAGAAGAGCATGTGGCGGGCATTGTGCCGATCGATCCGCCGGAAGATCAGAGCCGACTTCAAGACCGAGATCTGTCGAAGGTCGCCGCGAAGCCAGTCGAGCACGGCCGCGTGCTCTGCGCCGACCACCTGGCCGCTGCGCAGCTGAGCCTGGCACAGCCGCAGCATGGCTGTACGGAACTCGTTGACCATGGCGTAATCGTGGTGCACCAGCCGCTGAAGCTGGCGGTCGACGTCGCGCTTGAGCTCCCCCGGCTCCACCTGGTAGTGCGCGGCCAGCCGGTCGATCGCGATCCCGCCATCCTCAGGTTCGGGATACCCGGCCTCCCGAAGCGCCCGGCGGGCGGCGACCTCCGCCAGCTCGTCCCACTCGACCTGGCGGGCGACTGCGAAGAACACCTGTTCCAGCAGGTGGACCCTGGTCGCAGCCGAGTCCACCCGGGCCACAGCGTAGCCAGCCTCCCGAGC
>JAJYWT010000145.1 GCA_021791345.1 bacterium
ATATCGGACGACGAGGTGGAGACGGTGCTTGCCGACCACCACACGAGCTACCCGGACCGGGAAGGCAACCTGATCCTGATAGGCCATCCCGGCGGCCGTCGTGTGAAAGTGGTGGTGGCCAAGGATTCGAAGCCACCCCGGATCATCACGGCAGCCGACTGAGGGCCATATGCCATGCGTCTAGAGCATGATCGAGAAGCCAATGCGATCTACATCACCCTGAGGGAGGGCACCTACGCATACGGGGAGGATCTCGGTTCAGAGCGGCGGATCGACTATGACTCCTCGGGTGTGCCCTTGGGGATCGAACTCCTCAACGTGAGCCAGGGTGTAGATCTCGACGATCTGCCGGAGAGTGAGGAAGTCGGGCGGTTGCTCGCGGCCCACGATATCCCTGTCTTCGCCTGATCCCCGGCTGGGCCATCCAGCTCCAGATCGCCCACGCCCTTCCGTTTGGTAACCGTGGCCGAGCTGGTGACCGAGCTCTCCGAGGCCCGGGCTGAGCGGGTGACGGGCGGCAGATGGCGCTGGACGACACGAGGGGGCTGGCAGGCCGCCTTGGCTCCACGGGCGGGGGCGGCACGGCGGTGATGGAGGGGCGGCCTCGGTGGTCGCCGCAGGGACTGATTCGTGCCCACTGTGGATATACTCCCAGCCGTGGGGAAGAAGAGACCAGCACCGGGTGGTCAGAAGGTGGCGAAGGAGGTGCGGGTCCAAGTCGGCTCGGGGCAGGGCATTCCGGTCGAGTACGCGACGAGCCTCTCCGTGATCTACACGGGCGCTGAGTTCTTGGTCAGCGTGATCCGAGTTGACATGGACCCTTCGCTGGCCAACCGCTCCTCTGGGGATTTCCCTGACGAGATGGAGGGGAAGGTAGTGGCACGCTTCGCTTTCGCCCCGACACACTGGCAGAGGACGGTCGGCTCTATCTTGGACCAGCTTGAGAAGAATGGACTCGATACCCCGCGCCCAGCGCCTCCCGGAGGGCCGACATGACGGTGGTGGGCCCCATCAGGGCCAACGTACTACCCACATTACGTATGCCCGCAGCCCGTCCGAAGTCACGCACGCCATTCGAGGTGCCGTCCATGGCGTCACGATGGACCGCGACTTCCACACTTGATGAGGTCGTGGCGGCACGGGGGGCGGTCGCAAATGCAGTGGCATGGACACCCGACGTGCACACGGACTGGACCGCGCCATCAGCCGGCGTGGCCGCAACCTCTGCTCCACAAGAGGACGAGGCCCATGGCATTGCCGCCATGGCGTGGTTCCAAGAGCACTTGGCGGAGCTTGTGAAGCAGTTTCCTTCCGAGTGGGTTGCCATTCTTGACGGTCGTGTAGTTGCGCACGGGGTGGACCTCTCCGCCGTGGTGAAACGGGCCGCGAGGTTGGGGATCGAAGACGCGTTCCTTGGCTTTGCTCCGGCCAAGGTGGCTGCGAGTCTGTATCTCTAGACGGTGCGCACGGTCAAGTATCCTGCGGAGTCCGGGTATTCGGTGCCCGTGCCTGGTGGGGCACTCGCCCCCTGCGTCCTGGTGAGCCTCGGGCACAAAGGCAGGTCTTGCAGGACCATTGGTCTCGTCGACTCTGGCGCCGACACCAGGACTCCTGACATAGTGCGTTAGGCCCAGTGGGAGTTGAACTCAGGATGGTGCTCGGGCGAGATCAGCATGGGCCAAAATTGTTGCAGCGTGGCTTCCGGCCATCGAGGCTTGGAGAACCACACTTCCTGCCTCTGCGATCTCTTAATCGGCCGGGCGGCCGAGGCCTTCAGGCTGCATCAACTACTGCCCCATGTCAGGAGTCCTGGGGTCCCGCTCCGCCTGGGACCGCGCCGGAAGGGCCCCGGAGATGATTGCCAGTAGGTCCGCTCCCAAGCCTGCTGCCTCGAGGCAGTACTGTCGCATCTCTGGCGAGCCGGGTTGATTGAGCGGCCACCCACCCTGGGTGGGGTGGTATGATCAATTGGAGTCGATGAGATGATCGAGAGTTACAAGCGCGACGCCCTAGTCCGACTCAAGACCGTGCGGGGGCACTTGGACGCGGTGCTGGGCATGGTCGAGGCGGAGCGCTATTGCCCTGAGTTGATGAAACAGATCGCGGCGCTTCAAGCCTCGCTTGAGAGGGTCAACCGTCTCCTCCTGCGCAATCACCTCGAGACGTGTGTGTCCGAGGCGATCCAGACAGGGAAGGGACGCGAGAAGATCGACGAGCTGATGGAGGCTCTCCGGTTCAACTCCAGCCTGACCGACTTCCGCCAGTTGGCAGACTTCCTCGAAGTTGACACCGCTGACACGGCGGTGAGCGCCCCGCTCCCCGTGGAGTCGAGGAGGTGAGTCGCTCATGACGACCCCGACGGCGCAGACCACAACGAGTTCGACGCGCGACGCGAGCGACGCGAGCGACACGGCGACGCCGTGGGCTCCGATCGTGCTCGAGGTTGCGGGCATGACCTGTGCCTCCTGCGTTATGCGGGTGGAGCGCGCGCTCGCCAAGGTAGACGGGGTCGCAAGGGCGCGTGTGAACCTCGCGACCGAGGCGGCCGAGGTGAGCATCCTGGGCCCCATCGATGCTGAGGCACTGGTCGGTGCCGTGCGCGCCGCAGGTTACGAGGCGAGCCTCGCCATCCCAGCGGCAGATCCGGCCGTTGAGGCAGCCCAGCGGCGGACACGCCGGGTCGCGGAGCTCGCGCGCCGGCGGGCCTTGCTTGCCTTCGGCGCCGGCGGCTCTGCCGGGGTGATTGTCGCTGCCTACGGCTTTCCCCATGCCGCGTGGTCACCTTGGGCACAGCTTGCTCTAGCCGTACCGGTCTGGGCGCTGGTGGGGTGGATATTCCACCGAGGTGCGTTGCGAACGGCGCGGCACGGGTCGGTGAACATGGACACCCTCGTGTCCCTCGGATCGACCGTGGCTCTCGTCTACTCCGTCGTTGCCGTATTCGCATTGCCAGGCCGGGCCATCTACTTCGACGTGGCAGCCCTCATCGTGACGCTCATCGCGGTGGGCAAGTACCTCGAACTCCTCACCCGGGGCCGGGCCGGCGAGGCGATCGAGGCGCTGGCGGGGCTCCGACCCGAGGTTGCCCACCTGCTTGCTCGAAGAGGTGCACCCGGGCAGCGAGAGTCGGGCCCACTCGATACCACGAGCGTGACCGATGTCGCGGTGGCGAGCCTGCAGCCCGGAGATGTGGTGATGGTGCGCCCGGGTGAGCGGGTCCCAACCGATGCGTTTGTGGTCGATGGCGAGGGCAGGGTGGACGAGTCGATGCTCACCGGCGAGTCGGTTCCGGTCGCCAAGCACGCAGGTGACGACCTGACCGGGGGTACGGTGAACGGGCTCTCGCCCCTTGTGGCCCGGGTGCGCCGGGTTGGGGTCGATACGACGCTTGCTCGGATCCTGCGCCTAGTCGAACAGGCCCAGGCGGAGAAATCCAACGCGCAGCGCCTCGCAGACCGCGTCTCGTCGGTCTTCGTGCCGGTCATCCTGGCCGTGGCCGCGCTCACCTTCGTGGGCTGGATCGCTACGGGGCATTCGGCCGTCGTCGCGCTCATCCCCGCGGTCGCTGTCCTCGTCGTGGCCTGCCCCTGCGCGCTCGGACTCGCCACACCCGTAGCGGTGATGGTTGGCACTGGTCGCGGTGCCGAGCGCGGCCTGCTCGTGCGTGGGGGCGAGACCCTCGAGCGCATCCGGGACATCGGCGTCGTGGTCCTCGACAAGACAGGCACCTTGACCCTCGGCCATCCCGAGGTAACCGACCTCGTGGCCCTCGACGGCACCGATGGCACTGAGGCCCTTGGCGTCGCAGCCGCGCTCGAAGCTGCCTCCGAACATCCCCTCGCCCGGGCAGTCACCGCCGGGGCGACATCCCGAGGGCTCCAGCTCGCAGCGGCAAGTGGTGTCGAGGTGGTGCCTGGTGGTGGCGTGGCAGGAGTGGTGGGCGGTGAGCCGGTCCGGATCGGCTCGATCGCATGGCTCGCCTCCGACGGCACCGCTGTCGAAGCGGCAGCGGCGCCGGCTGAACGGTTGGCCAAGAGCGGTCGGACACCCGTAGGCGTCGTTATCGGAGGGACCCTTCGGTTGGTTCTCGGGGTCGCGGACCCGATCCGTGAGGACGCGCGAGCCGGCGTGGCCCACCTGCGTTCGCTCGGCCTTGCCGTGGTGCTGGCAAGCGGAGATGCCGAGGTGGTCGCCCATTCAGTGGCCGCTGAGGTCGGGATCGACGATGTGCGGGCACCGCTGCGACCCCAGGACAAGGCGAGCCTTGTCGCCCACTTGCGTGAGCGCTACGGCCACGTGGCCATGGTGGGGGACGGCATCAACGACGCCCCCGCGCTGGCGGCTGCAGATGTCGGCATCGCGATCGGAAGCGGCACCGGGGTGGCGATGGCAGCGGCCGACATCACGCTGGTGCATGGTGACGTCGGAGCGGTGGGCGATGCGATCGCGCTGGCTAGAGCGACGCGGCGCATCATCTGGCAGAACCTCGGGTGGGCGTTCGGCTACAACGCGGTGCTCGTGCCGCTCGCCGCGTTCGGGGTCCTGCCACCGATCTTCGCGGCACTCGCGATGGCCCTGTCTTCGGTGTCGGTCGTGATGAACGCGCTCCGCCTGCGGCGCTTCGGACGATCCAAGGGCGCGGTACCGCTCACCTACCACACACCCAGGGCACAGGCAGCGTGATCTTGCCTGCGCCCCCGACATACCCCGATTACGGCGGCTCTGGGGCTGCACCCCAGACGGATCCGGAAGTGAAAGGACCAGCATCCATGGCAACGATCGACCTGCACGCTCCCGACATCTCCTGCGGCCACTGCAAGGCACACATCGAGGGCGACCTTCGTGGCGAGCCCGGCGTGCGCCGCGTCGCCGTCGACGTGGCCGCGCGACAAGTCCAGATCGACTTCGACGATGAGGCGACCGACACAGGTGTCCTGCGGGCCAAGCTTGCCGAGATCGGCTACCCGACGACCTGAACGCTCGGCCAGCGGGTGACATCGGGAACAGCCAAGGGCGGTCACGGGATGCAGCCGTCGGCCTGTCTGGAGGGTATGCCAATGAACGGGGCCCATTTGGCTTACGTTGAACGGGAACCCTAATAACTGCGGGTCTGAGGCCCGAGTCGCCACGCCCTTCGCTGCGGAATTGAGGAGGGATCCACAGTGGCCGTGTCTCACCTGATCGTAGTCTTGCTGGTGATCGCGCTGGGGACCGGACTCGGGTGGTGGTTCTTCGGGCCCAAGCCGGAGATCAGCGCGGCCGTGGTCGCTGGAGAGGCGGAGGTCAAGGTAACCGTGAAGGGCGGCTACTCCCCCAGCCGGATCCGTGCCCAGGCAGGGGTGCCACTGCGCCTTCTGTTCGATCGCCAGGAGACAGGTGACTGCACCTCCCGGGTCGTGATGCCCGACTTCGGCATCAACCAGGAAATCCCGGCTTTTGCCACCACCGCGGTCACGATCCGCCCTGAGCGGCCGGGCGAGTATGGCTTCGCCTGCGGCATGAACATGGTGCATGGGGTGGTGATTGTCAAGGAGGCAGGCGGCGGAGCATCGTCGACCGCCGGACCAGTGGCGGCGGATGGGCATCGCGAGTCGGCGTCCAGCTGCTGTGTCGTGCCGCCGCTCGTGTACGACGGGACGTCCCGGCCTCGGAGTGGCGACGCGGCGGCGGGAGATCCGGAGGCGGCCGAGCGCCGGGCGGAACTGCGGGACCTCACCGGGAGGGTAGTGGTGGGGGCCATCCTCACCGCCCCCGTGCTGTTCGGGGTCATGGCCCACGACTTCCTCCATGCCGCCTGGCTGCCCGGGGTCCTGACCAATTCCTGGTTCGGCTTCGCCACCATCACCCCTGTGTACCTCTACACCGGCTGGCCGATCCTGCGCACCGGGGTGCTGACTCTGATCCACCGCAACGCCGAGATGAATGCCTTGATCACCTTGGGCACCTCGGCGGCCTTCCTATACAGCCTGGTGGTAACCACCGCGCCGGCGATTGCCCCAGCGCGGTTCCGGGGCGTCTACTTCGAGGAGGTGGGATTCATCGTGACCCTGATCCTCCTCGGGCGCCTCTTGGAGACCAGGGCCAAAGCTGGCACCGGGGAGGCGATCCGGTCCCTGCTCGGGCTGCGGGCCAAGACCGCCCGGGTGATTCGCGATGACAGCGAATTCGAGATCCCTCTGGAGGAAGTCCAGTTGGGGGATCTGGTCCTCGTGAGGCCTGGGGAGAAGGTCCCCGTTGACGGGGAGGTCGTGGACGGGCACTCCACCATCGACGAATCAATGCTGACCGGGGAACCGATGCCGGTTGAGAAGGGTCCGGGCGAGGTCGTGACCGGAGCCACCGTGAACGGGACTGGATCACTACGGATCCGCGCTGCCCGCGTAGGGTCCGACTCTGTCCTGGCCCAGATCGTGGAGCTGGTGCGTCGGGCGCAGGGATCGAAGGCTCCCATCCAGCGCCTGGTGGACCGGATCGCCTACTTCTTCGCCCCCAGTGTGGTGCTCGTGGCTCTGGCCGCATTCGCCTTCTGGTACGTGATTGGGCCGCCGCCGGTCTTCATCGACGCTCTCGTGGTGGCGGTGACCGTGTTGATCATCGCCTGCCCGTGCGCCCTGGGGTTGGCCACGCCGCTGGCGGTGATGATCGGCACCGGTAAGGCGGCCACCGAGGGCATCCTGATCCGTTCTGCAGCGGCGCTGGAGAGCGCAGGCAAGCTCGACACCGTAGTGCTCGACAAGACCGGTACGATCACCCGGGGGCGCCCGAGCCTCACCGACATCGTTGCTGTGGGGGCGTCTTCCGAGGCCGAGCTGCTCGGCCTGGTGGCTGCGGCCGAGGCCAACTCCGAGCACCCAGTCGCCGCCGCGGTTGTGGCTGCGGCACGGGACCGCAGGCTGCCTCTCGCCAAAGTGGACGAATTCGTCTCGGTGACCGGCCAGGGCGTCAAGGCGGAGGTGGGCGGCCACTCGGTGGCGGTCGGCAACGCCGCCCTCATGGCCGCCGAGGAGGTGACCGGAGTCGAGCCTTTGCAGGAGCAGGCCGCCGGGTTCGCCGCGGACGGAAAGACTTCGATGCTGGTCGCCGTCGACGGGCGCCCGGCAGGAGTCATGGCAGTCGCCGACACGATCAAGCCCGACTCCGCAGAGGCGGTGGCGAGCCTGCGGCGGCTCGGCCTGGAGGTCGTGATGCTGACCGGGGACGCGCGTGCCACCGCCGAGGTGGTGGCACACCAGGTGGGGATCGAGCGGATCTTCGCCGAGGTTCGGCCTGAGGAGAAGGCCGGCGTCGTGGCGCAGCTTCAGGGGGAGGGACGCCGGGTGGCCATGGTCGGCGACGGGATCAATGATGCCCCCGCGCTCGCTCGGGCTGATGTGGGTTTGGCCATCGGCACCGGCACCGACATTGCCATCGAGGCCGCGGACATCACCCTGATGTCCGGGGCGCTCTCCGGCATCCCCACCGCCATCGGACTGTCGCGGGCGACCATGCACAACATCCGCCAGAACCTCTGGCTCGCCTTCGGCTACAACACGATCGGGATTCCGATCGCCGCCGGCGTGCTCTACCCGTCCTTCGGGATCCTGCTGTCACCCATGATTGCGGCCGCAGCGATGGCTCTGTCATCCCTCTCGGTGGTGTCCAATGCAAGCCGACTGAACACCTGGAGATCGGGACGGCCCCACACGGACTCAATCGCTGCCTCCTCGGCGCTCCCGACTGCCAGTGGGTGGTAGCTGGGGGCGGAACAGTGACCGCCGCCCGGCATACTTTCCGGGGCAGAACAGCGCGAGACTACGAACACACGTGACCCAGCTGGTTTCGGTGAGACCCAAGAGGAGAGGCCGATGACAAAGACGACAGATCCGGTTTGCGGCATGGTGATCGAGGAGTCATCTGCGGCGGGGAGCATCATCCGTGCGGGCGCCACATACTTCTTCTGCAGTCGGTCCTGCCAGGAGCGCTTCGAAGCCGATCCGCAGCACTACACCCTGGAAAGGGAAGGTGGCGCCGAGAGGTGAGTTCCCGCCCAAGAGCCGCATCCAACTGAATTGGCTGCGGCCGTGAGTCACGTCCCTCTCCTGAGTGGGCCGCCATCCTCGGCGCACGATAGCCAGCAGAGGCAAACCCGACCTCGATGGGGTCCGCGAAAGTAGCCACGCGCCAGTGAAAAACCGGCCTACCCCGACGCACACGTGCTCTTCGGTTTGGCCCGCCTGGGAAGTAGCGACCCCACCCCGACCGGCATCGTCCCACTCGGTCTTCATCTTGAGTACACGAGCGTTCTCAATCTCGTCGCCCTACTCGTGTTCGGGTATCTCTTCTGGCTCTATGGCAAGCGGGACCGTCTCCGGGGCGGCGCCGGCTACGCCAAGAATGTCGTGTGCGGTACGCACAAGGTCCAGAAGTCGATAGCGCCCGCCACCGCCGGGCATGCCAGCGACACGGGCCGCAACTACCACTTCTGCTCGACTGGCTGCCGGGATAGGTTCACCGATGGCCCCGAGGACTTCCTGGACCAAGACAGTGCTCCCCCCGGTGGTCATCAACGCCGCCGGACAAGTCGACACTCCCCGTAGGTACGCGCGGGTACCCTGCCAACCTACGAGATCTCTCGCCAAGGGCTGATTGTCCTCCGATCTAGTGCGCTGTATGCCTCAAGCGGGCCCGGGCTGAAAGGTGCTTATAGCGAGCCAGCCGCAGATCGCCATGTGGACACGGACTGGAAGGGCAAGCGTGATGGGGGAGCGGCTGCCGCCCACGCCGACCTTGATGGCGGTCACCGGCGTGGCAGCGGTGACACAGCTACCGCCACCCGTAGCCGGCTGCTGGGGGCCCCATGCGATGTTCACGACCGCTGTCCCAGGGACGGGTCCACCAGAAGGTGCGGGGGCGACCCCAGCTTCCAGAACGATCCGCGAGACGCTAGTCGCTGGCAACGGAGCGGTGCGCGCCTCATAGGCAACCGGCTGGCCACCGCTTCCCACCAGCGTGATCTCGGGTTTTCCTTCAACACCGCACGTCTGGCGCGAGCGATCCGCGAAGGTGAGCACCGCAATTTCGACGCCATTGGGAACACTCAGGACAGATCCTAATGTGGCCACGAGCTGGTGGTCGGTGCAGGCAGGCACCGGCGCATGGCTTGTGACCACGGGGCTGTGGGGACCAGCGCCACAGCCGGCCAACACGGCTAGCATGAGAATGGCGGCAAGCGGGGCGAGCCTCTCGGAACCTGTGTTATACAAGTCAGACGGACGTTGGTAGGCCCCGGCGCGACGAGTGGAACGTGGCGCCTTCCAGAGTCGCAGTCGGCGGTGATGGATGATGGTCAGCGACCTCCCACGGCCAACATCACCACCGCGGCACTGAGGACGACCGCGGCCAGTCCTCCGGTGACAGCCGCCCCCGCCTTGGTCCGGCGCCGCTCCGCCCGAAGTGGCAGCAGGAGTTGCCGCCACAGTGTGTAGGCCGCGAAGGACGCTACGAACAGACCGCCGGGCACCGCAAGAGGGGTGTGAAGGACCACAAACCACCCAGACAGGCCGATCGCGGCCGACCCGAGCGACTCATATAGCTGCGTGGGAATTCGGCGCGCTCCGACTCGGCGATCCGATGACCACACCGCGCAGCGTGCAGCGGTCGGTCGACCGGCACAGCAACCGGTGAAGAAGCAGCCGAGCCTGCCCACGGCCATTCCGAGGAACAGACCGGGGGCGCTGGTATCGAGCACACTCCCCAGTGGGAGATGCAGCAGCGCGGTGGCGGCTACCAGGGCCACGGCGGCGCCGAGGAGGAAGCCTTGGATGCACCATCCGTCCGCACCGAACTCCCGCCACGACCGTAGGTGCAGAGCGAGGTACCACAGCTTCGCTCCCACCAGACCGGCCGCCACCGCCAGCAGCGAGGCGATCAGGACTCTGCCGGGCGTCACGTGCTCATGCGTGGCCAGGGAATGCTGCATGAGCAGCCCGACCAGGACACCCAGAGTGACCAGGAACGTGTAGCTCCCGGGAATGACGGCGGGCCGGGGGTCGAAGCCCGTGAGCGGAGCCAAGCGAGCCCGGACCGGCGAGGCAGGGGCGGTCCCCAGCGCCCACCGCCGCCATGACCAGCTCGCGGGAGCCAGCGTGCGCCGGCGCCAACGAGAGGAGGCTGCGGACCGTCGCACCTTACCGGCCGTGCCCACGGGGCTCAGGAGCTCGGCGGTGACGGTCCATTCGCCCGGATTGATACCGTCGATGCGGGCTGAGATGGACACTGGCCCACTGTTGGGGACGATGCCGTCGATGCTCTCGTCGTGGATGAATGCGTCCTTGCGGCCACGGAGTCCGGCAACGCCGACACGGCGCCCGGAGAACCGGACGGTCGCGGAGTACGGCCTCCCAGCGTGGCCGGAATCGAACCAGAAACTTGCGGTCAACGCCTGCGGGTCGCCGTTCTCGTCGGACTGTGGGACCAGTGTCGGCATCTGGCCGGCCGGCTCCGGTCGTTGGCGCGCAGGCCCAACGGAGGCGCCGGGGCGCGACGCCTCCGGCGTCGATCTTGCAGTCTTCATAGTAGTCCCTAGCTGTGTCGCAAAAGCAGGAGGCTTCCAGTTCTCGGTGAGGTCCGAGAGGCTCCAGAGTCCCAATACTACTACCGGGGACTAGTTGTCAGACAGAGGGGACGAGAGGATCTGTGGGGAGCATGCGTTTAGAGCCAGCGATCGGTGCAGCCGGTGGGCCGTTGGCGCCCCTTGAACTCCGGGGTTGGCACCGAGGTTGTGGGATTACTGACGCGCTGGCGTCGTCTTCTCTGCTGCTGGATCCGAGGCAGTGATCGGCGGGGTCTGGCGCGGGTGGTGGCGAGGCGGGGCTTGCCCAAGATGGTGGTTGACCTGGGACAGTGCCAGTACCCCTGCGCAGGCCTGGTGGCGGCATCTCGGTGCAGGCGGTTGCCAGCTTGATCGGTTGTGCTGTCCTGCCCGTGGTGGTCAGGGGCAGATCCCGGTCGCGATGTATCTGGGCGACCGCCGTCAAACTATGGGTGTGACGGAGGCCGTCTGGTCGATCATCGCCCTTGGGAGCGGGGCCCCGGCTTGGGGCAGGCGGACGGTGAATGCTGCACCCTTCCCAAGTTCACTTGTCACATCCACATGGCCTCCATGGGCGTCGACGAGCCCACGTACTACGGCGAGCCCGATCCCTGATCCTCCGGCGTGTGGCGCGCCCCCACGCCAGAAGCGTTCGAAGACGTGTCCCACGTCCTGGGGGGGGATGCCGGGCCCTGTGTCGGCGACCTCAAGCACCGCGAAGTTGCCTTCCTGGTGGAGCCGGAGATCGACCCTGCCGCCCGCCGGAGTGAACTTAAGGGCATTGGAGACAAGGTTCGCAACCACTTGGGCCATCCGAGTGCCGTCGATCTTAGCCAGCGCGTCCACATCGAGGTGAAGCCCAATCTGCACCCCCTTGGCCTGGGCCGTGCCGGCGAAACCGTTGACCGCCCCCTCCACCACGGGCGCCAGCGGTTGAAGCTGAAGGTGGAGCGAAAAGCCGGCTGCGTCCGCCGACGCCAACGTCTCCAGGTCGCCGACAAGCCGACACAGGCGCTCCACCTCCTCGGCAAAGGACGCGAGAGCGGCTGGGCCGAGCGGGGTGAGCCCGTCCTCGAGCGCTTCGAGTTCGGCCCGGACCACGGCTAGAGGGGTTCGCAGCTCGTGGGCCACGTCGGCGATGAAGGTCCGCCGCAGCGAGTCCTCCTCCGACAACGTCTCGGCCATGTGGTCAAAGGCTCGAGCCATCTCGCCGAGCTCGTCGGTCCGCATCGAGTCCACCCGGGCGGACCAGTCGCCGCTCGCCAGGGATTTCGCCGCGGCGGTGAGGGCCCGGACCGGCCCGGTCACCCGGCGGGCCAGTAAGGTGCCGACCGCCAAAGCGACGAGTGTGGCAATGAGGGCGGCGAGGGCGGCGAGGCGGTCGACCGAGCCACGAAGGGCAGTGTCAGCCCCGGACTGACCCCCTCCGGAGAAAGCGACGACAGCCGTACCGACCACTCTGCCGTCCACCAAGATTGGCAGGTGCACGGCAGCCCCAAATTTGCCGCTACCCATCATCGCTCGATCCATCGCGGCCATCCCGCTGGAAGCGCTGGTCGTCGTTGGCCACAGCATCTGGCCGTGTCCGTTCTCGATAGTCAGGTCCACGCCCTCCATGGCCGCTGCGGCTCCGACGGGCTGCAGGGCTGCCTGGCTCCAACCCCGCTCAGCCAGGTACGAGGAGGACAGCTCGGAGACGATCCGGTGACCCTCCGCCTGTTGCTGGGCGGAGAGATAAGCACCGAATTGCTGCCCAAATGCGAGGTTCACCAGCAGCGCGGTGATCCCGGCGGCCACCAAGGCCACCACCGCGAAAGCCAAGGCCAAACGGAGCGCGTAGGAGGATCTCCTAGCCATCGCGGCTGACCCCAAGCTTGTAGCCGACTCCTGGCACGGTCACCACGAATCGGGGTTGGCGCGGATCGTCGCCAAGCTTGCGCCGGAGGTTCTTCACGTGGGCATCGATGGTGCGCTCGTAGCCCTCGTAGTCGGAACCTTGGACCCGGTTCAGCAGCTCGTAACGGCTGAAGACTCGACCCGGCGTATGGGCCAGGGCGAGAAGCAGGTCGAACTCGGTCCTGGTGAGGTCCACCCCGTCCCCAGCCACGATCACGCCTCGCCCCTCACTGTCGATACGCAACCGCCCCTGGTCGAACGCCAGCTCCCCGGCTGCGAGCGGCGCGCTCCGGCGGAGCACGGCCTCGACTCGAGCCACGAGTTCGCGGGGGCTGAACGGTTTGACAAGGTAGTCGTCAGCACCCTGGCGAAGGTTGGCCACGCGGTCCTCCTCGGAGGACTTGGCCGTCAGGACGATGATCGGCACCTCGTCCAGGGCCCGGAGGGAACGGAGCACCTCCTCACCAGAAAGGTCCGGGAGCATGAGGTCGAGGACCACCAGGTCTGGGCGGGCTCGGGCCGCCACTTCAAGTGCTCTCTGGCCGGAATCTGCGATCAGGACTGCGAAACCGGCTGCTTCGAGGTAGCGAGCGACCACATCGCGAATCTTGCGCTCGTCATCCACCACCAGCACGCTCGCTCTCCCCATGACCCTCGGAGACCTCAGGAAGTTGACGCGAGAGGGCTGGGGCAAGCCAGACGCGAGAGCGGCGTCGAGGCGGCTTGGTTGTGACGACGCCTGGCCAGGCACACGTCACCACAACTTGTCACGAGTCTGTGCCTAAGGCGGGCCATCAGTACCCCTTACTTCGTGCGGTACCAGGTGCAACTGGCGGGCGCTCGAGCAGCATCCCCGGCTGCCGCGGGTTGGCTCCGGAAGAGGGTCAGCCGGCCCCCGCTCTGGCGCGGGCTGAGCCGTGGGTCCACGACGGTCATCGCAATGAGGAGGATCTCCATGCGACGCTCGAACTCCGGAGCAACCCAGCCGACAGCTTCGCGATCCTCGCGGCTCTGTCCCCTCTCCTGTATCACTTCCCCTACTCCACCCGGCGAGCGAACTGGGGGTACAGGGTACCTTCGCAAGCGCACAACGCTGCCGGCGCTGTCTGATCGGGGCACCGGCTGCTTGAGGTTGACCACCGCGCCCAGGTGGGTGCTGAGAAACGCAGCCTGCGAAGACCCGCGCTTCGGGCGCTTGCGAGCGGGTCGTGGAATCAACCGACGTTGTAGTAGTGGTGGGAGGATTTGCTGACGCGGCTGGATGGGCCATCCGACGTAATCACGAAAGACACTTTCTGAACAGCGACCGGCCGCTCGGCCAGGCTCCGCGGTACGCCGAGCCGGGGGCGTTTGCCAACGCATACCGTCGCTTCGGACCACCCGCCTGACATCGGTGCGGATAGAGGTCTTCAGGCAACGACCAGAGTGCCCCACATCCCCGAGGCGGCGTGGCCTGGGACTGGGCAAATGTAGTGGTAGGTGCCCGGAGGGGGCGCTGTGAAGTGGAGCGTCCGGCCGTACCAGTTGGAGGCCGAAGGAGGGTTCACCGGCATGGCGAAGGCCCCTGGGGCCGCTATTTGTCCAGCCATCATTGCCATGACTGGGAACGGGGGGCCAGCCGTGGTCAGCTCCCAACCGTGGATTGTTCCGGGGTCCCCGTCGGCAAAGTTGACCGTCACCGAGCTACCTGCTGGGATAACGATGGTCGGGTTCACCCTGCCATCCGCCTGCCAGTACATGCCAGATCTCCCCGGTGGAGCTCCGACCATGACCAAGTCCACCTGGCTGGTGTGGTAGGTGATGCGGTTTGCAGCTGGGTCGACACTCGTCCCGGGAACCAAACTGGTCACCAGACGACTGAGGGCGCTTGCCGAGGTCACCGACGGCGAACCGCCTGTCATTCCCGCTCCGTAGCCACCCGGGCCACCTGTTGATCCACCCATCATGCCCGACCCGTAGCCACCTGAGCCACCTGTTGATCCACCCATCATGCCCGACCCGTAGCCACCCGAGGACCTGAGGGTTCCCGGCGATGGGATCTGGTTCCCGGTACCTGTGGCTGAGGTGGGGGAGGAGATGGATCCCGCCGCGTATGCGATCCCGCCTCCCATGAGAAGACCCCCGCCCAGGACCACGGCAATGGTCAAGCCGCGCCAGCCTCTCCACCCTGGGTGATGCTGCGAGGGGGTCGCCGTCCGATCGGTGTAGTCGCTCGTGGCTGTGTTCATGCTGCTCAGCCTAAATGGCGGCTGTGAAGAACCAGCGAAGGATCGGCGAAGCGGACGAGGGGATCGCGGCATTCCCAGCGCACACGCCGTTCCAATTCCCGGCCTCGTCGAGCCAGAGGTTCATGCGCTCTGCTGGTGGTGCAGGTGGTCGGGGCATCTCGTCTCATCAGGCGACCGTGCGGGCCGGTGAGGCCGTCATCCGAGGAGACTGCCTGCCGTAGAGGTACGGAGGGCTCCGGTCAGGTAGGCAGCAAAGCTCGCGAGGAACCCGATGGCCATCAGGTAGGAGTCCACGTTGTTGTGGCCGAACATGAAGAACGAGATCCCCCCGTAGCCGGCGACGAGGAGGGCGGCGAGCCCCGCAGCGCTCCAAACGATCGCGAAGCGGTCCGCCGACCCGGCTGCGACGATGAGCGCGACTACCGCGAGCACGACGAGGAGCATGCCGAGCATCATGTGGACCATGAGCACCGGTCCGGACGAGAACATGGTGCCGAACCTCCCCATCATGGATTGCCCCCCTCCCCGAGCGCCGCGGCCGACCGGTGGCAGGTTGACGTAGAGGTTGACGTACATCCCGAGCAGGAACTGGATGGCGAGTAGCGCGCAGACAACCAACGCGAACCCCCGAGCTGCTCCAGGTGCCGAACGGCTCGGGATCTCGGAGGGCCGAGACGGCCCAGATGCAGCGCTGGTCGAACCGATCATGGCCGGGTGGCTTGTCCGATGACCATGGGGGAGACCGGGGCTGCGAGCACGCAGGGGCGAAAGCGGAAACGCCGGCACGAGACATCCTGGAAGCCAGCCTGCTCGATCGCGGCCACCGTGCTCCGGGAGGTGTGGCAGCCTCCGCCCAGGTGCGGCCAGAACAGATCAACCCCGCGTTGGAGGCGAGCAAGCCGAGGATCCTCAGCCAGCACGTGCTCGTAGAAGTGCAGTTTGCCGTCAGGGCGCAGAACCCGTCGCAATTCCTCCAGGGCAGCCGCCTGGTCGGGCACGGAGCACAGCACGAGTGAGGCGACCGCCATGTCGAACTCCCCGTCCTCAAAGGGGAGAGTGTCGGCCACTGCCTCCACCACCCGTACCGGAACTGGGGCGCGGAGTGCGGCGGCGACAGCCCGGGCTCGTAGGTACGGCTCTGGCTCTACGGCCACCACCTCGGTGACTGAGCTGGGATAGCGGGCGAAGTTGAGTCCCGTGCCCGCACCGAGCTCGACCACCCTGCCGCTGAGTCCAGCAAGCAGCTCGTCACGGTGACCGGCGATACCCGATTCCTCAGCCATGGGTGCGAAGCGTGCGAAAAAACGGGCAAACAGCGGGTGTGTGACGGGGGCTCCCGGCACCTCAGCGCACCTCGCGCGCTCCCCAGAGCCCTGCCACCGCTTGGCGATCACGGCCCCGGTCATCAGGGCAGCTGCGGCGGTCACGCGGCGCCGGGTGAGATGCAGTCTCATTGAGATCCTCCTATGCGGCTCGACCGTTGGTATGAAGTCCCGCTCTGGGCGCCCCCGTCACCCCGATCACCACGTCCAGCCGACGGGCTGTCCTGTAACCGACCGCGAGTGATTGTCGGGTCGAGGGCGTGGAGGAGAAGGGGTCGCACGCCGCAGCCAGCGGCCAATGCGCGGTGCGTGCTCAAGGTTTCGCTGGTTCCGGCGAGCCTGGGCGAGTCGCCAGCACAGGCCAGACCTCCCGGAGAAATCGGCACCGCCTTCGGGGGGCTCCCACCGCCTACATCTCTGAGCGGGGTCCAAGAGGATCTGGTAAGGGCTTTGGAGGTAAGGCCTTGCCATCTGAGTGCAGTAGCTGCACCTCGGCCACAATAACTTGTGTGCATTCGCCCCTTCTGACTACCAGATATTGAGCTTACTGCGCTCAGATGGAAAGGCCTATTGGAGGTTTCCTGAGCTGGGTTCACGGCGCGACCACCACGGTTGCCCCGATCTTAGTCCAGTTCCAGAGGAACTGCATCGCGTTGTAGGGGACCTGCACACATCCATGGCTGGCGTCGGGGCCGTTCTCGGAACCCGGGCCGTACACGGAGTTGGGCTCCCACGGCGCGTTGTGGATGAAGTACCCACCGGAGAGGAAGTGAAGCACCCAGGTGACCTCCGATGGTGGGTAGTAGTAGGGATTCCCCTGCGGCCAGGGAGAGATGAACAGGTACGGGCTCCGCTCCCAGGTGATCGTGTCGATCCCGAGCGGGGTGCGCAACCCCTTGCGGCCGGTGGTGACCAGGGTCTCCAGCACCTGGGTGCCGTTGTCGTAGGCGGTCAGGGTCTGCGCCGCCAAGTGCACCACGATGACCTGGCCCGGCCCAGGGGCGGCTGCGCGCACCTCCACCTCCAGGGTCAGAAGCTCACTGGACAGGTTGTTCATCACCGATTGGACCGCGGAGCTGGAGCTTGCCGTGGACAGCTTGCTCTGCGCCTGCCGAATCTCCTGACCCGCATTCCCAGAAGGGATCTCGAGCTGGGCCGCCTGTGCCACCAGTGCCGTGTCGGTCCCGATCTTGGCGGCGGCGGCCTTGGCCGTCAGGGCCAACTGCGCCGCCCAGGTATTGGCAGAGGTCAGGGTCGCCAGCGTTGTCTTCTGCTGAGCTACGGGGACTGCCCCGGACAAGGACAGCTTCGCAGTCCGCTGCTCCACTGCGGCCTTGAGACTCGGCAGCGCCTTTACAGCTGCCAAGAGCTGAGCCCGGGTCTCGGTCCGAACCCGCTCGATGGAGGTCATGCCCTCGGCCCAGAGCCCCAGGCCGGGCTCCAGGTGCGCGATCCGGCGGTGCAGCGACTCCGCCTCACGGGTCATCTCTGCGGTCAGGTCTCCTCCGCCCTCCAGCAGGCTGACGGCAGTCGACGTCCAGCCCGGCAGTTGGCTCTGCCGCAGTGACAGCTCCAACGAGCCGGAGTTGATCCCCGCTGTCCGCGCCTCCCCTACAACTTTGGAGGCCAGCTCCCTGGCTGCCACCAGCTGGGCGCGCTGCCTGTTGCCGACGCCCTGGGCGGCGTGGATCCCGATGGTCGCCCCAACCCCGATGACAAGTGCCAGCAGAGCCAGCGCGGCGATCCGGCGCGGCCGTCTCGACCAGGACTTACCGCGGGGAGGGCGGCTTCCCAGAGGAGTCGCTGCGGTTGGGACCTGTGCTTCTGAGCTCATCGGCATCCTCTGCTGCAACGATCTGCGGATGGTGGCACCTTGGTCGGTGGGTGCTGGCTCATGGGAGCGGCCGCTCCCGATTGGGGTCCGTGCGGAGCAAGGTCTCGACCCGGTGCTCAAACTCTTCGTGGTCGATCGCGCCGATCGCGTAACGCTCGCGCAGAACCTCCAGCGGATCTGGTCCGGGGACACGCGTTGGATCCTGCAGCCCGCCGGCGAGGTTGGACCGTCGGTCCCCGGGCCCACAGGAGGGGTGCCTTCGCCCACCTTGGATCGCGTACACCAGTACGCCGAGGCCGATCAGCATCATCACCGGCATGATCACTAGCATCGGCCAGAACCCACTCGACCAGACTCCCGTCATCATCGCCGCATCCCCTTTGGGCCTCCGCCGCCAAACGCGTTCCCGAGCCGCGGGCGATGGGTATCGTCCGCGGAGGGGGCAGTGGGCTCTACCGAGCCCAGGGGTGGACCGAGCCTGAGAGCGATCACCCACCCAGCTTTGGGTCGAGTAGGTCGCCGAGCCGGCGGGACAGCTCTTCATGGTCGATCTCCCCGCGGGCGTAGCGTTGCCTGAGCACTTCGACTGGGTCGGGGCCGCGGTCGCCTTCGGCTGTGGGCGAGGCAACCAATGCCGGGGCCTGCCCCCCACCCATGCCGCCCATGCCGCGCATCATGAGCACCATGGAGAGTGGACATGCCAGCACGAACACCAGCGGCAGCAGTGACGGGCCGAGTTGCGGGCGGAGCAGAAAGATCACTAATGCCACGGCGCCCAGACCACCCAGCACCTTCCAGTTCAGGCACATCCCAAACATGTGCCGCAGGCCGGCACCAGCCGACGGAGCACCGTTGGCTGGTGCCAAGCCCATTCCGCAGCGGGGACACCGCCCCGGCGACGGTTGCTGAATGTCGGGGTGCATCGGACAGGTGTACATGTTTTCTCCTTTCTACCGTGAACTTGATGAAGAGGCTGACGTCATAGGCCAGAGCCCGGGTGGAGCTGGACTTGGTGGTGGACCGCCGTTCACGCCGTCACCTCGTCGGCGCTCAGGGTGGCCGATTCGTGGCCGAGCGTGGCTCTAGCCGCTGGATACAGCGCGAGAGCGAGCAGGACGAAGAGGGGTCCGGAGCCCAGGTCGGTCCCGGTCCCTGTGAGCACACCGCCAAAGTTCTGCCCGGCTATCCAGAACAGGATCGACACTGCGATCCCCAGGCCGAGGAACAGCCGCGTGTGGAAGCGGCGAAGCACGGCCAAGCCGATCGCAGCCTCCAACAGAGCCAGCACCAATGTCAGCGGGTCACCGACCAGGATGACAATCCGGGTCAGGAACGTGTCCATGGATGCCAGCGGCGCGGGCTCGCCGTTGGCCAGGTTCATGGAAATCGTCGACGCCAGCACCGCCGGGTACGGATAGACGGGCTGCAACTGGAGGAGCGCGCCGCCCACCCACAGCACAGCCCAACTGATCCTGGCCCCGCGCTCCCCCAAGGGTCCCGCGCGCCGCCACCAGCCGCTGTGCCCGGGAGCGTTCGCGGTCGGCCAGGCGATCAGCCCGATCAGTGGATAGAGCAGCACCGGCCCGGGGGCGCCGCCGAGAAGTGTGGCCAGCCCTGTGAAGAGGCCACCCAAGCCCTCCCCGAACACCCACACCACCAACGCCCAGGCGATCGAGACCAGGATGGCCGGACGGACCGTGGGGCGATACAGCAGGCCCAATCCGATCGTGATCTGGGTCGCGGCGAACAGGGGATTCCAGAGGAGCAGATGAGGCTCCACAATGCCGACCACCGAGACCAGGAAATGAGCCAGCCCAGCCGGCTGGCTCATCACGTCGTTGTAGTTGATGGCGTAGATGAAGCCGCGGCCGAACATCGGCGCCTGAAGCTGCAGGATCCCGTCCACTAGCCACAGACACCCCAGCGCGATTTGGATCGTCCGAGAGTTCAGCCGCAGGCCGGACTCCGGGCTATGGTTGACTCCGACCGGCACCCCTCTTGCCCCGTCGAATGGCCCCCCGCTGGGCCCGGCCTCGCGTGTGGCGCTCAGTGACCCGGGAATCAAGCTGTCTCCTTGGGCCCCTGATCGAGGCTCGCGGCCCCGTGCGCGAGCCCCGTGCTGGTCGGCGGCTGCGAAACGGAATCCACGGCCTCATCATGCGTGGCCTGTGGCCGGCGCCGCGGCCAGGCCCATGTCACGAGCCGCAGCGTCACCAGTAGGAGGGCAATTCCCATCACCCACACCGGAAGGTGGCTCAGCCCACCCACCACGACCCCCAAGTGGGTGCTTGCCCAGGTGTCGAAGGCGCCGAGGAACGGGGGGGTGATGGTGTTGCCACCGCTCAGACCGACCGCAAGCATGCCTGCCGCGATGAGCAGGAAGAGCGTGCCGGCCAACACGTCGCTGAGCTGCCGTTGCCAGGGGCCCAGCCGTACAGGGGCTCTGCCGACGCGAAGCAGGGGGCCTTGGTCCCAGTGGAAGCGTTCCCACAGCACCGCCGCGACGAACAAGGGCGCCACCATCCCTAGGACGTAGGCCCACCCGAGCCCGAGTGCATATAGGGGCGAGGCCACCGCGAGGGAAAGGGCCAGCACGCCCGCCAGCACCGGCGCGCAACAGGAACTGGCCAC
>JAJYWT010000040.1 GCA_021791345.1 bacterium
GGGCGGCCGCCGGCGCCGCCGCCGGTGCCGCCGCGAGGCGGGGTCGCCCCCCTGCTCCTGGTCGCCCCGGCGGGGCTGGGCCCGGCCGCGCCGACCGCCCAGGAGGTCGGTCGCCTTCAGGTAGCCGCCGCAGGCCTTGGCCGACTCCACCAGCCGCCCGTACATCGACTCCTCGCCAGCCCTGAGGGTGGTGGCGTCGCCGACGCACACCACCAGCCTTCGGGCGCGGGAGATGGCCACGTTGAGGCGGTTGGGGACCCTCAGGAACCCGATCCGGCCGCGCTCGTTGCTGCGCACCAGAGAGATCACCACCATGTCTTCCTCGCGGCCCTCGAACGAGTCCACGGTGTCGATGCGCACCGGACGCCGGAAGTGGCGCCGGCTGAGGGAGCGTCGCAGGTGGTCCACCTGGTCCGCGTACATGGCGATGACCGCCAGGGAGAGCGCCGGGTCCACCCGCTCGTCCAGGAGCCTGACCACCTGGGCGCACACCTTGACCTCGGCGTCGTTGCGCAGGGCGCCGCCCGCCCCCCTCCGCTCTCGGACCCCGCGCATCCCGGCGGTGTCGACCATGTGCAGGGCGACCGGGAACGGTCGCCGGGTGACGTACTGGTACTGCAGCACCTCGGGCGCGTTCTCGAGCTGGTTGTCATAGGAGGCGGCGCTGATGTACTGGGAGATCTCCGGGTGCATCCGATGCTGTTCCACCAGCAGGCAGCGGGCTGACTCCGGCACCCCTCCCTCCCAGCAGCGCTCGAAGAGACTGGTGTCGACGATCTCCTCCAGCTCGGGGTGATCGTCGACGATCTGATAGATCGCGTCGTCCTCCACCGGGGGCAGCTGCTTGTGGTCGCCCACCAGGACCACCGCCGCTCCCAGCCGCAGGCAGGGCAGCGCCTCGTCGATCCTGGCCTTGTTGGCCTCGTCCAGGATCACCAGGTCGAAGGTCTCGTCGGTGGTGATCGAGGAGGTGGCGGCGGTGGCGCAGGTCGCGAAGAACACGTTGGCGTTGAGCAGCCGGTCGTCATCCTCGTCCTCCACCCGGAAGCTGTCGACGGCCGGATGGACGCGCTCCGCCTTGGCCACTCGGACGGCGCGCAACCCCGGGGTCCCGGCCAGCCGCTCCAGGGCGTTGTCGACGGCGAGGTTGCTGTGGGAGCACACCAATATCCGCTCCTGCGGACGCTCCTGGAGGCGGTGCTTGATTGCCTCCACGATCACCGTGGTCTTGCCGGTCCCCGGCGGGCCTTGGATAAGTACCGCCTGGCCCGGATTGAGGGCCACCATGATCCCGATCGCGCGATCCTGGGCCGGGTTGCTGATCATCTGCGGGGTGACCCAGTCGTCCCTAGGGGCGGCGGCGGGCGCGAACACCGCGGTCGGCTCGATGAGCAGCTGAGCCAGCAGCAGGCTGCGGGCCTCCCCGCCCGCGATCGAGGCCAGGGTGTTGCGCTTGGCGGCGTAGAGCTGCTTGTTGAACGAGGGGGTGATCCATCCCTCCTCGCCGGCGGTCTCGTAGCCCTTGCAGGCGACCTCCACGATCCGGCGGCGATGGTCGATGCGGGTCACCCGCCCCAGGTAGTGGGGTTCGTCCTCGGGCTCGATCATCACGGCGGCATCCACGCTGAGAGTGATGGGGTGGTCCTTGGGGATCGAGAACTCCAGCCGTCCCGCCTCCTGGCGGTGGCGGTCCTCGTCGGTGAAGGCCCGCCCGCAGGAGGGGCAGCTCTCATCGCGGTCCGGCCGCCACAGCCCGTGGCAGCTCCGGCAGCGCCAGAGCTCGACCACCCCCTGGAACGGGGTGCGCTGGGTGGCGGCACGCCCCCGCTCGGCCTGCTCCAAGCCATCCACCAGGGCCAGGGTCTGGAGCAGGATCCGGTCCGGCGGCTTGGAGCCCCGGGCCAGCTTGGCGAGATTCAGGAGGTGGTAAGTGTCGGTGGCGGCGCCCTCCTTCGAGGAGACCAGGGGATGCGGACAGCGCACCCGGATCGCTCCCCGGAGCTGGCCATCCCGATCGGGGGGCGCCGGATGCACCGACTCCACCCGCAGGGCCACCTGCTCGGGGGCGGCGCGCGCCTTCTTGGTGGGAGCGCAGGCCACGTCCAGCCCGGGGAGCAGCAGGGTCACCGCCGGGGTCTCACCGGCTCCCGCGATGACCGCGAAGTCGTCCAGGGACCCTATCTGCTCCGCGAAGTGGCTGCGGGCGTCGCCGTTCTCACGCCCGTTCAGGGCCTCCAGGAACGACATCGCGTCCGAGCCCTCGGGCACCACCAGGTGTAGCCGTTCGAGGGTCAGGTTGGGGGGCGTCAGAGCGCCACTTCCTCCGAAGGAATCCGCCTATTCAAGATCAGCCCATGCGGGCCTTGTGGGTGAAGGTCCCCCGAGCGCACTCCAGACCGGCGCTCGGAGCCTGCCGTGAGCTGCCCCGGCCGCAACCGGCGGGCCGCTCGCTGCGTACACCATAGCGCAGTGCGAGCCCGAGTGTGGCGGCGGTACGGTGAACGGAGCCGGTTTGGGGGCTGCACCTTCGGCCCGGGAGCGCTGCAGCGAGTTCCCGCGAACTGGTGAGCGGCCGTTGCTTCGGCGACGCCGCGGCTCGCCTCGCTTGAAGTGCGGGGGCCCGCCGGGACGGGGCCTAGAGCGTCGCCACCCCCAGCTGCTGTGGGATCGGCGATCTCCGGCGGCGGGCCCCGTCCAGCCCGCATCGCGCGAGTTCGCGGCGAGTTGGGATCGGACCCGGTCTGGGCACCTCCAAACTGTTAGAATTGGGTGTGGCTTCCGCAAGGTGTGACTACCCCGTTGGGGGTCGAGCGCGGGGGGTGGGTCACACCGGCGTCGAACTGCCCAGTGCCTTCCCCAATGGGAGCGAAAGTGGTAGATCCCGATAGCGAACTGTGGCTTCCGATCGAGCCTGCCGGAACCGACCAGCCCTCTTCTTCCGCTGCCCAGCCCCCCGCCGGCGACGAGCGCGCGGCCAAGCCCGCCGGTGCCACCGACAATGGCCGCGCGAAGTCGGGTTCCGGGCACGGCTCCGGCCGCAAATCGGGCGGCAACGGGTACGCCGCTGAGCAGATCCAGGTCTTGGAGGGGTTGGAGCCGGTGCGGCGGCGGCCCGGGATGTACATCGGGGACACCGACGTCAACGGGCTGCACCACCTCGTCTACGAGATCATCGACAACTCCGTGGACGAGGCCCTGGCCGGCGAGTGCAATGAGATCGAGGTGCGGCTGAGTGCCGACGGCTCCTGCACCGTGAGCGACAACGGCCGGGGGATCCCCGTGGACCTGCACCAGAGCGGCCGGCCCGCTCTGGAGGTGGTTATGACCAAG
>JAJYWT010000044.1 GCA_021791345.1 bacterium
GGGCTTATCGCCATCCGCGTCCTCCCTCAGAAACTTCCGGCTCGGGCGCACAGCCGGTACCTGGGGCGCCAGCCGCCGCAGGTCTCACGTGAGCAGAGTCCCGAGCCGCGAGAAAGGTTACGCCACGGCTTCGCCCAGGCTCGAGTGCGTAACCTTGGAGCCACTGTGAACCTTGAGGATTCCGTGGGGTCCGTTTGGCGATCCGCTGCGTCGCCCGGCGGCCCCGGGAGCGGATGCCGGGTCATGGGCCTTGGCAGTGCCCTCCCCGAGACCCTGGTCACCAACGCGGACCTTGAGCGGTTCCTGGACACCTCCGACGAGTGGATCGTGAGCCGCACCGGGATCCGGGAGCGGCGGGTCGCCAGTCCCGCGGAGGGTCTGCTGGAGCTCGCCGCGCGCAGCGCCAGAGCGTGCCTGGCCGCGGCCGGGGTCGGGGCCGGCGAGGTTGACACCATCATCTGCTCCAGCAGCTCCCCCGATGAGACGTTCCCATCCTTGGCCTGCAGGCTGCAGGCGGCGCTCGGCACTCCCCTGGGGCCCGCCTTCGACATCCAGGCGGCCTGCTCCGGGGCGGTCTACGGCCTGGCCATGGCCCAGGCGCTGATCCAGAGCGGCATGAGCCGACGGGTCCTGGTCGTGTCGGCCGAGATCTTCTCCCGCTTGGTGGACTGGTCGGACCGCTCGACTGCGGTCCTCTTCGGCGACGGGGCCGGGGCGTTCCTGGTCGGTGGCGCCGACGCCGGCGGTAGCGAGATCGTCGCCCTCGAGCTCGGTGCCGACGGGGGTGGGTCGGCGGCTCTGGGGACCAAGCCGGCTCCGCTCGAGCCCCCGGGGCTGCCCGGGATGCCGGAGTACACCGCCTCCCAGCGATCCCTGGGCCGGGTCATCACCATGAACGGTCGGGAGGTGTTCCGCTTCAGCACCAAGATCCTCGAACAGGTGGTCGAGCGACTCGCGCATTCGGTGGGGCTCACCCCCGCTGATATCACCCTGGTGGTGCCGCACCAGGCCAATTCCCGCATTCTGGCGACCGCTGCCGGCCGGCTGGATTACCCCATCGAGCGGTTCGTCTCCAACGTCGACCGCACCGGCAACACCTCCTCCGCCTCCATCCCCTTGGCGCTGGCGGAGGGCGCGGCCGCGGGGCAATGCCACGACGGCGACCTGATCTGTTTGGTGGCCTTCGGCGCCGGGCTCACCTGGGGAGGGCTGCTGCTCCGATGGGGATCCACCGGGGTCGTCGTGGACGATCCGCGGGCTCGCCCATGAGCGGGTGGAGCGAGAGGGTCGGCGATGACCGGGGCCTTGCGCGTCGGCGGACAGGCGGGGTGAACGGTTGAGCAGGGTCGGACCGCGGCGGGTGGTCGTCACCGGCCTAGGAGTGGTCACGCCCCTCGGGGTCGGGGTCGCCGCCAGCTGGGACGCCCTTTGCGCGGGACGCAATGGGATCGCCAGGATTCAGGCATTCGATCCTGAGCCCTACGGGTCTCAGATGGCCGGGGAGGTGCGCGACTTCGATCCTGCGGATTTCATCGAGCGCAAGCAGATCAGCCGCACCGCGCGCTTCACCCAGTTCGCCCTGGCCGCCACCAGTGAGGCGATGGAGCAGTCGCGGCTGCCGATCAATGACTCCAACCGGGATCTGGTGGCGGTCATCGTGGGCTCGGGCATCGGTGGTCTCAGGGTGACCGAGGAGGCCACCATGACCCTGGCGGAGAGGGGACCCCGTCGCCTCAGCCCCTTCACGGTACCGATGATCCTGTCCGACATCGCGGCCGGCGAGATCGCCATGCGCTTCGGCGCCAGCGGGCCCAACTTCGCCCTGGTCTCGGCGTGCGCCAGCGGCGCTCACGCCATCGGCGAGGCGGCTGAGATCATTCGCCGCGGAGATGCCATCGCCGCCATCTGCGGGGGGACCGAGGCGTCGATCACCCCGCTGGCGGTCGGCGCATTCAACTCGATGCGCGCGCTCTCGCAGCGCAACGACGACCCCGAGCACGCCAGCCGCCCGTTCGACCTCCATCGGGACGGGTTCGTGGTGGCCGAGGCGTGCGGGATCCTGGTGCTCGAGGAGCGAGACCACGCGCTGGCTCGAGGCGCCGAGGTGCTGGCGGAGCTGGCCGGCTACGGGGCCAGCGCAGACGCCTACCACCTGACCGCTCCCGAGCCCAGCGGACGGGGGGCGCGACGGGTCATGGAACGGGCCCTGGAAAAGGCCGGCGCCACCCCGGCCGACGTCGACTACATCAACGCGCACGGCACTTCGACCCCCCTGAACGATGCCGCGGAGACCGCCGCGATCAAGCAGGTGCTGGGTGAGCGCGCCCGCGAGATCCCGATCTCGTCGACCAAGTCCGCGACCGGGCACAGTCTGGGGGCGGCCGGCGCGATCGAGTCGGTCTTCTCGGTCATGGCCCTGGTCGACGGCCGGGTCCCCCCGACCATCAACTACGAGACCCCGGACCCCGAGTGTGACCTCGACTATGTGACCGAGGGCTCCAGGATGGTCCGGCCCCAGCTGGTGCTCAACAACTCCTTCGGCTTCGGCGGGCACAACGCCTGCATCGCGTTCGCCGCCGCAACGGACTGAGCTGGGCGGGCGGCGCTCAGCCTCCGGCTATCATCGCCGGGTGGGGACTTCGCTGACGACCTCTCTGCCCGGGGCCTTCCGATGACCGCCGAGATCCTGGTCGCGCTTTCGGTATTCGGCGCCTGCTCGGTGGAGATGGTGGAGGCGCTCACCATCGTGATGGCGTCCGGCTTCACCCGCGGTTGGCGGTCGGCGCTGGAGGGCAGTGCCCTGGCGGTCGTCTGTCTGGCCATTCTGGTGGCGGCCGTGGGACCCGCCCTGATCCACTACGTCCCGCTCTACGTCCTTCGCCTGGTGGTGGGGAGCCTGCTGCTGGTGCTGGGGTTGCAGTGGCTGCGCAAGGCGGTTCTCCGCGCGAGCGGCTACAAGGCCAAGCACGATGAGGAAGCGATCTATCGCCGCGAGGTGGAGCGGCTCTCGGGGCAGCCCCGCTCGGGCTCGGGGCGCGACGCCACCGGGTTCGTGATCGCCTTCAAGGGGGTGTTTCTGGAGGGGATGGAGGTGATCATGATCGTTTTGACCCTGGGCCTGAGTTCCGGCTACCTTGGCGTCGCGACCGTGGCGGCGGCAGCGGCTGTGGTCGTGATCGGAGCCATCGGGGTCGTGGTGGCCCGTCAGCTGAGCGAGGTGCCCGAGAACGGCATGAAGCTGGGGGTAGGCCTGATGCTGGTCACCTTCGGCACCTTCTGGGGAGGCGAGGGGGCGGGGGTGCGCTGGCCAGGATCCGACCTGGC
>JAJYWT010000123.1 GCA_021791345.1 bacterium
GAGTTCCTGGGCGGCGCGCACGGCCGTGCGCACGATCGCGTCGGGACCGGGCGAGGCCGAGAGGCTGAGCCCCGCCTTGCCCAGCTGCTGAGATCGTGCCAGCACGGTCTGGTGGCGATCGACCGCCGCCCGCAGCAGCTGCCCGACCGCGACCGCCAACACCAGGCCAGCCTCTCCGAGCAGGACCGGAAAGGCCAGCGGCACCTGCCGGGGCCCAGGCCGGCTGAGCCACACCGCGGCCAGGTACGGCACCGAGTATCCGGCCACGACCACGCCGGCACCTCGGCGGGTGGCGTACAGGGAGCGCATGGTGGCTCCGGTGCCCAGCACTCCCAGCGCATAGATGGGATTCCCCAGACCCTGGACGACCAGGAACAGCGCCGGCAGGTTGACCAGCTCCATGCCCCAATGGAAGCGGCCCAGGCGATAGCCGGTCACCCAGGCAACGCCGAGCCAGGCGCCGCCGCCCGCGCTCAGCAGCAATCGAAACTGGCCGCCCGGGGGCAGCAGGGCTGCCACCCCGAGGGCGACCGCGAGCGCGAGCAGCGCCATGCCCAAGAAGGTCCAGCGGACCAATGAGAGCAGGTCCGCGGGTGGAGATAGGGCCAGGGCACCCCTGGTGGGCTTGGTCGCGCCGTGGAGGCCTTGCTTGATGGACGCGTCTCCAGATCTGGGCGGCGGCATGGGGAGGATCCGTCCTCCAGCGGAAACTCTGCGCCCTGGCTGCCCGATTTCAGATCGCAGCCGTGCGACGGTGGGTGAACAAGCCGTCACCGGCCCGTTGGTCAGGTGGTCGGCGAACCGGCTCGGCGCACCAGGCCGCCCAGCATCTGGGTGGCGGCCCTGCCTCTGGAGAGCTGAAACAGGTCGGCCGCGCGTCTCAGCGCCAGGAGCTCGTCCTCGGCGAGCTCGATGTCAGCCGCGGCGACATTGGCCTCGAGCTGCGCGATCGACTTCGCACCCGGAATCACGAGCACCCGGGGTTGGGCGATGAGGTACGCGAGCGCGATCTGAGCGGGGGTCGCGCCATGCCCGGCCGCGACCTCCCGCAGGCACTCCACCACGGGCTCTGCGGCGCGCAGGCCCTCGTCGGTGAAAAGCCAGTTGGTCCGGCGTACTCCGGCGGGCACCTGGCCCGGGCGATAGCGGCCACTGAGCGCCCCCTGCGCCAGGGGGCTGTAGGCGATCACGAGATGGCTGCTGCGGTTGGCGTAATCGAGCAGGTCACGCTCGGGTTTGCGCTGCAAGAGGTTGTACCGCACCTGATTCGAGATGATCGGGGAGCCCAGCATGCGCTCCGCCCGCCGCCACCGCGACAGGGTGAAGTTGCTGACCCCGACGTGGCGGCTCAGCCCCTCTCGAAGCACCCGCCGCAGGCCCGCCATCTGCGCCCCAAGAGGGATGACGGGATTCGGGAAATGCAGCTGATATAGATCCATCTCGGGGCGGTTCAGCCGTCCCAGGCTGCGCCGGCAGTGGGCCACGATGACATCCGGAAGCGGAAGCAGCGGCAGGTACTTGGAAGCCAGGAAGACGGGTTGGTCCCAACCTTCGAGGGCGGTGCCGACCAGAGCCTCACTGGCGCCGGAGCCATAGAGCTCGGCGGTGTCCAGCACCGTGACTCCCAACTCCAGAGCACGGTGGATGATGGCGAGGGAGTCCTTGGGGCCGAACTCCTCGCCGTATCCCCATCCGCGTTCCCCGAACTGCCAGCAGCCCAGGCCCACCACCGACAGCCGGGCACCGTCCAACTCCAGGTATCTCACCTCCCAAGTATGGTCGGCCTCAGTCCTCGGGGGTTCTCTCGAGGTCGACTCAGCGCGACCATCTCCATGCCCCGGCGAGGGCCCGTCCCCGAGCCCACGCTGTCTGCGTGCCGGGTTGGCTGGCCGACCTCCTGGTGCCGGCATGGTCGTTGGCCCCCGGGACATTTGTTCGCATATGCCACAATGGCTGGGAACTGTTGGCGACCCCTCGCTCTGCTCGGGAGACATGCATGGACTACGTTCATCTCGGCCGCTCCGGTCTTCGCGTCAGCCCGCTCTGCCTGGGCACCATGAACTTCGGACCGCGGACCACCGAGGAGGAGGCCCACCGGATCATGGACCACGCTCTGGAGCTGGGCATCAACTTCTTTGACACCGCCAACGCCTACGGGCGCGCCGTCCACTGGGGCCTCACCGAGGAGATCGTGGGCAACTGGTTTGCCCAGGGTGGGGAGCGGCGGGAGAAGGTGGTCATCGCGACCAAGCTCTACGCCAGCAAGTCCGACTGGCCCAACGATGGGCGGCTTTCAGCCCGCCACATCAGGGCCGCCTGCGAGGCCTCGCTGAAGCGGATGCAGACCGATCACATCGACCTTTACCAGATGCACCACATCGACCGCGACACCCCCTGGGAGGAGATCTGGGAGGCCTTCGAGGTTCTGAGACAGCAGGGCAAGATCATCTACTCAGGCTCCTCCAACTTCGCCGGCTGGCACATCGCCCGGGCCCAGGAGCAGGCGCGGGCGCGGCACTACCTGGGGCTGATCAGTGAGCAGTCGCTCTACAACCTGCTGGCCCGGGACATCGAGCTGGAAGTCCTTCCGGCGTGCCGGGAGTACGGGCTCGGGGTGATTCCCTGGAGCCCGCTCGCCTCCGGCATCCTGGGCGGCGCGCTCGAGAAGCAGCAGGAGGGGCGACGCGCGGATCCCCAAAACGTCGAGAGGGTGGAGCGGCACCGCTCCCAGCTGGAGGCGTATGAGAACCTCTGCCGACAGCTGGGGGAGAAGCCCGCGGACGTGGCCCTGGCCTGGCTCCTGCACCAGCCGGGGGTTGCCGCGCCCATCATCGGCCCCCGCACGATCGACCAGTTCCAGGGGGCGCTGCGGGCGCTGGAGATCCGCCTTGACCATGAGACCCTGGCCAAGCTGGATGAGATCTTCCCCGGCCCGGGCGGCGCAGCTCCCGAGGCTTACGCCTGGTGACCCGGGGCTGACCATTCTGGGCGGATCAGCCCGCCATCGCTGGCTTTCGGTGTTGGCCCAGCAGGGCCACTGCCGCCATGACAGCCAGAGCCCCGGCCAGCTCGAGGGCGTGCCGGGGTCCGAGCGGCGCCAGCGCCAGTCCCCCGGCGACGGTTCCGGCGATCGCCGCACCTCTGCCGAAGGCCGAGTAGGCGGCGAAGGCGCGCCCCTGATCCTGCGAGCGTGCCCTGGTCTGGAGCAGCAGGCGCGCCGCAGTCGCCTCCAGGCCGTTGCCGGCCCCGCCCACCAGGTAGGCGGCGATGGCCCACCCGATGCTGGGGCTGGCCCCCGCGGCGGCGAGCCCTACGCCGGCGAGCAGGCCACCGGCGGCGATCATCCTCCAAAAGCTCTCCCCTGGCGCCCTCCCCCCAACCAGAGTCCCCGCGATCATCCCCGCTCCCCAGGCGGCCACCAGGCCTCCGTAGCCCAGGGCCCCGGCGTGGAGATCGCGGGTGGCGAGGAACACATCGATCACCACTCCCAGATTCACCGCCAGAATGACGCACGCGACCGGGGCCAGCATGTCCCTGAGCCTTCGGTCCGAGAGGAGCAGGCGGAAACCGGCCCAGGGGGCGTCTTGGGTCGAGTTGGGGCCGCGGCCAGGGCGTCTGGATCCGAGAGTCCCCATAGCCGAAGAACAGCCGAGGAACACAGCTGCGCCCAGAAGGAGGGTGCAGCGACTTCCCCAGGCGGCCACCAGGCCGGCTCCGGCCAACGGTCCGGTGGTGGCGCCAATCCACTGCGCCGCCTGTAGCAGCGCCAAGGGGCTGGTGCGCCCCGGGCGCCGACCCTGCTGAGGGATCGCCCCCAAGAGTGCGAATCCGGCGGCGCTCGCCACCGAGGCCGTGAGCCCCAGGACGCAGCCCAGACCGAGCACCGCGCCGACACCGGGAGTGAGCGCCAGCAGCCCCAGCAGCACCGCCTGCGCGGCCGTCACCATACGGATCAGCACGACCGTCTCGACCCGATCTATCACGAGCCCGACCCAGGGCGAGAGGACGATCGCGGGAACGGCCTGAGCCAGCCACAGGCCGGCCACAACCCATCCCGAGCCGGTTGCCGAAGTGAGCCGCAGGACCAGTGCCACCTCCGCCGCCGCCCCGGCTGCGGCTTCGGCCAGGGCGATGAGGTAGAGGCGGCGAAGATCCCCGCCGCCGTACGGGGTGAATAGCGAGCTGGAATGCATGAGAGCAGCTCCGTGAAGGAGGGATGCGGATGCGGCCGCACGCCAGAGCCACTCGACTCGACGGTCAACGGTTGGTTGACACCGCCGGAGGCGGTGCCGAGCCGAGGTCGGGGCTGTCTCTACATGGAGCCCAGATTATAGGGCCGCGGGATCCGGCGAGCTGCTATCGGGGCCGCTTCAGGCTGCGTCGCTCAAGCGTCTGCTTGGTGGTCGCGGCGGCGAGGCCCACCAGCTCCGCGGGTACCGGCGCCGGCCGTCCATCCCGTAGGCGAATCCACACCCACTCGGTGAAGATCTCTGCCAGGAGCTGCGCGTCAGCCGCCCTCACGATGGTCGTGCGTCGCTGGCCCCGGGAGCCCCGCACGGCCTCCACCCGCACGGTGAGAACCAATTCGTCGCCATAGCGGGCGGGCAGGTGATAGTCGATCTCGTTGCGGCGGATGACCCATGCCCCGCCGTGGGCGCTGGCCCAGGCAGAGCCGAACCCGCTGCGCTCAGCGTGCCGCGCCGCGATCTCTTCAGCCCAGTTCAAGTAGACGGCGTTGTTCACATGCCCGTAGGAGTCGACCTCGTACTGGCGAACCGCCCAGCGGTCCGTGAAGACCAGGGGATCCTCGTCCCTGTCCCCATTATCGAGTTCGGCGCGGGCCAAGCACGGCGACGCCGAGGCGCCGAGCGCCCAGGCCGACCGCTTTCGTCTCCGCAAGGAGCAGCCGTCTGGGGCGAGTGGGCGGGTGCGTCGGGCCTCGCATCATCAGCCGCTCGCGCACCCTGACGCACTGCGCTTAAGGCGGTGGCCGGTCCGGTGCGACAATCAGGGCACCAGCGCGATGAGGCCCGCGTATGCCGCCGCGATCGGCTAATGGCTTCTACCGATCCCTATCCTGGTCCGCGGTTCGGAGGCCGGCATGGTCGGTGAACTTCCCCTCGACTCGACGCCACCCGTCGGGGAGGGCGCGATGAAGTCGGCGGTGACGGCCCCGAGGCCGGAGCCTGCCCCGAGTCAGCTGCCGCGTGACGACGCGGCCCCACCCCGGCTGAGCCTTCTCGAGGACCCGTCGCAGGCGTCGGATCCGGGCCGGTTGTCAGACCCCACGACCGCGAGCGACCTCGGCCTGCTGCAGCTGGTGGAGGAGGTGGCGTCTTCGCATGAGGAGTGGGATCTGCATCCTCTGTTCCTGACCCGGGCCACATCCACAGCGACCATCCGGTACCGTCAGGCGGTCTTTCGCGATCTGGAGGACGGGCGCGTCGCCACGGCGCTGACCTCCTTCTGCGCCGCCATGAGCGACTGCCGGGAGCTGCTGGCCCAGAGCCAGGGCGGGCACCATCAGCCTCAACAGGCGGCTTGGTTTCTGGCATCAGCCACCACCTACTTCGGCGCGGTCCAAGACCTCGCCGACGGGCTCCAGGGGCTGGACATACGGTCGTCCGGGCTGCGGCGATGCCGAAGCTTCCTGCAAGAGTTGACCCGCTCGGCTGCGTTCATCGAGTCCGCGCAGGCGGCCGCTGAAGTTCGGGCGCAGTTGGAGCAGGTGGAGTACGTGGTGGAGATCCTCGGCGCGCGGGTCACAGTCCGCCGCTTCACGGGGGAGGCCGACTACGGAGCTGAGTTGCAAAGCACGTTTGCGCGCTTTCGATCGGGAGCCTCCCGAAGTCATCTCTTTCAGCTGGGCGTGGCTCCGCAATTGAGCGGCGTCGAGGAGCGGATTCTCGATCTGGTCGCCCGCCTGTGCCCGCAGGCGTTCGCGGCGCTCTACGCATTCCAAGCCCGCCACCACAACTTCACCGACCCCACCGTGCTGGAGATTGATCGCCAGCTTCACTTCTACCTGGCCTACCGCGATTGGATCCAGCCTCTGCGACAGCTCGGTCTCGACTTCTGCTACCCAGAGGTGGAAGCTGGCACCACATCCGAGCGGGCTGTGGGGGCCTTCGATCTCAGCCTCGCGGCGCAGCTCGCCAAGCGCGGGTTGAGCGTGGTCACCAACGACTTCGAACTGGTCGGTGATGAGCGTCTCCTAATCGTCTCCGGGCCGAACCAGGGGGGCAAGACGACCTTTGCCCGCAGCTTCGGTCAGATTCACCACCTGGCCGCGCTGGGCTGCCCGGTCCCGGGTCGGCGGGCCACCCTCCGGCTGTGCGATGAGCTGCTCACGCACTTTGAGAGGCAGGAAAGGCTGGAGGATCTCCGCGGGCGCCTGGAGGATGATCTGGTCCGAATGGCCGACATCATGGAGCGCGCCACCGCACACTCCGTCGTCATTCTCAACGAGACCTTCAGCTCTGCCAGCCTGGAAGACGGCCGCCGGCTGGGCCGAGCTGTGATCGAGGGGCTGGTCGCCCGAGGCGTGGTAGGGGTCTACGTGACCTTCATTGATGAGCTCGCGAGCATTGGTCCGGGCACGGTCAGCATGGTGAGCCAGGTGGATCCCCAGGACCCTGCCGTGCGCACCTTCCGGCTGCTGCGCCAGCCTGCAAACGGCATCGTCCACGCGCTGGTGCTGGCAGAGCGACACGGTTTGACGTACCCCCAGCTGCGCCGCTCCCTCCGATGCTGACGGTGAACCTCCTCGGACCGGACGGCGGGTCGGACCCGCTGGCCGACCCACCCCCCGGGGCTGACGACCTGGAGCTGGATCTTGGGTTGGATTGGATCTGGACAGCCATGGCCGCCGGGGACCCGTTTCTGCGCGACGTGGCCAGGCGGGTCACCTTGAACAGCCTCACGTCTCCCGGCGACATCAGTTATCGCCAGGCGGTCCTGCGAGATTGTCTGGCGAGCCCGGGCAACTTCTACGCTCTCTACTCCCTGGCGGTGGCAGCTATCGAGGGTGACCGCCGGATCTGGGCCTTGGCCAGCCGGCGCCCGGCTCACGCGCTGAGGCGCGCAACCCAGTCGCTGGATCTTTTGGTCCCGCTGCTCCGGCAGCTGCGCCAATTGGCGGAGGAAGGGCTCTCCCAACAGTCCTCCGCCGGAGTCAGAGCCTTGGCCGCGGCGCTCAGCAACGATCTGGACGACGTCTATCTGGGAACGCTCGATTCGTGCCTGGGCGGGCTGCACCGGCTCAGCGAGGCCCAGACCATCAGCGGCCGACTGGGGCCGGGCAACCAGCTGCAGGAGCTGGTGTTGCGTCTGCCATCCGAGTCCAGGAGGGGGTGGGCGGAGCGCCTGGGGTTGGGCGAGCGCACGCAGTACTCCTTCCAGATCGCTCCGCGTGACGATGCCGGAATGCAGGCGCTCAGTGACCTGGTCGATCGAGGGATGAATTCGGGCGTCGACGCGGTCGCACAGGCCGCCGACCATGTCCTCGGGTTCTTCGTGAAACTCCGATTCGAGGTGGGCTACTACCTGGCCTGCACCAACCTGCAGCGCGCGCTTCTGGCGAGGGGCGCAACTCTGTGCTGGCCGGAACCGCTTTCCCGGATGGAGGCGGGATTCCGATTTCGCCAGCTGGTGGATGCCGGATTGGTGTTGCGGGCCGACGCCCCCATTGTGGGCAACGACGTCGAGGCCGTGGGTCGACGCCTGCTGGTGGTCACGGGAGCCAACTCCGGGGGTAAGTCGACTTTCTTGCGCAGCCTTGGCGTGGCCCAACTGATGCTGCAGGCGGGCATGTTCGTAGCCGCCCAGGAGTACTCCGCTGGGCTGGTCTCGACCCTGCAGACCCACTTCGTGCGCGGCGAGCAGGCGGGCCTGGACAGCGGCCGCCTTGACAGCGATCTGGCGCGCTTGGCGGAGACCGCGGGACGGCTCAGGCCGCGAGCGCTGCTCCTGCTCAACGAGCCCCTGAGCGGCACCAACGAGGCGGAGGGGTCCGAGATCGGCCGCCAGGTGATCACTGCATTGCTCGAAGCGGAGGTGACCGTCATCCTGGTGAGCCACTTCTTCACTCTGGCCACAGGCATTCCCGACACCGGGCCGAACCGCGCCCTGTACCTGCGCGCGGAGCGGCTCGAGGATGGCCGCCGCACCTTCCGCATCCGCCCTGGCTACCCCGAGCCCAGTGGGTTCGGCGCCGATCTGCTGTCCCGGTTCCTGGCGGCACTCGCCCAGGGGTGAGGCGACGGCGCCTCCTGGCGTGGGTCCGCGGGCCCAGCTCGTGAGCGGGAGCTCGTCGCCGCGCGGGATGTGGTCGCCGCCGGGGCATTGACGCCGGCACCTCACATTGGCCTCGACTCCGCTCCGTCGGCCTGGTGACCGCGAATCCAAAGCTGACCCAGGCGTCCCACCCTGGCCTCGATGGCTTGGCGTCCTGGCTCGACCCGGCAGAATGGCACCGTTGAACCGTTTAGGCGCCTGGGCAAGGCGGTTGAGCCCGGTGTGGCAACCCCGGGGTGAGCTGGCTGACCGCGTGGGGATCCTGGTGATCGCCTACGGAGCCTTCAAGTTCTCTAACTGGTTGTGGCTGGCCGAGCGGGTTCCGGGTCGCTCCGCCCTGCTGGCCAACCTGATCATCCAGTACCTGGCTTTCGCCGGCTTCTGCGTGCTGGTGGCGCTGGCGCTGCGCCGGCCGTTTCCGGCCTGGCTGAGGCGGCTGAGGGCCCACCGTCTGCTCTGGGCGAGCCCCCTGCTCGGGGTTCTGGCGATGCTGGTGGTGGCGACCGGCATCGGTCGGGCGGTGGCGGACCATCACCTGCTGGTCGACGACGCCAACGCGATGGCGGTCTGTGGGGCCCGGGCGATATCAGCCGGAGCCGATCCGTACCACGTCGCCGAGATCCCGTGCCTGCAGAGCCTGGGGCTATCGCCGCTGCTGGCCACCCCCTACCGGGTGGGCCCGCTCGCATCCGTGAAGGTCTACCCGACCCCGGCTCAGATCCTGGCTGCCGCCAACAGCCCCGACCACGGCGGTCAGCGGCTGTTCTCCCCCCTGGGCAAGCCGCCCCTGGATCCCTTGGCGGTGGTGCCGGTCGCCTCGGCGTCACCCTCAACCCGTGCTCTGTGGACCCTGATCCCGATTGCGGTTCTTCTCGTGGTCTTGGTGGGAGTGGCCGGCCCACTGTGGCCCGCGGCCGGCGGGCTGCTCCTGCTGAGCTACTTCCTCAACGGGTCAGCGGTGAACTTTGCCGCCAACGGCAATGCGGAGGCGTTCGCCTACGTGCTCCTGGCCCTCAGCGTGGTCTTTCTGAGACGCCCGTGGCTGTCCGCGATCTGCCTGGGGCTGGCTCTCGGCAGCAATGAGCTGGCCTGGTTCTTCCTCCCCGGGTACGTCCTGCTCTGCGCCGACCGGCCGCAATGGCTCAAGCGCGGCCTCGGGGTTGGGGCCACGCTCCTGGTGGCGGTGGTGCCGCTGCTGGTGCGCTACCCGGATGCGCTGGTCGCCGTCTACAACAGCCTCCGGGCCCACACCTTCCCCCTTGGCTCGGGGCCGTCGGAGCTGGTCCTGGCCCGGTTCTGGTCGGCCCCGCCCCGGATCGACTGGCTGGTGGCAACCGGCTTGGCCATCGCTGCCATCTGGGCCTGGGGTGTCTTCTGGCCGCGATGGCGCATCGCAGCTGCCGTGCTGACGCTGGCCGCCTTCTGGTTGAGCTGGCGGAGCCTGGATGAGTACCTCGCCCAGATCCCGCTGCTGGCGCTGGTGGTGGTCCTGGTCGTGTACGGCAACCGGAGGGCGGGCTGGGCCGATGGCGCGGACGCGACGGCTTCGAGCCCCCGGACCCCGGTGGCGGGCAACGAACCCGAGGTGCTGAGGGCCGGCTGATCGCGGCCGGGCGCTGGACGTCCGATCAGGACTCGGCTCGAGCCGGGAGCTCGGGTAGTGTCACTGGCGGGTGGCGCCGGGATAGAGGTGACGGCCACCAGTTCCAGCGCCCGAGCAGTGCCACCAGGGAGGGCACCACCAGGGTCCGGATCACGAAGGTGTCCATGAAGACCCCGGCGGCGATCCCGAATCCAATCTGCTCGATCTCCGTGCCACCGCCGGAGCCACCCCCTGCGATGGCGAGAACCGCGAACGTGCCCCCCAACACCAGCCCGGCGGTGCTGACCGTGGTCCCCGTCATCCCCACCGCCCGACGCACCGCCTGCCGCAGCGGCATGGTGTGCACCTCCTCGCGGATGCGGGTCATGACCAGGATGTTGTAGTCGGACCCCAGCGCCATCAGGAACACGAACATCAGGAAGGGAAGGAGAAAGTTGATCCCATCCTCGCCTGCCAGGTGGACGAAGATGACCGCCACCAGTCCCAGGGCCGCCAGATAGGAGAGGACCACACTCACCACCAGGTACAGCGGGGCGATCAGGCTGCGCATGACGATCGCCAGCAGCAGCGCGATCAGCACCGCCACCAGCGGGATGATGCGCAGGAGGTCGCTGTTGGACAGGTTCTGCACGTCGTAGGCGAACGGCAGCACTCCGAACACGCCTGCGTCCGTCGCCCCGATCCGGCGGCCCACTGCCGCCACCGTCGCTCGCACCCGCGGCACCGCCGCCAGCGCTCGGGCGGAGTTGTCGTTGTTGTGCTGCAGCAAAGTCGAGAACTGCACGGTGCGACCGCTTGGACTGATGAACTGCGCCAGGGCGCGGTAGGCGTTGTAGGCCGCCGCCGGGACGGCGTAGCCGGCGGGCTCGATCTCGGGAAGGCGACTCGGACCCCCCAGAGTGGTGTGGAGCTCAGCAATCTGCTGGGCGCTCAGGTGAGAGGCCGTGAGTGCCCCGATCACCGACTTGAACCGGCCGGAGCTCTGAAGGGCGGTCTGGGCTGTGCTGAGCTGGGCGGGGTCGGACCATGCCGACCTCGGCAGCCGGAACAAAACCGCCGTGTCCTGGACGTTGGAGGCGGGAAAGTCCTTGGCGAGCACGGCTGCGCCTGCTGCCGAATCGGTTCCGGCGGGGGCATTGGTGTTGCCGAACCCGGCGGTGGTGCTGGTCAGGTTGCCGAGCGCCAGTCCCCCGAAGACCACCACCCCGCCGATGAGGATCCAGGCGGGATGTCGGACCACTCCCCCCGCCAGCCGGCTGTAGATGCTGGCTCGCGGTCGGGCCTCGGGGCGGGTGTCGGTGGGCCAGAACACGGCTCGGCCGAAGATCGCCAGCAGCGCCGGGAGCAGCGTCAAGCCCGCCAGCAGCATCAGCCCGATCCCGATCGCCAGAGCCGGCCCCAGGCTCTGGTAGAGGCCGAACTGAGCCAGGGTGAGGCTCAGCAGGGCCGCGATCACGGTCAACGCCGAGAAGGTGATCGACTCTCCCACGGTGCTGACCGCGGTGATCACGGCATCGTGGGGCGCGAGCCCTCCCCGGAGTTCCTCGCGGACCCGGAAGACCAGAAAGAGACCGTAGTCGGTTCCGGCACCCAGCACCAGGACGATCAGGATGACCTGGGTTATTACCGACACCTGGACTCCGATGTGGGTCGCCTCTGCCACCACTGGCCCAGAGAGCGCCAGGACCAGTGCCGCCGGCAGGAGGGTGACCAGGGGAGCGAGCACGGACCGAAAGGCGACCAAGAGCAGGGCCAGGATGAACAGCACCGAGAAGAGCTGGGTCAACTTCTGGGAGTTCTTGGACGACTGCTGGCTGTCGATGACGGTGGGCAGGTCGCCGGTCAGGTAGTACGTCAGCCCGGGTACGCTCGCCGCTGCGAAGCGATCTCGGATCGATGCCACCAAAGCCGGCCCACCGCCGCCTCCGAAGGCGGGAACGGCGGCCTCTATCAGGGCCTGTCTGGCCACCCCGTTGGGTGAGGTGCCGAGGTCACGGACCAGCTTGACCTTGGGCAGGTGGGAGATCTCGGCTTCGAAGCGGCTGATCGCGGCCTGGTCGCGGCTCGTGAGGGGCCCCTGGTCGCTCACCGCCACCAGGGTGGAGGCCGCGAGCTTTGAGCTCTGGAACGGGCTGGCGAGTCGGGCGGCCTTCATTGACGGAGCGGAGCTGGGCAAGAAGGCGGAGTTGCTGTCCTTGCTGACCGACGCCAGGGTTGGCAGCGCGTGGATGCAGACGATCGCGATGACCACCCATGCCAACACCACGGGCACTCGGAAGCGAACGGAGAGTCGGCCCAGGGCGGTGAAGAACCTCCTCACTGCCCGGGCTCGCTGGGTGGCTGGCGCCGGGCGCTCGGTCGGGGTCGGTTGGAGGCCTGAGCCGCCAATGGCCGCAGCAGTTGAACCAACTCCGCCATCTCGGCGTCCCCCAGCGGGGCGAGCAGCTTCGCCACCTCCTCGAGGAGCATCCGGTCCACCTCCGCCGCCGGCTCGCTCGCCCGCTCGGTCAGGCGGATCACCACCGAACGGCGGTCACCGGGATCGGCTTCTCGCTCCACCCACCCCCTGTCCACCAGGCGGTCGACCAGCTCGGTGGCGCTGCTGGCGCTGATGAGCAGATCGCGGGCCATCTCCCCCATTGAGCGGGGGCCGAGCCGGGCCAGCACCATCACCGCCTGGCGCTGGTGCGGGGTGATCGAGGCGGCCAGGTTCGCCAGATCGGTGGACTCCGCCTCGATCCTGCTCAGGACCGAGGCCCTGATCAGGCGGCTGAGCCGCCACTGGGACTCGATGAACTCTTGGACCAGCAGCTCCCGGGGGGTTCGGCCGGACGATGTCGGGCCTGCCATTCGTTTCGGAATCCGAATCACAATTTCAGAGTGTAGTCCGACAGCCGAAGTAAACCCGGGCTGAGTTCACCCTTCGTTGCTGCCTGCCGCCAGCTCCGGTTCCGTCTATACTCTGCTCGGGATTCCGATTCCCAGCTAGGGGTGCGCCGACAGGGCGCTGAGAGGCATGATGCCAACCCTGAACACCGGATCTGGTTAGTACCAGCGTCGGGAAGCCTCGTCCTGTCGGCTCCGAGCCCGTGTTTGGCCAGGAGGTGGTGATGACAGAGACGACCATCGAGAGTGACCGCCGGGAGGTGGACGCGTCGATTCCGGCCGATGACGACGAGTTCCTGCGCGTTGAGCTGAGGGGCCTGGAGCCGGTTCCAGAGCAGAGCCGTCACGGCCGGCCGCGGGAGCTGTTCTTCATCTGGGGCGGGGCGTTGGCCGATTTCTTCTCGCTCTACGCGGGAGCGCTGCTGATTTCGGCGGCTGGACTTGGTTTCTGGGACGCGGCGGTGGTCCTGATCGCCGGCGCCCTTGCCGGGGCTGCTCTGCTCGGCCTGCTCTCGGTGACGGGGGTCCGCAGCGGGGCGCCCCAGATCGTCCAGTCCCGGATGGTCTTCGGACGCCGCGGGGCGGTGGTCGGCGGGTTCCTCACCATGGTGATCGCGGTCGGCTGGTTCGCGTACGACTGCGCCATTGCCGTCACCACCACTCGCGCGCTGCCCGTCTTCCACGGCTCCTCCGACCTGATGGCGGGTCTGCTGCTGGCGGGGATCGCACTGGTCTCCTTTCTGGTGGCGGTTTACGGGCACCGCACCATCTCGGTCGTCCAGCACGTCCAGGTCCCTGCCTTCCTGATCGTGTGCGCGGCGCTGGCGCTCTTCACCTTCCCCCACTGGGATCTCTTGCGGCAGAGCCAGCTGAGCCTCGGGCCCCATCTGGCCGCGATGGCCCTGGGCTTCACCCTCACCTTCGCCCTCGTGGTTTCCTGGGTCACCTACGCGGGCGACTACTCCCGGTATCTACCCGCCCACTCCTCGTCGTGGCGAGTCGCCATGGCGAGTGGCGGGGGTACGCTGACGAGCCTGGTGGGCTGCGGACTGCTGGGCGCGGCGATCCAGACCGCGGACCCCAGCCGGCTTCTGCCCAACCTGATCGTGAGCTCGGTCCCGCTCGCCTTCGCCTACTGCTTTGCCGCCTTCATCGTGGTGGCGGAGCTCAGCTCCAACTACCTCAACGTCTACTCCGCCGCGCTGTGCGCCCTGGCCATCGGGATCAGGCTCAGGCGCTGGGTGGCGGCGACGGTCGTGGGGGTGGTCGGAAGCCTGATCGCCAGCCTCGTGCTGTTCGCCGGCAGTGGCTTCCAGGGCAACTACGTCAACTTCCTCACCCTCACCTACGTCTGGTTTCCAGCCTGGGCGATGGTTGTGATCCTCGACAGCTATCGGAGCGCCCGCAGCCCGGACCCGCGTCAGCTGGTCGCGCGTCGCGGCTACTGGTTCCAGGGCGGATTCCGTTGGCCAACGCTGGCGGCGTTCGGGGTGGGGACCCTGGCGACGATCCTCTTCTTCAACGAACCCCCGCCGCCGGGGGAGTGGGGGTTCGTCTCACCCCTGGCCCAGCGGCTGTTCCTGGGCCAGCCCGCGGACATCAGTGGCCTGGTGGGGCTGCTGGTGACCGCCCTCGCCTACCTGCTGCTGCACCGGCTGGAAGCTGGGCGCGTGCAGACTCCCCGGGTCGCCTACCGATGATGCCGGCCACCGACTTCCCCCGCACCACGATCGCGGCCACCGTGGCCGGCACCGACAGCGGCGGTGGGGCCGGGATCCAGGCCGATCTCAAGAGCTTTGCCGCCTGCGGGGTGTACGGGGTGAGCGTCGCGGTCGCCCTCACGGCTCAGAACACCCTGGGGGTGCTGGCGGTTCACGGGCTGCCCCAGGAGTTCCTGATCGCCCAGTTTGAGGCGCTGGACCAAGACCTGCGTCCACGGGCCGTCAAGACCGGCATGCTCTTCTCTGCGCCCCACATCGCCACCGTCTGCCAGCAACTGCGCCAGCGCTCCTGGGGGCCGCTGGTGGTGGACCCGGTCATGGTGGCCAAGAGCGGGGCCACCCTCCTGGAACCGGACGCGGTGGCGATCATGCGCGAGCAGCTGATCCCGATGGCGCAGGTGGTCACCCCCAACTGGCCCGAGGCCGCGGCTCTGACCGGCCGGAGGGTCGAGTCGGAGGAGGAGGCCATCGCCGCCGGGCAGGCGATCCTGCAGATGGGCGCGTCCGCGGTGGTGGTCAAAGGCGGTCATGCCCCGGGGCCGCCGACTGACGTGCTCGTCTCCGATCAAGGGCTGGTGCGCCTCCCGGGCGAGCGCATCGACTCGGTCCACACCCATGGGACCGGCTGTACCTTCTCGGCCGCGATCGCGGCTCGCCTGGCGCTGGGCGACGCGCTCGAGCCCGCCGTGCGCCAGGCCAAGGCGTACGTCGCGAGCGCCATCCGTCATGCGCCCGGGCTGGGATCCGGACATGGCCCGCTCGAGCACTTCCCCCCGGTCGTCGCTGGCTCTGGTCGCAGGAGTGAGCCTTGATGCGCTTCCCCGATGTTTCCAGCCCGCGCCTGGACTACACTCGACACATAGGTAAGACATAGGAGGAGCCGCCATGAGGTTCTCACGCAAGCAGCAGCGGCCTATGGAGAGGCTCGGATCCACCGCCTCCGACGCGGCCGGAGCCGTGGTCGAGGTCCTGGGGACCGGCGTGAAGTCGGCGGGCGCGGCGGTCACCCCGGCGATGGTGGCAGCTGCCCACCAGCTGCCCGAGTTCACTGGCCGGATCGCCTCCCAGGTGCAGCCGGTCGCCGACACCGCCCAGCGGCGAGCCGCGGAGGCCGTCGAGCAGGCTCGGGGGCGCTCGGCCGACCTCGCTGAGAAGGTGGTCCAGGCCGCATACGAGGCGACCAAGTCCCTGCCGCCGGACACCCGCCGCAAGGTCCAGAGCTCGCTGGCCAAGACCGGGATCAAGCCGCCCAAGGCCCATCGTAGAAGGCTCTCCAGGAAGTGGCTGGCGGCCGGGATCCTCGCCAGCGCCGGGGCCGCATTCCTCTTCTCCGGCACGGTCCAGGACAAGGTCTATGACCTGGTGGACCGCCTGCGCGGGGAGGACCTCGACATGCCCCTCGGTGACTACCAGCCGCCGCCGCAACCGGGGACCAACGGCAGCCAGCCGCCCACCGCCGAGCCCCAGGAGCAACCACAACCCTGATCCCAGCGACCGCCCGCTGAGAGGTGGCTGCCGATCCCGCCGTGCGTGGCTGGCTCCGGCGGCCCACCTCCTCGGTTTCGGGCGTCGGTCCTGGCGGCGGCGAGCTGGTGCTCATCCTCGCGGGCGCGGCGGTCGTCCTGCTGTTGCCGCGAGTGTTCGGTGACCCTCAGGGCGTGGATCCCGATGGCTGGCGTCTCAGCGGCTACTTCTCCGCCCTGACCGCGGTCACCCTGCTCTGGCGCCCTCTGCGGCGCAGTGCCCCCTTGGCGTTCGCCTTCCTGACCCTGGCGCTGCCCTTCTCGGTCTGGCTCTGGCTGACCAGCTACTCGGGGCCGACGCCCGCCATCCTGGGGGTGCCCGACGGGCTGACCCGGAATGCCGCAGCCGGGGTTGCGGAACTGCTGCTGGCTCTGGGAATGGCGGTGGGGTTTCACTACCTCACGCCCCGACCCCGGCCCAATTTGCGGCTGTGGGTCCGGCCCACCCTGCTCATGGCGGCCTTCGGCGTCATCGGCACCCTGCTGTTTCTGCTGATCGGGTTCGCGCTCCCGGCTCCCTTGCTGGGGCGGGAGGGGGTCCCGCTGCTCGCGCTCAGCGGCTCGGCGGCGGTCTTCTTGGGGATAGCCAACGCCGCCAGCGCGATCGCCCAGGAGATCCAGTTCCGTGGAGTCTTGATGTCGGCGCTGGAACGCCAGCAGAGTCCAATCGCGGCGGTGGTGACCCAGGGACTCATCTTCGGGATCGCCCACCTGGCGATCCAGTACGAGGGCCCGGCCTTCAGCTTCGTGCCCATCGTGATCGCCCTCGGCTGGCTCTGGGGCTGGATGTCGATGAGGAGCCGCAGCCTACTGCCGGCGATGCTGGTCCACATCGTCGCCGATTTCTACGTGCTGGCCGTCGTGGTCAGCGGGCTCTACGGAGGCTGACCCGTGAGATTGGGCCGACGGGCCGGGTTGACCTTGTTGGCCGCCGCCGTCGCGGCGGGGCCGCTGAGCCCGGTCAGTGCGGCCACGTCCTGGTGGACCAGGGCGCCCGGGCCCCAGCGTGCGCTCCAAGCCATCGCCTCCAACTCGGACGCGACGACCTTGGTGATCACGGCGGGCCGCGCCTACTGGCTGGACACCCGAAGCGGCAAGCTGCTCGGAGGCGGCAGTCCAAGGGGGGCGCAATTCGTGGCGGCCGCCGGATCCCAGGGCTTGGCGCTGAACTCCGACGGGGCTCTCTACCGGCTTCGGCTTCCAGGTCTCGCCCATCTCCTCCAGCGGCTCCCAGGCGAGCCCAGGGGGCTGGCCATCAGTTCGGGATCCCAGCCCGTGGCGCTTGCCGCGACCACCGCAGGGTTGTACCTGGGGGGATTGCGGTCGGGCCTGCGCAGGGTCGCGGGGTCAGTCCCTGGCAATCCTGTGACCGCGGTCGCGCCACCGGTCTCTCCTGGGCAACCCTTCGCGCTCGCGACCAGGCTGGGCATCGAGCTGGTCAGCGTCAGCGGACGGATCCGGTCCAGCCGCGGTGCTCCCCACCTTGGCGACCGGCCCGTCCTGGCGGAGATGGGTGACGGAATCCTCCTGGCCGGCGACCAGGCGGGGATGATCTACGCCCACTACCGAACAGGTTGGAATCCGGTCTTCCAGCTCCTGCCCTACGGGGGTGTGGCCGGTGTCCCCAGGCTCACCGCGATCCTGGGCGTGGGACCGGACGCCGCCTATGTCGCCACCTCCGGGTTCGGGACGCTGCTCACCCCGGACGCGGGTTTCACCTGGTACCGCGCCGCTCCGGCGACCCCGGACGGGAGGGTCGTCGCCCTGGCCGCCCTGGGGCCGCTCTACGCCACCCACCCCTCCGGGCTGGTCGCGGCGGCCGCGCCGAGCGGGCTGTTCCTGCATCGGCTCCAGACCCTGCCGGGTCCCCCGGTCTATGCGGGCGCCAGCCAGACGGCTGAGGTCGTGGGTACCGCAGCGGTCACCGTGGGGGCATCAGTGGCCGTGATCTTGGCCATGTGGTGGTGGGAACGGCGCCGCCGGGGTCGGCAGCTGTCCGTATGATCTCTGCTATCGGCGGGGAGGTCGACGTCAGGATCGCGGTGAACCCAGGAGGTCGACGTTGAAGGCGGTCGTGATGGCTGGAGGCGAGGGCAGCCGACTTAGGCCGCTCACCAGCCGGAGGCCGAAGCCGCTGGTGCCGGTGGTGGGGCGGCCCTGCCTTGAGCACGTCCTGCGGCTGCTGCGCCGGCACGGGATCACCGAGGTGGTCATCACCCTCCAGTACCTGGGGGCCTCGATCCGCAACTACTTCGGGGACGGTCAGGAGCTGGGGATGCAGCTGGAGTACGCGGTGGAGGACCGCCCGCTGGGGACCGCGGGGAGCGTCAAGAATGCCGCGGCTTTGCTGGACAGCACCTTTCTGGTGATAAGCGGGGACGCCCTGACCGACATCGACCTAAGCCAGGCGATCGCGTTCCACCGCGACCGGGCGTCACGGGCGACGATCGTCCTCTCCAAGGTGGCCAACCCCCTGGAGTACGGCGTGGTGGTGACGTCGCCCGAGGGGCGCATCGACCGCTTCCTGGAGAAGCCCTCTTGGGGTGAGGTCTTCAGCGACCAGGTGAACACCGGGATCTATGTGATCGATCCCGAGGTTCTGAGCTACATACCCGAGGACCAACCGTGCGACTGGTCCTCCGATGTCTTTCCCGAGATGCTCCGCCGCCAGGACTCCGTGTGGGCGGTGGTGGGCCGCGGCTACTGGTGCGACATCGGCAGCATCCAGAGCTACCTCCAGGCCAACTGGGACGCCCTGGAGGGCCGGGTCCAGTGCGAGATCTCCGGCCGGCGGGTCGGCGACTCCCAGTGGGTCAGCGAGGGGGCGGAGATCGCGGCCTCAGCCGAGATCGTCGGGCCGGCCTTCATCGGCCGCGACTGCGTGGTGGGCGAGGACGTCTTCCTCAATGGCCCGGTCGTTTTGGACCGCTTCGCGGTGGTCGACCAGGGCGCCAAGCTCAGCAACTCGGTGATCTGGCCGCAGGTCTATCTCGGTGAGCGCAGCCGTCTGCGCCAGGCGGTGGTCTGCAGCGCTGCCACCATCAAGCCAGAGGTCCTCCTGGACGACGGCAGCGTGATCGGTGACGACTGCACCATCGGCGCGGGAGCGGTGGTGGAGCAGGGGGTGCGCATCTGGCCGGGCAAGGAGATCGAGCCGGGGTCGCTGGTCCACGAGTCGGTGATATGGGCGGGCACCTGGCGGTCGGCCCTGTTCGGCTCCGCCGGGCTCACCGGGCTGATCAACGTGCAGCTGACTCCGGAGTGGTGTGCGCGTCTGGGGGCCGCCTGGGCCGCCACCCACCCTCGGGGATCCCAGCTCGCGATCTGCCGGGACCGGAGCCCGGGTTCCCGGATGATCAAGCGCGCCATGATCTCGGGCATGCTCTCGGCCGGAGCCAGGGTGATGGACCTCAGCGAGCTGCCCGTGCCGGTCACCTGCCACTTCACCAGGGGGTCAGCCGCTGCCGGCGCGGTCCACATCGTCGCCTCTCCGGTCGACAACCGGTCCGCCGACATCGAGGTCCTGGACGGCCAGGGGATGGCCCTGGACCGGCGCCAGGAGCGCAAGTTGGAGAACACCTTCTTCCGGGAGGACTTCCGGCGGGTTGTGCCGCGCGAGATTCAGGAGATCGGGTATCCGGAGGCGGTGCTTTCCGCCTACCAGGCGGACACCCTGGCTGCGCTGGACCTCGAGAAGGTGCGGGCCGTCCACCCACGGTTGCTCATCGACTTCGGCTTCGGGAGCTCGTCGGTGGCGCTGCCGCATCTGCTCCATGAGGCCCAGATCCAGACGGTTTCCCTGCGTTCCGGTTTTGAGGAGGAGGCCTTCGCGTCCCCGGTCCCCCGCGACCCCGACGAGGAGCTGCAACAGGCGGCCAGCATCACCAAGACGGTCGGGGCCAACTTCGGCGCTCGGGTCGACCCTCCGGGGCAGCGGCTCTTTCTGATCGACGACGCCGGCCAGATCTTCGCGCATCAGGAGGCGATCTGCCTCATGGCGTGGATGGCGCTGCGCACCCGCCCGGAGGCCGCGATCGTGGCCCCGGTGTCGGCGTGCTGGCAACTGGAGCAGATCGTTGAGGAGGCCGGCGGCAGGCTGATCCACTGCCGCGCGGATCTGGCCTCAGTGGTGCGGGCGGCCGCCCGCAGCCAGGCCGTTTTGGGCGCGGATGGTCTGGGAGGGTTCGTCTGGCCCGACCACCTCGCCGCTTACGACGCCATGTTCGCCCTGCTGGCGACGATC
>JAJYWT010000198.1 GCA_021791345.1 bacterium
GCCACGCCGCCTGCTCCCGCTGGCTCCGGGCGGGGATCCCGGTGGTGGTGGTCTCCCGCACCCTGGGCCACTCCCGCCCCTCCACCACCTGGAACCACTACGCCTCGGTGACCGCCCAGGACCTCTCCCGGGGGCTGTCCTCAGACCCCCTGGAGCTGGTCGGGGAGGGGGCGGCACCCCCTATGGGCACGGCGCCACCCGCTGTTGACTAAGATCGGCGCGTGCCGGCGGCGGCTCGGGCCCATTTGGAGTGACCCCCACAGCGCGGGAGCACCAGGACGCCATCGTGGTGGGCGGGGGGCTCTCCGGGCTGGTGGCCAGCTGCGAGCTGCTGGAGGCGGGATATCGGGTCCTGCTCCTGGAGCAGGAACCGCACCTGGGGGGCCAGGCCTACTGGTCCTTCGGCGGGCTCTTTCTGGTCAACTCGAATGAGCAGCGCCGCCTGGGGATCCGGGACTCCCTGGAGCTGGCCCGGGAGGACTGGATGGCGGCTTCCGCCTTCGACCGGGACCCAGAGCTCCCAATGGGAGAGGACCACTTCGCCAGGCTCTGGGCTGACTCCTACCTGGAGTTCGCCGCCACTGAGATGCGGGGCTGGCTGCGCCAGCTGGGGATCCGCCTCTTCCCACTCCCTGCCTGGGCGGAGCGGGGTGGCGCCCTCCCGCAAGGGCACGGCAACCGGGTGCCCCGCTTCCACATCACCTGGGGGACCGGGCCGGGGCTGCTGGACCCCTTCCTCCGCCGCATCCGGGAGGCGGAGCTGGACGGGCGGCTTACGCTCTGCCTCCGCCACCGGGTGGACCAGCTGGTGGTGGAGGGGGGCCGAGTCCGCGGGGTGGAGGGGTCGGTCCTGGAGCCGAGTCGGGTCGGGCGGGGCGAGGCCAGCTCGAGGACCGAGGTGGGTTCCTTCTCCCACCGGGCCCAGGTGGTCCTGGTCTGCTCGGGGGGCATCGGGGGCAACCGGGAGCTGATCCGGGAGTGCTGGCCGGACCGGCTCGGGCCTCCGCCATCGGAGATGCTGCAGGGGGTCCCCTGCCACGTGGACGGGCGGATGCTCCAGATCTGCCGGCGGGCCGGGGCGCGGCTGGTGAACCTGGACCGGATGTGGCACTACCCGGAGGGGATCGCCAACTGGGCCCCGGTCTGGCCGGGCCACGGGGTGCGGGTGCTGGCCGGGCCTTCCTCCCTCTGGCTGGACCAAAGGGGGAGTCGGCTGGCAGCGCCCTGCTTCCCCGGCTTCGACAACCTTTTGGCGCTGGAGCGGGTCCTGGCCGAGGGGGCGCAGCACTCCTGGCTCCTTCTCAATGAGCGGATCTTCCGCCGCGAGCTGGCCCTCTCCGGCTCGGAGCAGAACCCCGACCTCACCGCCCAGAGCTGGCCCCAGGTGCTCCGCCGGCGGGGAGCCCCCCTGCCGCTGCGCCAGTTCCGGGAGCTGGGGCAGGACTTCGCCGAGGGCAGCACCGTCTCAGAGCTGGTGGCGGCCATGAACCGCCTCACCCCGGAGTCCCCCCTGGACCCCGCGCGGGTGGCGGAGGAGATCCGTCTCCGAGACCGGCGACTCCCAGGAGGGGGGTGGGCGGACCCCCAGCTGGCGGCGGTCCAGGATGCCCGCCGCTACCTCGGGGAGCGGCTCCTTAGGGTGGCGCCCTGCCATCCCCTCCTGGAACCCTCCTCCCTGCCGCTGATCGCCGTCCGGCTGCGCCTCCTCTCCCGCAAGACGCTGGGAGGGCTGCAGACCGACCTCCACTCAAGGGTCCTGGGTGAGGACGGCTCCCCCATCCCCGGGCTGTACGCCGCCGGCGAGGTGTCCGGGTTCGGCGGCGGCGGGATGCACGGGTACCGCTCCTTGGAGGGGACCTTCCTCGGGGGCTGCCTGCTCACCGGCAGGGTGGCCGGGCGGGAAGTGGCGCGGGAGCTCAGCTGACCCGGCCCGCTTCCCGTTCCGGCGCTCCGATCCCCGAGGCGGCTCCCGGCTGGGAGGGGAGGTGGGGCCATCTGGCTCCCGGTGGGCCGCTCACAGCCTTATCAACCTCGGGCCAAAGATGCCGCCTTTGTCCCCGTTCTGGGAGGTCACGGCTACATCGTGGGCGGTCGCAATCGGCGGGACCGGACGCGTCGCTCTGCGGCATGCTCCTGCCCGCGTCACGAAGGGCTAGGCGCAGGGCAGGTATGGCGCGGGCCACTCCATCTGCGATAGGCGGAGGTCAGAGCGACTCCAGCGTGGATGGGTTCCAGAGGCGACCGTCTCAGGTCGGCCCGCCGCGGGCGGAGAGGACCCCGGGCCGCGGCTCGCCGGCAGACGTCATGGGGTCGGGAGGGTGCCGGTCGCCTCGGGCAGGAGCTCTGCCAGATCTCCTGCGAGCCCAGGGTCAGCCGACCAGCGATCGCGGTTGCGGATGAAGGCGCTCCAGGCCATCGATCCCGGCCGGGATGGGAGGGGAATCAACTCGGCGACTGGGCGGCCGCCCACCGTGACCCGAAAACGTTCGCCGTGTTCGACCCGACGGAGCACAGCGCTCACATTGTTGCGAAGGTAGCGTTGGGGGATGCCTGTCACCACCTCAGCATGGCATCTCTGCTACGCCGAGCCCCCCTTCGACGAGCACCGGCAATCATTCCCGCGGCTGGACGGGCCCTGGACAATTGGTCGCCTGCTCAAGCCGACCCGGCCGCCCCTGACTCCGGGGCGCGACACGGGCGGCTCCGAATCTGGAGGAAGTCCACCGGCGACAAGGTAACCGCGCGGTGTACCTTCGCGTTGGAAGTTCGGACGGGGCCGCCCACAGGATGGCCAACGCTGGCACAGGGACCGAAGGAGGAGTGAGATGCGTCGCTGGATTCCGGGAGCTGGCGCCCTGATCCTTGGGCTGCTGCTCGCCGCCTGCGGGACCGCGCCCCACCCGAGCCCCTCTCCCAGGGTGTTGAGCTCCCCGCTCCCCTCCCCCTCCGCCTCCCAGAGCCCCACGCCGGAGAGCTCCCCGACCACGGCCGGCGACACCAGCTGCGCCACCTCCCAGCTGCAAGCCACCCTCACCAACGGCCAGGGCGCGGCGGGGAGCGTCTTCTACTCGCTCCAGTTCCAGAACGTGGGCCAGTCCAGCTGCACCCTCTTCGGCAACCCCGGGGTCTCCCTGGTCGCCAGCCCGACGGGGCCGCAGCTGGGGGCCGCGGCCACTTTCGTCAACCACTCTGAGGCCGTGACCGTCACCCTGCAGCCCGGGGCCACCGCCTCGGCCACCCTGCAGATCGCTGAGGCGGGAAATTACCCGCAGAGCTCCTGCAACGAGACGCCGGCGGCCGGTC
>JAJYWT010000189.1 GCA_021791345.1 bacterium
AACCGGCGGTGGACGCGCCTCCACAGAGATTTGAGCTCGGCGACGCGCCTGGCCCGGACACCGCCAGCAGATCCACCAGGCTCCCCGGCTGGAGATCGTTGGGCATGAATGCCAACGTCAGGGTGATCTCCCGCTGGCCGGCCGCTGCGCCCATCTCCAGATCGCTGCGCAGGATGACGGTCCCCGCGGGGATGTCGACCAACGCGATCGCTCCCTGGACCGACGAGAAGTCATGTTCGGGAATGGTGTCGGCAAGCGCGCTCGGCTGCATGTGGACCAGCGCTCCCCCGGCGGCCAGATCATAGGTGTTGGCCTGGAGGGCGGCCCCTGCCGGGAGGTTGCGGGCCGCGACCAGGACTCGCTGTTCCCCGGTTTGAAGCTGAACCGCGATCAGGAGGAAGGCGGTCAGCGCGGCGCAGAAGGTGATCAGCCCCACGGCCAATGCCATCTTCCGCCTCACCGCTCCGCCTCCCTCATCGCGGCAGCCCCTCCCCCCGGGGCACCACCGGCGCCCACGCACCGGTGCATGGGATTTTGCTCCACCTGGCCGACGGATGGGAACCCATCCCGGTGTTACGCATCCGTAACATCGACGGCCAAGCGCGCCCCTCAACGGCGGTCCGAAGTTCAGGCCGCACCGCGCAACTCCCGCGCGTCACTGCATCGACGCAGCTTGGCCATGCCGCGCTTGTAGAGACCCCGCACCCTCTCCTTGGGCACACCCCAATCGCGCGCGATCTGCTCGGTGCTCTTACCCTCAAGTACGTGGGCACGCACGACTTCCGCCTGGCCCGGCGTCAGGTGGCTCAGGACCCGAGCCACCGTCTCGCGCTGCACCAGACCCAGGCTGGGGTCCGACCCCTGGTCCGCGAGCGCCCGGTGTCGGGGGTTGACGTCCAGCAGCAGCTCCAGCGGCATGCCCGCGTGGCGCTGCCGGACCAGGTCCGCCTCCCAGCGGTGGTGCCAACGATGGAAGGCGATGCTGCGGAGCCAGGCGCGCAGCACGGCCTCACGCTCCCCCTGGAACGAGTGCAGCCTGGTGAGCGCGGTGACGAACACGTCCTGGACCAGGTCAGCCCGGTCTTCCGGGGGCCGCCGCCGGAAGCATCGTTCGACGTCGTCCTTGAAGGTCTGGAACATCCACTCCACCGCGTCCGGTCGGCCCTGCCGCAGCGCCACCACCCTGGCCACGAACTCGTCCTCGCTCAACCCACTTCCTCCCGGCGGGGCCCTGCAAGGCCCCTTCGCCAAGAGTCTTGGCCCGCGAGAACTCACTTCCGGCCCCGAATCAGCCGATGGACCGCTCCCAAACCACCCGGTCTTTGCACCGTTTGTGTCGGGACCTGTCAGGGCGTAGGCTTAAGGCTGGAGGGGCGATGGAAGCCGAGCGTGCGCGCGTGCTGGTGGTCGATGACGACCCCCTGACCTTGGGGGCGGTCCAAGACATGCTCAAACCCGATGGCTATCGTCTGGAGGAGGCCAGGAGCGGCCGCCAGGCGTTGGCGCAGATGGCGAGGTTCAAGCCCGACTGCGTGATCCTCGACTACGCCATGCCGGGAATGAGCGGCCTCGAGGTGCTGCGGGCGCTGCGGGATTCCGGGGATGAGACCCCGGTCGTCATGCTCAGCGCCAAGGACGACTCGTTCGACCGGGCGGCGGGCTACAGCAGCGGCGCCGATGTCTACGTGGGCAAGTCGGAGGACCCCAGCGTGCTGCGTGCCGCGGTCGCGAGGTTGCTGCGGCGGCGCCAGGAGGCGCCCAGCCGGATCGAGGTCGGGGGACTGGTCCTCGACCGCGCCACCTGGACCTGCCTGGTCGACGGGCGGGCCATCCCCCTGCCCCCGCGCGCCTTCAACCTGCTGGTGGCGCTCGCGGGCCAGCCGGGCGCGGTGTGGCGCAAGGAGCAGCTGGTCTACCGCGTATGGGGTGTGAGCTCGGACGTGTACAACCGCGCGGTCGACAACGCGATCGTCGAGTTGCGCAAGTTGCTGGGCGACAGCAGCCAGCATCCCCGCTTCATCCACACGGTGCGGGGGGTGGGCTACAAGTTCGATCCCCGGCCGTGAGCCCGGGCTGGCACGGCGGGCGCCAGGTTGCGCCGGTGCGCACTCCGGACTTCGCCAGCGACATCATCTGGCAGATGAGCCAACCGCTGGCCGTGTTGGATCATTCGGGCCACCTGGAGTTCGCCAACCCAGCGCTGCTGGATCGAGGGCTCGTCAGGGCCATATTCGATACCCGCGGCTTTCTGGTGGACCGCCAGATCGATCTGCTGCGCCAGGAGGTGCTGAGGCACTCCCGGGGGCCGGAGCTCAAGGTACGCGCCGTGCACTCCGACCAGGCCGGCGGCCTCGCGGAGGTCTTCGAACTCACCCAGGTCCCCGGCTGGACCGCTGTCGTGTTCCCCGCCTCGGAACCGCCTCCAGGCAAGACGTCGGAGCTGCCGAGTGCCCCGCTGATGTTGCACGAGCTGCGCTCGCCAATGCTGGCCGTGAGCCAAGCCCTTGACCGCCTCACCCAGGCCCTTGGGCGAGATGAAGCCGACCTCAGGGCTGCGGTCTCCGCCCAGTCCCGAGCTGTGGCCCGGCTCCTCTCCGTGCTTGCCGGCCTGTCAGATCTGGTCAGGGCCGGTGAGCTTCTCGGCGGACCAGCACCGGCGGCCTCGGTCAGCCTGCGCGAGGTCGCTCGCGAGGTCCATGAGACGTTCGAACTGCTCGCCGGGGCAACCGGCCACGAGCTGGTGCTGGTGGAAGACGGTGACCCCGCCGTGATTCGCGGTGAGCGTGCGCTACTCGCCCGGGCCGTCGCCAACCTGGTTGACAACGCCCTCAAATATTCTCCCGCTCCCGGCCCAGTGCGGCTGGTCATCGCCAGGCGCGGATCCCTCGCCGTGGTCGAGGTCTGGGATCGCGGCGCGGGGGTCGCCCCCGCGGACCGCGCCAGGATCTTCGATCCGTTCGTCCGGCTGGACCCGGGACCGGGCCCCGCGAGCACCGGGAGCGGGCTCGGCCTGGCCGTCGTCCAGAGCGTGGTCAGGGGTCACGGGGGAAGTCTCTCCGTCGAGTGGGACCCGGAGCGGGGGAACGTGTTCCGCATGAGCTTCCTGATCTCCCCAAGTCTCGGCCGGCAAGCCGAGGGGATAAGCCCAACCGCGCTAAACTCTTGGTCCGGCCCGCATGGCTCAATTGGTTAGAGCAGGGGACTCTTAATCCCAAGGTTCCAGGTTCGAGTCCTGGTGCGGGCACCACATTGCGAACTCCAGGT
>JAJYWT010000102.1 GCA_021791345.1 bacterium
AGGATCCCGTTGCGGAAGTGGCCCAGCGCCAGCATCACCCTGGGGTCCTGGGGCAGTGGGCCGATCACCGGTCCGGATGGCAGGAAGGGCCGCAGGCCCGCCCAGGCCCCGGCGAACTCGGCCGGGCCCAGGTCGGGAAGCAAGGACCGGGCCATGGCGGCCAGCTTGGCCACACCCTCCAGGGTCGTCTCGGCCAGGTACCCGACCCTCTCTTCGGTGGCTCCAGCCAGAACCAGGCCGGACCGCTTCTGGAGGACGTAGCCATGGTCCCCGAAGACGATCTCGGGCAGGGGAAGGCCACGAGGGCGCAGGGCCAGCATCTGACCCCGCACGGGCTCGGGGCGAAGGGTCACGCCGAGGCCACGCAGAAGCGGCTCCCCCCAGCACCCGGTGGCCAACACCACCCGATGCGCGAAGTGTCGCTCGGCGCCCACGGTAACCTCCAGGAGGTCGCCGCTGGGACGCACCCCGGTGACCTCGGCCGAGAGTTGGAGCCGCACACCGGCCCGGCTGGCGGCCAGCGCCAGGGCCTCGGCCACCCGGTGGCTGTGAACGTGGGCGACCCCCGGGTAGTGCAGGCCGGCGACCACGTCCGGGCCTAGCTGGGGCACCTCCCGGCGCAGCTCCTCGAGGCCGAGCAGCCCGGACACCTCCAGCCCCTGGGCCAGCTGCCAGGCCCGGCGGATCTCCAGGTCTCCGACCACCTCCGAGCTGGTGGTGACCCGCAGCAGACCGCAACCCTGGTACTCCACGTCGACGCCGGACTCCTCGAGGAGCTGCTCCGCCCACCCCGGCCAGAGGTCGGCGCTCCGGCGCGCCAGATCGAAGAAGGGACCGGGAGAGTGGGCCTCAGCGGCGGCGGCCAGCATGCCCGCGGCGGCCGCGGTAGCCTCGGCTCCCGGCTCCGAGCGCCGCTCCAAGAGGGCCACGGACCGGCCCTTCCTGGCCACCTCCCGGGCCACCGCCAGCCCGATCACGCCACCGCCGATCACCAGACAGTCGAGGGGGGCCCGTCCCATGCCCCCAGGATATCGGCGGGAGAACCTGGGGTCAGCCGCCCGGGGAACGGGAGGATCGGCGCCGCTCCGGCAGGCAGGCGAGGGCCGCGGTGCGCCACCAGCCCCCCTGATCCAAGCGGGAGAGTTCGATCTCGGCGGACTCCTGGGCCGCCTCCGTCTCCAGCTCCGCCCGAACGACGATGCGCCGGAGAGCGGGACGCAGGTCCGCCGGGCCCTGCTTGGCGGCCCGGTCCACCCAGTCCACCAGCTCCCTCCACTCTCGGAGGGGCCCCAGCTGGGCCAGGAGGCTGGCGAGCTCGGAGAGCACCACCTGGTGCTGACGTGCCAGCGCCGGGGAGAACAGCTCCAGCCCGTGCAGCAGGCGCTGGATCCGCCGCCGGCGCGAGGGCTCCAGCGGGCGGCCGGACCTGGAAGCCGCCTCGAACAGCAACGGGAGGCGGGCCCGGGCCAGCTGGACCGCCTCGGTGGCATCGCCGTCCCGCTGGACCACGGCGCCGAGGGCGGCGGCCGCCTCTAGCTCGGATACCAGGCGGCGGCTCAGGATCTGCTCGCGGAGGGTGGCCTCTTCCAGGCGGGCGGACTCGAGAAGTGAGCGCAGCGCCTCCGGCTCCCTGCCGCGCCACCCGGGAGCTCCCAAGCCCCCCGGCGCCCCGGCCGGACCGAGGAGCTCCAGCAGCAGCCGGATGCGAGCCTCGGCGCGCTCCAGGGGCCGGAGCTCGGCGGAGAGCTGGCGAAGCCGCCGCTGGGGCGCTGTGGAATGCGGCTCCAGCTGGTCCGCGAGCGCCATCCAGACCTCCCGCAAACGGCGCAGGGCCAGCCGGCAGTCGGGAACAGCCTCGAGGTCCGCCGCCAGGGGGAGACGGGCGGCCGACCAACGCAGCTGATCCGCGCGGTCGGCGAGGGTGAGGCGAGCCAGCTCCGTGGCCGAGAGCGGCTCAGCCACCAGCTCCCACCGCCACCTCGACCAGATGCTCCTCGGCCCGCCACCAGCCCTCCTCGCGGCGCAACAGTGCCAGGATCATGCCGTCCCTGAGCCCCCGCTCGGAGGCCCGCACCGAGCGCAGCTGCAGCAGGTCCATGAGCTGGGCGAGGATGACCGCGCCCCCGCGGCAGAGCCTCACCCGCTCGAGGTCGACCCCGCTGCGACGGGCAAGATCGGTGGCCGGTCCGACCCGGAACAGCTCCAGCAGCAGCTCTACCTCGCGCAGGCGGAGCGAGGCGCCCTTGGCCTTGCCCAGCAGGCGGGGCAGGTTGGTGATGGTTCCGCCGGTGCCCAGGACGAGGTGCCCGGTGGCCGGGTCCAGATCCCGAGGCACCCGGCTCGCCACCAGACGCTCCATGACCCGCCATTCCGCGCCGGTTGGAGGGTCACCGTCCACGGCCGCCAGCAACGTCCCCGACCCGACCTTGATGGAGCGGTCCCGACACAGCCCACCGGCCGGCCCGCGCGCCACCTGGGTGGAGGCTCCCCCGATGTCCAGCACCATGCACTCCGCCCTCGGGGTAACCCCCAGGGTGGCGCCGTCGAAGGCCAGCTGGGCCTCCAGCTCGGGGGAGAGGATGTGCAGCCGGTCCACCCCGGCGCGCTGCGCGAGCTGCGCCGCGACCTCCTCCCCGTTGGAGGCGGAGCGGAGAGCCTGGGTGGCCCCGACCGCGATGAGGCGAGCCCCGTGGCGCCGGGCCTCCTGCACCTGAGCCGCCAGCGCCCTCCCAGCCAGCTCCAGCCGCTCCGGCCCGACACTGCCGGTGGCGGCCACATCCAGACCCAACTGGACGAAGGCTCGGCGGCGGAAGAGGGGCCGGGGATGCGCCCCCTCGGGAGCGGCGGCCACCAGAAGGTGCACGGTGTTGCTGCCCACGTCGATGGCCGCCAGCCGATCCGCCCGGGCCACCCGCAAACCTCAGCCAGGCCAGCTGGCGCTTTCGATCACGCCCCAAGTTTGCGCCGCTGGGGGGGCGGCCCGCCCGGCCCGGCCGTGTACCCTGGAAGCGCAGTGCGGAGCCAACGACGCCCACAGACGGCCCCCCTCCCTTCCCTCCAGGGAGGTCGCATGGGCCCCGGTCGCCGCGGGCGATGAGCGGCCAGCGAGCCATCTACCTGGTCCGTCACGCCGTCGCCGGCGAGCGGGGCGCCTTCGCCGGGCCGGATCCACTGCGGCCCCTCACCTCCACCGGCTGGCGGCAGGCCCTCGCCTTGGCGGATGTCCTGGTCCCGGCCGGGG
>JAJYWT010000121.1 GCA_021791345.1 bacterium
CCCGCGTGAGCGGCGCGAGAGTCTGAGGTGCCCTGGGTTGGGTGGAGACTCCCTCGTTTGGTGTCTCTTGTCTATGCGGATGCAGTATGACAGATGAGCGTATCCTGATCAAGCCCTCCACGACTTTCATGGTGCCAATAGTGGCCACAACTCAGGCAGCCTCCCGGTGGCGCCGCTCGTACTCGGCCGGCGGCAGGTAGCCGCAGGCGCTGTGCAGCCGCGCGGTGTTCCACCAGGCCACCCACTGCGCGGTCTCGAGCTCCACCTCGGCACGGCCGCTCCAGTGCTCGCGCCGGTGGATCAGCTCCGCCTTGTAGAGGCCGTGGACCGTCTCCGCGAGCGCGTTGTCATAGGAGTCGCCCTTGGACCCCACCGAGGTCACCGCCCCCACCTCGGCGAGCCGCTCGGTGTAGCGAACCGCCAGGTACTGGGAGCCGCGGTCGGAGTGGTGGACGAGCCCCTCGAGCCTCTCCTGGCACCGTCCCCAGATCGCCATCTCCAGGGCATCGAGGGCGACCTCGACGGAGAGCGAGCGGGAGACCTTCCAGCCCACGATCCGGCGGCTGAAGGCGTCGGTGATGAAGGCGGTGTAGACGAACCCCTGGTCGGTCCAGACGTAGGTCAGGTCGGCCAGCCAGAGCCGGTTGGGTGCCACCGCCCGGAACTGCCGCCGCACCAGGTCCTGGGGCCGATCGCCGGCCGGCTGCGGCACCGTGGTCCGGCGCTTGTGGTCACCGCGGATGACACCCTGCAGGCCCAGGCTGCGCATCAGCCGGGCCACCCGGTCGCGGCCCACCGTCCACCCCTCCCGGAGCAGCGCGTGCCACACCTTGCGGACCCCGTAGACCCCGTGGTTCTCCTCGTGGACGCGGAGGATCTCCGCCTTCAGCACCGCATCGTGCTGCTCCCGGAGCGACGCCTCCCGGGAGTGGCCGGCGTAGTACGTCGACGGGGCGACCTGGAGCAGCTCACTGGGATGATCCCGGTGGGATGTGGACAAGTAGTCGTAGAAACCGGGGATGAGGGTGCGGGAGAAGGGGGACCCGGGTCGGTGGATCATGGGCATAAGCCCGAAGCCCCCTCTCGCCGGCCGCCATGGAGGTGTGGCCGTGGCGCCATGATCAGCACCGGAGAGCCTCCCGTCCGGGCCTGACCCTGTTGCTCACCGGCCGGCAGTGCCTTTGATCTGATCTGTCGACCCGTTCGCGGGGGGCTCCCCGGTGCTCGTCGGTGGGGCGGAACGTGACCTGATAGGAGCCTGCTTCCAGCTCGTCCCAGTGCTGTCCGCCCGCCCCACCGGCTCACCAACCCCAGTCAGACCCGGATAGCACCGGGAACATGAGGACATGAGGATGGCTGCTCAGAGGATCGCACACCAGGACCACGGCGTCACCATCGGGGTCGACACCCACGGCGACGTGCACGTCGCGGCGGCCTTCACCAGCGACCTCGGACGGCCCCTGGGCCACCTCGAGATCGAGACCACGCCGGAGGGGTACCGTCGCCTCCTCGCATGGGCTCGCCGCCTTGGGAACCCGCCACGCTTCGGCATCGAGGGCACGGGCGCATACGGCGCTGGTCTGGCACGCGTCCTGCGCCAAGAGGGATGCGAGGTCATCGAGGTCAACCGCCCCAATCGCCAGACACGCCATGCTCGTGGCAAGTCCGACCCGGTCGATGCCGAGGCGGCAGCACGTGCGCTGCTCTCCGGTGAGGCCACCTGCGTTGCCAAACGCGACGACAACCTGGTTGGCATGATCCGCACCCTGCGGGTGGCGCGTAGATCGGCGGTCCGGGCCCGGACCCAGATCATGAATCAGATCCGCGCGCTCATCGTGACCGCACCGGCGGAGTTGCGGGAGCAGCTCCGTTCGCTCTCCGGCGACCAGCTCATCGACACCGCTGCCGGTCTTCGTCCCGGTCCGATCACGTCGCCGACAGCGGCCACCAAGCTGGCGCTCAAGATCTTGGCGCATCGCCATCAGGCGCTTCGGACTGAACTCGACATCCTCGACACGGAGCTCGATCGCCTCACGGCCGCTGCCGCCCCCAAGCTGCGCGCTCTCTACGGTGTCGGCACCGATGTCGCCGGCGCGCTGCTCGTCGCGGCCGGCGACAACCCCGAGCGTATGCGCTCGGAGAGCGCCTTCGCCCATCTCTGCGGGGTCGCGCCGCTCCCAGCCTCGTCCGGCAAGACGGCCGGACGGCATCGCCTCAACCGCGGCGGCGATCGCCAGGCGAACAACGCCCTCTGGCACACCGTCATGGTGCGCCTCTCATGCCACCAGCCCACCAGGGACTACATGGCTCGACGCACCACCGAGGGCTTGTCCAAGAAGGAGATCATCCGCTGCCTCAAGCGCTACGTCGCCCGGGAGGTCTACCGGGCCCTGGTGCCCAGCCGCGAACTCGCACGGGCCGCTTGACAAGGCATAGGAGCATCAGATCGGCTCGACCCCGAAACGGTCACGGTGCTCTGCGATGAAGGTCATGGCCTCGGCTCCCGCGGGTCGAGCGCCCGCTCCCGAAAAGCCTGGAACGCCTTCAGGATCTCGTTGGCCCGGCGCAGTTCCCGGTTCTCCTTCTCCAGAGCCACCAGGCGCCGCCGCTCCTCGCTGGTCAAGCCGTCTCTCCGACCAGCATCGATCTCCGCCTGCTTGACCCAGCCACGCAGGGACTCCACCCCGACCTCGAGCTCGCGGGCGACCCGCGGGATCACCCCGTAGCGGTCCCCTTCCTTCTCGGCCGCCTCCCACACCATCTGGATGGCCCGCTCCCGCAGCTCGGGTGGGTACCGCCGCTGCCGCGGGTCTCGGATCTCTGCCATGACCGTCATCGTGGCAGCCGCGGCTCCACCTCGCCCGCGAACACCGCACAGGCCGCCTTCAGGATCTCGTTGACCCGGCGCAGGGCACGCACCTCGCTCTCCAGGCGGGTGACCTGCTGCTGCTCGGCGCTCGGCAACGTCGGCCGGGCACTGCCCTGGCGCCCCTGGCGCACCCACTTCCGGAGCAGCTCCGGATGGATCCCGAGCTGCCCCCCGACCCGCTCCAGCACCCCCTGCCGGGTCCCCTCACGGGCGACGATCTCCTCGACCATCCCCACCGCCCGTGCCTTCAGCTCCGCCGGGTACAGCCGCCGGCTCCGTGGCTTCGTGGTCTCCATGGCTCCCGAACCTCCAAGAACGGGACTCTCCAAGAAACCCAGGGCGGTTCACAGAGCCGCTGGCC
>JAJYWT010000220.1 GCA_021791345.1 bacterium
CGATGGTGGTGTGGAAGGAACCCCGCTGGGATCCGTTCTCGCGCTCGCAGTTCCAACCTCCATCGGGCAACTGCTCGCCCAGCAGCCGCTCCACCACCGGCCCGACCACCTCCCCGAAGTAGGAGCCAACCGCGACCACCCGGCCGTTGATGCACGGCTCCACCTCTCCCGCGAAGTAGGGTTCCCCGCCGTGCTCCCAACGGCAGTGGGCCGCCACCAGCTGCACGGCCCTCTGGGCCGGGGCGCTCTGCGGGGGGAGCCCGAACTCCCGGAGCAGGGAGACGCTCCAGCAGGTGGAGGTCCACTCCGGGAAGAGGGTGCCGCGACAATCGGCGGGGAGCGAATGCCACCAGCTGGCCGCCTCGGGTGAGGTGAACTCCGGCTCACCCCCCTCCCATTGCCCGTCCGGGCGCTGCAGGCCTAGAAGGCGGGCTCCCCAGCCCTCCTCTGCGACCCGAGCCCGCTCCACATCCACCTCCTCGGCGGGAGCGCCGAGGAGGTCCCGCTTCACCTGCCAGCGGATGGCGGGGTCGGAATCGAGGAGCCACTCCAGAACATCCACGGTGGCGCAGCGTAACCGCCGAGAGGCACTGCGGTGGTCAGGCCAGCGGATCTCCCACGGGGGCCACAACCAGGTGACCTCGGTCCACCTCCAGGATGAGGACCACCTCGCCCTCGGAGATGCGGTTCCCCACGGCGCTGACCGCCGGCCAGTCCTCCCCCCGAGCCCGGACCGTGCCAAGGTGGATCGACCCAGGGATCTCGGAGGAGACCACCCCCTGCTCGCCGAGCAGCGCCTCGATGCCGTTCAGCACGATCCGCCGACCATTCGGCCTGTCGCCTCGAAGGCCCGGGCCTGCCTACCCCGCCTTGGGCCGGCCGCGTCGGGGCGGCTCCGGGGACGGCGCAGACGAGGCAGCGCCGGTCGTGCCGTTGGCGGAGGGTTCAGCCCCACCGCCGCGAGTGGCGCCCGCCAGCGCCTCGGCCGCTCCCATGAGCCCGGCGAAATCGGCGGGAACGACCAGCTTGGAGTTGGGGCTGTCGGCCAGCCGGGCGAGGTTCTTGAGCTGCCAGTAGGCGAGGACGTCGCTGCTGGCCCGTCCCTCGTGCACCGCCTTGGTGACCGCGGAGATCGCCGCCGCCTCGCCCTCGGCCTCCAGCCGCTGGCTCTCGCGGAGGCCCTCGGCCTCCAGGATCTGGGACTGCTTCTTGGCCTCCGCCGCCAGCACCGTGGCCTGCTTCTGTGCCGTGGCCCTGGTGATGTTGGCTTGCGCCTCACCCTCGGCCTGGTTGATGGCCGCCTGCTTGTCCCCTTCGGACTTCAGGATCACCGAGCGCTTGTGCTGGTCCGCCTCCTTCTGCTCCTCCATCGCCCGGAGGATGTTCTGGGGCGGTAGGATGTCCAGGACCTCGATCCGGTTGACCCTGACCCCCCACTTCTCGGTGGCGTCGGCGATGTGCTCGCTGAGCAGGGTGTTGATCTTCTGGCGCTCCGAGAGGGCCTCGTCCAGGGTCATGGTGCCGAACACCGCCCGCAACGCGGTCCGCCCGATCTGGTCGATGGCCACCAGGTAGTCCTGGACCTCAAAGAGCGCCTTGTTGACGTCCACCACCTGATGGAAGATGGTGGCGGACACCCCCACCGCCACGTTGTCCTTGGTGATCACGTCCTGCTTGTCGCCGCGCCGAGGCACCTCGCGCATGTCCACCCGGGTCATGCTGTCCACGATCGGGAGCAGGAAGATCAGCCCCGGGTTGTGGGTGGCGTGGAAGCGGCCCAGTCGCTTGACCACCCCCTTCTGGCCCTGCTGCACCACCCGGACCGTGACCCGCACCAGGATGGCGAGCAGGACCACCACGACGATCAGGGCGATCAGGCCTCCCATGAAGGGGACGGTATCAGAGTTGAAGAGGAAAGGGAGCGCGGCCCGGTGCACGGCCCTGCCCTCCTCTCCGAAGGGTAGATTGACGATCCGGTGACGGGGCTTGCGCTCCACAAGATGGTGTGGTTTAATCCTCCCCGGGCACAAGATGTGGCCCCACACGCATCGCCCACGCAGGCAGTGGGCGCTGGCAACGCTTCGTCCCCTCCTTCGCCGATAAGACCCCCTCCCGCCTGGCGCTCGCTGCCTGCACCCTGATCCCACCCGGGCTCCCCCTGCCCTTTGGGTAAACTGGCGCCGCGCCCGATCTGAAGCAGCCGCGCACCACCACCCGGGAGCCTCACTTGGCCAGAAGAACCAGGCACCGCGCCAGCGGAGCTGCGCGCAAGCGTCCCGCCACCGCTCCCCGACCGAGTCCGGGCGCGGAAGCGGCCGCGCCGGAGAGCGATGCGACCCCGGTCGCCGGGACCCTGCCTCAGGCGGAGGTCGCGCCGGCAGCCCAGCCCGCCGGGACCACCTCCCTTCTGCCCCGGCGCAGGCCCGCCGCCGAGCCGCAGCCCAAGGTGGCGGAGCCGGCCCCGGAGGAGCCGGCCGCGGTGACCAGCGCGGCCGCCCAGTCGGCCGCCCCCGCCGTGGCGTACCCGGGCGCCCGGGAGAGCCTGCTTCCCCGCCGGGGCAGGGTTGCCGGACGCGCGGAGCGGAGGCGGCAGCAGGAGGCCGCCCTGGAGCCGCTGGGGGACGACCCCGCGGTCCCCCTGGACCGCACCCCCTACCTCATCCTCGATCTGCGTCGGGTCGCTCTGGTGTCGGGGCTGCTGGCCGTCCTGGTGGTCCTGGGGTACTTCTTCCTGCACTGACCGGCCCGGGGGCCAACGGGACCCGAACGTATACTCCCGGAATGCGGGTGATCCTCTACACCGGCAAGGGCGGGGTAGGCAAGACCACCATCTCGGCGGCCACCGCCGCTCGCTGCGCCGAGCGGGGTCTCAAGACCCTGGTGATGTCCACCGACGCGGCCCACAGCTTGGGTGACTCCCTGGACGTGGAGCTGGGGCCGGAGCCCCAGGAGGTGGCGCCCAACCTCTTCGCCCAGGAGGTGAACGCCCTGCACGAGATGGAGGGCAACTGGGAGAAGATCCACCAGTACCTGGCCGCCCTCTTCAACTCCCAGGGGGTGGACGACATCATCGCCGAGGAGCTGGCCACTCCGCCGGGGATGGAGGAGGTGGCCAGCCTGATGTGGATCCGCCGCCACGCGGCCGCCCAGAAGTTCGACGTCATGGTGGTCGACTGCGCTCCCACCGGGGAGACCCTGCAGCTCCTGGCCTTTCCCGATGTCG
>JAJYWT010000055.1 GCA_021791345.1 bacterium
GGCGGCGTATATCCCCTGGCCAGGCTCCACGGTCAAGGCTCGGATCGAGGAGATCCCGATGATGCTTCCCCGCCGGCCCTCCGCCATGACCCGCCCGAACGCCTGGATCAGGTGGAACGACCCCCGAAGGTTGAGATCGACGACCCTGTCGAACTCAGAGTCCTGGTAATCCAAGAGCGGCTTGCGGACGTTGATTCCGGCCGTGAACACCAGGATCTCCGCATCCCGATGCCTCTGGGCAAGCCCGAAGACCGCCTCGCGGCTGAGCACGTCGACCCCCTCTGCGCTGGCCGGAGGTCCCGCCAGCCCTGCGGTCGTCTCTGCCGCCGGCTGGTCGAGGTCACAGCAGACGACCCGAGCTCCCTGCGCCGCCAGAGCCAGGGCGGCCTCCCGCCCGATGCCACTCCCCCCGCCCACCACGACCGCCGTTTTGCCCTCCAGACGAAATAGCCGCGCGTAGTCAGTGGGCCCGGACACCACCTCAGCCATCCCTCCAGCCAGAACGGATGATGGCCATCCTGGTGACCGTCAGCTCCTCCGCCGCAAAGCGCGGCCCCTCCCTGCCCATCCCGGAGTCCTTGACGCCACCGTAGGGCATGTTGTCGGCCCGAAAGCCGGGCACCTCGTTGATCACGACGCCTCCCACCTCCAGGGTCTGAAGCGCCTGCAGTGCGGTCTCGAGGGAGGCGGTGAACACCGCTGCGTGCAGCCCATAGTGGGAGCGGTTGACACGAGCAAACGCATCCTGGTCGTCGGCCGCCCGTTGCAGGCAGACCACCGGCCCGAACACCTCCTCGTCCCAGATGGCGGTCCCCTCCGGCACGTCGGCGAGCACGGTCGGCTCTACCATGGCGCCGGTCGCGCCGCCCCCGGCCACCAGACGAGCACCGGCAGAGAGCGCCTGGCTCACCCAGTCGCCCACCCGGCGCCCGGCCGCCGCGTTTATCAGTGGCGCGACCCGGGTGGTCTCCAGGCGGGGATCCCCCACCACCACCTCCTTGATCCGTTCCGCGAGCAGACTTTCGAAGCGGTTGGCAACGCTGGCGACGACGATGACCCGCTGCACCGAGATGCAGGCCTGACCGGAGGCGTAGTACCCACCCCGCAGCACCGCGTCGGCCGCGCGACCGAGGTCGGCATCCGCGCACACCACCAGCGCGGAGTTCGACCCGAGCTCGAGCAGCGTCTTGGTGGGGGCGGCGTCGCGCGCGATCTGGTGGCCGACCGCCGCGGATCCCGTGAACGACACGGCGCCGATGCGGGGATCCGAGGTCAGCGTCCTGCCCACCTCCGCGTCCCCGGTCACCAGCTGGACGAAGGCCGCCGGCGCTCCCTGCTCCAGCAGCGCCTCACGCATGAGATGGACGAGCCAAAGGGTGGCGAGCGGCGTCTGCGGCGCGGGCTTGACGATTACCGGGCAGCCCGCCGCCATCGCGGGTGCGATCTTGTGGGTCGCCAGTAGGAGCGGGTAGTTGAAGCCGGCTATCCCGACCACCACCCCGATGGGACGCCGGGTCCAGAAGCCGAACAGCCCCTCCCCCGACGGCGCCAGATCGAGGGCCACCGTCTCCCCGTGCAGCCGCGCCGCCTCCTCAGCCGCGACCTCCAGGGTCACCAGGGAGCGCTCCACCTCGGTCCGGCAGTCGACCACGGGCTTGCCGGTCTCAAGGACCAGCAGCTCAATGAACTCCCGCTGCCGCTCCCGCAACCGCCGGTGGGTCTCACCCAGCACCGCCCGCCGGCGGTGGGTCGGCATCTGGGAGACCACCGCTCTGACCTCGACCGCAGCGTCGACCGCGGTGCGGGCGAGCGAGGGGTCTCCCACCGGAGCCGAAGCCACCTCCGAGCCGTCGTAGGGGAAATGCACCATCTCGGTCACATCCGTCGCGATCCAGCCGGGGCCGATGGGAAGACCTGCTGGGTAGGGGGAAATGAACGCGGCCACCACTAACTCCTCTGACTGTTCAAAGTGAACGCATCCACCTATACCCCGCGTGGTTCACCCGGGCCGAGATGAACCTCAGCGTAGGACTCCCACGTGCCCGCCGGAGTCGCGCAGGTGACCGCTGCCAGCAGACCGTGACCGACCGCGCGCGCGAAGCAGTCCGCGGCCTGAGCCAGCAGTTGGTTGAACTCGCCGGCCGGGACTTGAGGTCCTGTGGTGGCGGTGGAGAGCCCGAAGACGGTGTCCCCATCGAACATGCTGTGCGCGGGCCGGACCGCCCGGGCCAGGCCGTCGTGAGCGGCCTGCGCCAGCTTCTGGCACTGAGGCTTGGTGAGGGGTGCGTCGGTCGCCACCACCCCGATGGTGGTGTTGAACGGCCGCTCCCCGGTGGCCGAGATCGCCCGCTGGGCGGGTCGGGCCCGCCGGCTCACCTGGTCGAACTCCCCGGGGAGGCCGCACTCGGCCGCCCACAGCCTGCCGGAGGCCGGGTCCACGCATGAGCCTCCGGGATTGGCGACTGCCAGCGCCGCCACGATCCAGCCTGAGGGAAGGGCGGCGCTCGCAGAGCCCAGCCCTCCCTTCAGCCCTCCGGCGACCGCCCCCGTGCCGGCCCCCACACAGCCCTGGCGCACCGCGGCCGAACCCTGCGCACCAGAGGCGTCCAGGTAGGCCTGCCTGCCCAGATCGGCGTCGGGGTGATGGCGGAAGACGCCACCGCGTCCCAGGTCGAAGATGATCGCTGCCGGCACTATCGGCACCACCTCGTCGGGGGATGATCCCACCGCCAGCCCGATCGCATCGTCGGCGAGCGCTGCGACGACCCCGTCCACGCTGGCCAGACCGAATGCGCTGCCCCCGCTCAGCACCACCGCGTGGATGCGCTCCACCAGGTTGCACGGTTCCAAGAGGTCGGTCTCACGGGTCCCCGGACCACCTCCGCGCACATCGACTCCGGCCACGGCTCCGTCCTTGCCCGCCACCACCACGGTGGTGCCGGTGAGCCATCCGTCGCCGACGCGCGAGGCGTGGCCCACCCTAAGCCCGGTGACATCGGTCAGGCTGTTGGTCCGACCAAGGGTGGCCACGCTCACGCCCCGCCACCCTCCAGGAAGATCCTGGCCGCGAGGGCATAGACCTGCGCATAGCGTGGAATCTCCTCCACCTCCACGAACTCATCGGCCTGGTGCGCGATCCACTTGCCACCCGGGCCGTACACCACCGTGGGCACGCCGGTCTCCCGGGTGAAGATGGTGCCGTCGGTGGTGCCGGGCACCCCC
>JAJYWT010000226.1 GCA_021791345.1 bacterium
GCGACGTGACCAGGATGATGCCCCACCAGCGGGCTCGGCTGGGGTTGATGCGGACCTTCCAGACGACCAGCGAGTTCTCGCGGATGACCGTGTTCGAGAACCTGGTCACCTCCGCTGAGGGCAACAGCGGCGCCTCTCTGGCCGAGGTCGTGCTCCACCCGCACCGGACGGCGGTGCGGGAGCGGCAGGTGGCAGAGCGGGCCTGGTCGGTGCTGGATCGGTTCGAGATGACGCACACCGCCGACCTGTACGGACGGGAGCTGAGCGGCGGCCAGCGCCGGCTGGTGGAGATCATGCGCTGCCTGATGCGGGAGCCGCGGGTCCTGCTGCTGGACGAGCCGATGGTGGGGGTCGCCCCGCACCTCACCGGCAAGCTGATCGACGACCTCCGCGGCGTGGCCCGTGAGGGGCTGGGGATCCTGATCGTCGAGCACGCCCTTGAGGTGGTGCGCCGGCTCTGCGACCGGGTAGTGGTGATGGCCTTCGGCAAGGTGGTCGCGGCCGGGTCGTTCGAGGAGGTGGTGAAGGACCCCCAGGTCCAGTCCGCCTACCTCTCGTGATGGCGGTGGACACTGGGGATGAGACGACGAGCCTTGGCGGGCGTAAGGAGCCGTTCCTGGTCGGCACCGACATCACCGCCGGGTACGGTCAGGTCCCGGTGGTGCGGGGGGTCTCGCTCCAGGTCGGCCTGGGCGAGATCGTGGTCGTGGTGGGACCCAACGGCGCCGGCAAGAGCACCCTGGTCAAGGCGATAACCGGCGAGCTGGACCTCCTCGACGGGCGGATCCATCTCGGGGACCGTGACATCAGCCGACTCCGCGAGGACGACCGCATGAGCCAGGGCATGGGCTATGTGCCCCAGCTCCGGGACATCTTCCCCACCCTCACGGTGACGGAGAACCTGGAGATGGGCGGGTACCGGCTCCACCAGCGGGAGATCGCCCAGCGGCTGGAGATGGTGATGGACACCTTCCCGGCGCTCAAGGCTCTGCGCCGGAGGGTGGCCCGGTCCATGAGTGGGGGGGAGCAGAAGATGCTAGGGATCGGGCGGGCGCTGATGGCCGATCCGAAGGTGCTGCTGCTGGACGAACCCACCGCCAACCTCTCCCCCCAGGTCGCCACCCACGTCCTCCAGGACATAGTCGCCCAGCTGGCACGCTCCGGCCGGGCGGTGCTTCTCATCGAGCAGCGGGTCGTGCTAGCGCTGGAGATCGCCTCCTGGGGCTACGTGCTCACCGACGGCCAGGTGCGGCTGGACCGAAGCTCCAAGGAGCTGCTGGCCATGAGTGACCTGGGCACCCTGTTCCTCGGGATGCCCGAGGTCGGCCCCACCTCGGTCCATCAGCACTAGGCCGGGAGCCCAGGACGTCCGCTGAGGCCTTGCTTGGAGAGGTGACGGGCATACCGGCCGGATCCGGACTGCTGATCGGCGGAGAGGAGGTGCCCGGCGGGGACAGTCCGTTGGAGCTCCTCAACCCGGCCACCGGGCAGCGGCTGGCAACCGTCGCTTGCGCCGACGCCGGCGATATCGATCGGGCGGTCGAGTCCGCCGCGGACACCTTCGCCAGTGGCAGCTGGTCGCGGCTGGCTCCCCACGCCCGGGCCCTGGCGCTGCAGCGCTTTGCCGACCTCCTGGAGCGTAGCCTCGACCGGCTCTACCAGCTGGAGACCGCCAACAACGGCAGGCCGGTCGCGGAAACCAGGGCCCAGCTCTCCCGCCTTCCCGAGTGGTACCGCTACAACGCCGCCCTGCTGCTGGCCGACCGGGGCTTTGTCGCCCCCATGCCCGGGCCTTACCTCAATTACGTGGAACGCTTCCCCATCGGGGTGGCCGCCACCCTGGCCTCCTTCAACCACCCGCTGATGATCGCCTCCAAGAGCCTGGCCCCGGCCCTGGCCACCGGCAACTCGGTCGTGCTGAAGCCATCGGAGCGCACCCCGCTCACCGCCTTGGAGCTGGGCCGTATCGCCCTGGAGGCGGGGATCCCCCCGGGCGTGCTCAACGTGGTCCCCGGCCGGGGACCGATCGCCGGTGCTGCGCTGGCCGGGAATGCGAAGGTGGGCAAGGTCACCTTCACCGGGGGCACCCAGGCGGGGCGTGAGGTCGCCGTCCTGGCCGCCTCCCACTTCGCCCGCTGCACCGTGGAGCTCGGCGGCAAGACCCCGGTGCTGGTGTTTGCCGACACCCCTCCCGAGGAGGCCGCCCGGGGGGCGGCGTTCGCCGCCTTTATCGGGACCGGACAGACCTGCATCGCCGGGGCGCTGTTCCTGGTCCAGCGGTCGGTGTACGGAGCCTTTCTGGAGCGGCTGTCCGCGGTCGCCCGGTCGATCCGGGTGGGCGACCCCGCCGACCCCGCCTGCCAGATGGGGCCGCTCATCTCCGCCGAGGCCCGAGAGAGGGTGCTTGCCCACGTCCGGTCTGGTGTCGCCGACGGCGCCCGGCTGGCGGCCGGGGGCAACCCGCTGGCGCCGCCCGGCTGCGAGGGTGGGTTCTTCATGGAGCCGACGGTCCTGGCCGACTGCCACCCCGGGATGGGGGTGGCGCGAGAGGAGATCTTCGGCCCGGTGGCGGTGGTGGTGCCGTTCTCCACCGAGGAGGAGGCGGTGGCCCTGGCCAACTCCTCGGCCTTCGGGTTGGGATCGGCCATCTGGACCCGGGACGTGGCCCGCGCCCACCGGGTCGCCGGGCAGCTGCAGTTCGGCATGGTGTGGGTGAACGATCACCACCGCCTCGACCCGTCCTCACCGTGGGGCGGGCTGCGGGACAGCGGGGCGGGCCGCGAGGGGGGCTGGGAGTCCTTCCACGACTTCACCCACCTGCGGTCGGTGACGGTGCGCACGGCTCAGGAGGCGGTGGACTGGTACGGCGGCGAGACGGGGAGGTTGAACTAGATGGGAAGTGGATTGACGATCAGCCGGGAGAGCCAGGAGGTGCTGGTCGCCCAGCTCTCCCGGCCTCCGGACAACTCGTTCACCAAGGAGATGTGCCAGGAGCTGAGCTCGGTGCTGGCGGCCCCCCCGGAGGGGGCGCAGGTCCTGCGCCTCCGGGGTCAGCCGGGGGTCTTCTGCCGGGGTCGGGACCGGAGCCGGGACGGGCTGGAGGGAGCCCGGGCCACGGTGGCCGCCCTCACCTCGGTCAACCGCGGCCTG
>JAJYWT010000126.1 GCA_021791345.1 bacterium
ACGTCTGTGAAGATGCCGAGCCTCCGGTGTCAGAGGCGGGCGCCCAAGGCGTCGCCACACTCCTTCCGTGCCAGTCGGGAATCGTCTCGGGCTGGGAAGGCGGGGTCTGGGTCGGCCGGGTCGGTGCTGAGGCACCCCCTGTCTGACGTTGATCCTCGCTGGTGCTCATGGCATTCCCTCCTTGTGGCCGGTTCGTGCCCACGAACCCCTCTTCAGGAGACTCTCTGACCCCAACCAACGCCGTCCCGCCCCAGGGGTTTCACGGTCCTGCGGTGCCGGCCGGGACGGGGGAGGCACCCAGCGAACGGAAACGCGACCCGAGCCACCCGGTGTCGGCGACCTCGCGGCCAGCCGGCCTCGCGGGACAGATCCGGCTCCCCATTGCGGGTGCAGGCGGCCCGCGGCCGCGACCATCACGTCCCCAGGCCAACTGTCCACCCGGTGAGTCGCCAGCGAGCCAGCAGGGCCGACGCTGACCATCCCAGCACCGTCGAGGAGGTCACCAGGAGCGACAGCGGCAGCAGCGATTCGGGGAACGGCTCCTGCAGAGAGAAGGGCCGCGGTGCTATTTCCAGGAGCGGCCCGGAGGCGAGCAGGAACGCCGGATGGATGATGTACACGCCCAGCGAGTTACGGGACAGAGACCGGACGCTCCGGTCCACAGCGGGGCCCATCCACCTGCGCAGATGGGGCGCCAGCGCCCAGAGGTCGGCGAACACCACCACCGTGAGTAGCACCAGCGATGGCCGCAGAAAGGCCCCGGTTCCGCCCACCCATGCCCCCCAGTGGGCGGCCGCCCTCCCAGGCAATCCCGCCAGCAACAGCATCGCCGCCGGCACGGTGACCGCCGCGGCCACCCACCCTCTCCTGGCGAGCGACCTCCGCCACTCGGGTCGCAGCCCCAGCACGATGCCGACCCCGAAGTACCCCACCCAGAAGGGAGCCTCCTCGAATCCGTAGTCGAGCATCAGGATCTGTCCCCACCCCCCGTGAAGGGGCAGGAGGACCCGGGCGAGCTGGGCCGCCAGCTGCACCCCCAGGGCCACACCCATGGCCGCGGTGGCCCCCCTGGCACTCTTGGGCCAGAACCGGTACAGCAGGTAGAGCTGGGGAATCAGGAGGAGGAAGTAGAGGTGCCCGGCGCCACCCGTCCACCAGCCCCAGCTCTGGGTGGGCAGGGGCGCCATTCCCTGAAAGCGGACTGTCAGAACGAAGTAGATGGCGGCCCAGGGGACCCAGGGCAGCAGGGTCCGGCGCAATCTACGGCCCCAGAACTCGCGAGCCGGCGTGGGCGCTCGGTGGCGGTCAGAGTGAGCCAGGAGGATCCCGCTCAGGACGACGAACAGCGGCACAGACACCCTTGCCAGCAACCCCGCGTCCGGGTAGACCGTGTGCGCCAGGCCGTGGTTCTGGGCAGGCCACGGGATGCAGTGGATCACCACCACCAGAACCGCGGCGGCCGCGCGCACCAGGTCGGCCTCGGGTAGACGTGCGACCCTCGGCGGTGCCGGCTTCGGGGCCGTTCTGACGGCACCCTCGGCTTGTTGGGGCGGGGAGCCCGGCAGCGCGACGCGTGTATCCATTCGCCGCCCTCCTCCGGTGAAGTCGTCCGGGTCGCGCCTCGGACCAGATGGGAACACGACCAAAGCCAGTAGGAAGCTGCGGAGCCCAGGCGGGAACACCGTGCCAGCGCTCTGCAGCCAGATCCCCCCCAAGACTCTCGAGGCGGGGAAGGCCAGGCCCTCCCCGCCTCGGCTCACTCGGGAGCCTGCCAGCGCCCTACCAGTAGAACCACCGCCCGCCCCGTGGCCGGAACAGGAATCCCACCAGCCACAGCACCAGGGCGACTATGGCGACGATCCAAAAGAGGTGAATGGCGGCCCCGAGTCCGAAGAGGAGGGCCACCAGCAGGAGAAAGAGCAAGAGTGCCAACACAGCTCAGTACCTCCTTGATATGGGCGGCACTGTCAGCGCGAGCCCTGCGCCCGCGCCCGCGGCGCCAGGGCAATGCCGACGAGAGTGACCACTATCCATGCCGCCAGGGTGTAGACGATGATGCCCACCACGTCGGGCCAGTAGGCAAGGTGAGCGCCGGCGGTTACGTTGGTCGCCAGCACGCCACGGAACGGCGCAGAGAGCCCCGTGGCCATCCCGCCGATGAATGACACGAATCCCACCTGGCTGGACCCGATCAGCTTGAAAAGGAAGTCCAGCGCCAGGATGGCGTCGACGACGCCGGCAGCCAGCCAGACGAGCTGTCGCGCGCGAAACTGTGCGCTGGCCACCGGAGTGGAGGAACGATACGTGACCTCCTGTCGCTCGCCGGGCTCCTGCGAAACCTGGGTTACCGTCCTCTCCTCGTGAGGCGCGTTCTGGTCAATCACAGTTGGTACCTCCTGTGGTACTTGCGGGACCCTGGGGGCCCTTCGCCATCGGGCGCAGCGCTTAACGCCGCGTCCGTGTCAGCGTTTCGCTGCTGAGCGGGCGGCGGCTCCGGCGCCGAGCGCAGGACCTCGGCGCCGACGGCCAGCGGGACCCAAGCAGCGGTGGTGCCGGAGTGCTGGAGACCCACCTTCGGCCCACGGCCTCTGGGACTTGCAACCGTGCGGGGAAGCCTCTGCCAGATGGGAGCCAGTTTGGGCCCCGTCCAGTGTTTTGCGGACTGGCCCGCTCTGGCAGGGCGGCGGGATGACGCGCCTCGCTCAGGTGCGGTCGACGCCACCCGTATGCGCAGGGGCCCATCTGTCGAGCCCCGGCCGTTCCCGCGGAGTCGGCTGTCTCGCGGGAACTGACCGACCCCGCGGGTTTGGGGCAGTCAACCGGCGGAGCCCGGCCGACCCGCCCGCGCGGTGAGTGCATCCTTGCTTGCCGCCCCGACGTCGGACGCGGATGCGAAACGGGGCCGTTGCCCGGGCGTTAGTCGGGCCGGCTGAGGCGTCCGGCCCCCGTGTACCAGATGGCGCCAGCAGACGGAGGTGAGACGTATGTGCGCGAGTTGCGGGTGCGCGGAGCCGAACGAGCGGCACGAGGCGCAGGACATCACCCTGGAGGATCTTGAGCAGGCCGGGGCCCAGCATGGACTGAACCCCGAGCAGGTCGCCGAGAACATCCTCAAGGCAGTTCAGCGCCAAGAGCAGC
>JAJYWT010000171.1 GCA_021791345.1 bacterium
GGTCGGGGTGGGGTACGCCCTCCGCCGGGGACACGACTGGCTGGTCCCCTACTACCGCGACCTGACGCTTGTCATGGTGATGGGGATGGAGCCCAGAGACCACCTCATGGCCTCGCTGGGCCGGGCCTTGGATCCCAACAGCGGCGCCCGGCAGATGCCCGGGCACTACGGCAGCCGGGCCCACAACATCGTCACCACCGGGAGCCCGGTGGCCACCCAGATCCTGCACGCCGTGGGGGTGGCCACCGCGTTCAAGTACCGGGGCGAGGACAAGGTGGTGGTCACCTCGGTGGGGGAGGGGGGGACCAGCGAGGGGGACTGGCACGAAGGGCTCAACTGGGCGGCCGTCCACCGCCTGCCGGTCATCTTCCTAGTGGAGAACAACTCGTACGCCATCAGCGTGCCCCAGTCGCGGCAGATGGCCGTGGCCCACGTCGCCGACCGGGGACCCGGGTACGGGATGCCCTCGGCCACTGTGGACGGGGGCGACTGCCTCGCGGTCTACGCCGCCGCGCTGGAGGCGGTGGAGCGGGCTCGGCGCGGCGACGGTCCGACCCTCCTGGAGGCCGTGTGCATGCGTCTCCAGTCCCACAGCAGCGACGACGACCAGCGCCGGTACCGCTCTCCGGACGACCTGGCCCAGATGCGCGAGCACGACCCGCTGGAGCGGTTCCGCCGCCAGCTGGAGGGGGTTGGGGTCCTCTCAGAGGGGGATGCCGACAACATCCGCAAGGACTGCCAGCGGGTCATCGAGGCGGCCCAGGTGGAGGCCGACGCCGCGGCCCCGCCGGATCCCGCCACCGCCCTCATGCACGTGTACCAGGAGGGCTGACGGTGGCTCAGATCACCTACGTGGAGGCGATCCGGGGCGCCCTTGAGGAGGAGATGCGCCGGGATGACCGGGTGCTGGTCATGGGCGAGGACGTGGGTGCCAAGGGAGGGGTGTTCGGCGCCACCGCCGGGCTGTTCGCTGAGTTCGGTGAGGAGCGGGTGATCGACACCCCACTGGCGGAGGCGGCCATAGTGGGGGTCTCGATCGGGTGCGCCCTGGCCGGGCTCCGCCCGGTGGCCGAGATCCAGTTCCTGGACTTCATCCCACCCGCCATGGACCAGATCATCAACGAGGCTGCCAAGATCCGCTACCGCTCAAACGGCGACTGGAGCTGTCCCATGGTGATCCGCGCTCCTTGCGGCGGAGGGGTCCATGTCCACGGTGCCCTCTACCACTCCCAGAGCCTGGAGGCGCTGTTCGCCCACATCCCCGGTCTCAAGGTGGTGATCCCCTCGACGCCCGCGGACGCCAAGGGCCTCCTGCTCTCGGCCATCCGGGACCCTGATCCGGTCTGCTTCTTCGAGCACAAGGCCCTCTACCGCTCGCTGCGGGAGGAGGTGCCCGAAGGTGAGCACCGGGTCCCAATTGGGAAGAGCCGGGTCGCGCGCGCGGGCGTCGACCTGAGCTGCATCACCTACGGCGCCACCGTGCACGAGGCTCTCGCCGCCGCCGAGCGGCTGGGCCACGATGGGATCGAGGTGGAGGTGCTGGACCTTCGCACCGTCCGGCCGCTGGACCGGGAGGCGATCATCGCCACCGCCCGCAAGACCGGCAAGGTCTTGGTCTGCCACGAGGCCAACCTGGCGGTCGGGGTGGGAGCCGAGGTGGCCGCCATCGTCGCCGAGGAGTGCTTCCAACAGCTGGACGCGCCGGTGATGCGCCTTGGAGGCCCGGAGGTCCCGGCCATCCCCTTCGCCGAGCCGCTGGCTGAGGTCTACTGCCTTGGCCCGGAGAAGATCGAGGCCAAGCTCCGGCAGCTGGCCGCCTACTGACCCCAAGAAGGAAATTTGCCCATGGCGATCACGGTCACGATGCCGCAGCTGGGGGAGTCGGTCACCGAGGGGACCATCGGATCCTGGCTGGTTCAGCCTGGCCAGCAGGTGGAGAAGTTCGACTCTCTGGTGGAGGTGGTGACCGACAAGGTGACCGCTGAGGTGCCCTCCCCGGCCGCGGGGACGGTCGTCGAGATCCTGGCGCCCGAGGGGGAGCGCCTCTCCGTGGGGCAGCCGATCTGCACCCTCGACTCGCCCGATGAGGCGCCGGCCATAGTCACCGAGGACGCCGGGCCTATTCCGGAGGTGTCTCCCTCGGTGCCGGTGGCGGCCTCCGACGAGAATCCAGCGCCCGCCGCGCCGCCCGCGGTGGTCGCGGCTGAAGTTCGTCTCCCAGCGGAGAGCGCGCCGGCGCCGAGCGGCCTGGGGTTCATCAGCCCGGCGGTGCGCCAGCTGGCGGACGAGAAGGGGGTCGACCTCTCCAAGGTCAGGGGCACGGGGTTCGAGGGGCGGATCACCAAGCGTGACGTCCTCCTCTACCTGGAGGGGACGCCGCCGGCAGCCGCGCCGGCCGCTCCCGCAGCGCCCACGCCCTCTCGGGCCCCGTCTCCGGCCGTGGCGGCTCCTGGGGAGCGGATCACCCTCAGCCCCATGCGCCGGTCGATCGCCGAGCACATGGTGCGCAGCCGGCACATCTCGCCCCACGCCTGGACCATGGTGGAGGTGGACATGAGCGGCGTTCGGCGCGCCCGGGACGCTCAGCGCGAGCAGTTCCGGGCCACGACCGGGGTGGAGTTGAGCTACCTGCCCTTCGCCATGCAGGCGACCTGCCTGGCCCTGCGGGCGGTGCCCACCATGAACGCCAGCTTTGAGGAGGAGGCGATCGTGGTGCACCGGGAGGTGAACCTGGGGCTGGCGGTGAGCGTTCCCGACGGGCTGATCGTTCCCGTGGTCAAGAACGCGGACCGGTACAGCATCGCCGGGCTGGCCCGGGCCGCCGCGGAGCTGATCGCCCGGGCCAGGGCGGGGACCGCCCGGCTCGAGGACGTGGAGGGCGGCACCTTCACCCTGAACAACGCCGGGGCGCTGGGGACGGTGCTCTCCCAGGCCATCATCAACCAGCCCCAGGCGGGGATCCTGGTGATGGACGCGGTGGTGCCCCGGCCGGTGGTGGTCGGGGATGCCATCGCCATCCGTCCGATGATGAACCTCACCTTGAGCTTCGACCACCGGATCAACGACGGCTCGGCGGCGGCCCGCCTGCTGGGGGCGGTCAAGAGCTGGCTGGAGTCGGTGGGGCCGGAGACCCCGC
>JAJYWT010000117.1 GCA_021791345.1 bacterium
CGGCGGTGGGACTGGCCAGCTCCGCCACCAACCGGCCATCAGCCATGAAGACGACGCGATCGGCGAAGGTGGCCGCGAACGAATCATGGGTCACCATGACCACCGTCTGGCCAAGCTCCGAGACAGAGCGGCGCAGAAACGCCAGTGTCTCGGCCGAGGCGTTGGAGTCAAGGTTACCGGTCGGCTCGTCGGCAAAGACCAGCTCAGGTCGGCCGATCAGAGCCCGAGCGCACGCGGTTCGTTGCTGCTGGCCTCCCGAGAGCTCAGAAGGTCGTTGGCGCAGCCAATCGGCAATCCCCAGCTCGCCGACCAGATACTCGAACCAGTCTCGATCCACCCGGCGCCGTGCAAGATCCATCGGGAGGGTGATGTTTTCGGCAGCAGTGAGCGTGGGGACCAGGTTGAACGTCTGGAACACGAAGCCGATGCGGTCCCGCCGCAGTTGGGTGAGCCCCCGGTCATCCAGCTCGGCCAGGTCCTGCGCACCTACGTAGGTGCGCCCCGAGTTCGGGGCATCGAGGCCGGCCATGCAGTGCATGAGGGTGGACTTGCCTGATCCCGACGGCCCCATGACCGCGGTGAAACGCGCGGCCTCAAAGGAGACTGTCACGCCAGCCAGAGCAGCCACCTCGGTTGCGCCCGTGCCATAGGTCTTGACCAGGTCGTTTGCGTGGGCGGCCGCACCGCCGCCAGCCGGGGGCCCTAGTGCGCCCGAGCCACCGGTGCTACCCAAGTCGGCGATTCCATGTGCCACGAGAGCCGACCCTCCTCAGTCCGGGTGGTCCCTGTCCGGACGGTGCCCGCGTCACGGATGGACCGAAGCTACGGGACTGGGAGGCCCGGAGGCGTCAACCCGGAGGTTGATTTCAGGTTGAGAACCTTGGACCCGTCTCCACCCGGGTGGTTGATTCGCGAGCGCACGCCGGGCAGTACAGTGGGCGCGTGAATGCGGCCCGCATCCTCCTCGGTCAGATGCCCCACTTCGTGAGGGGCGACGCCCGCGTGCGGCGACTGAGTTGGGGGGCGATCAGAGCAGCGGCCTTCTTAGGGGTGTTGCCGGTCACCATCACTCAGGTGCTCCTTCTCCAGCAGCAGGGGGGTCACTCCACTCTGCTGGCCGCGCTGTTGGTGGTGACCAGCCTGGCCTGGGTGGCCTGGTTTTGGGAGCGGCCCTGGCGGACGCCGACTGCCAACGTCGGTACATGGCCGCTGGCTCTAATGCTGACGATCGCTCTCGTCAGTGGGATGGCGACCATGGTCGACGGCCCCGGTTGGTCCGCCAACTTCGCCGGGACGGCACTGGTCGCCGCGGGGGCCTCTCTGGACCGGAAGGCTGCCGTCAGCGTTCCCTTGCTGGGGGGGATCGGCGTGCTGGCGGGGGGACTGATCTACGGTGGCACCGCATTCGGGCTGTTCGGGCAACTGCCGACAGCTGTCTACATCGTCTTCTATGCAGCACTGTTCGTCGTCTTGACGCTGGCTGGAGTCGCGTTCGGACTTCGCCGCCAGCAGCTGGAGCAAGCGCATCTACTACTCCTCCAGCAGGAGCAGGCCACCGCCGGCCGGGAGCGAGCCGCCGCATTGGCCGAGCGGACCAGGATCGCACGTGAGATCCACGATGTTCTGGCGCACTCCCTGGCGGACCTTTCGATTCAGCTGGAGGTGGCCGACGCCCTCCTCTCCGACAGCTCCGACCAATCAGGGGCGTTGGCGCGTGTGCGTCACGCTCACCGCTTGGCCGGAGAGGGGCTCGAGGAGACCCGCCGGGCGATCCGGGCGTTGCGCAGCGATGCTCCTCCCCTGCCCGAGGCATTGGCAGCGATGGTGGACGCCTACCGACTGGCCGGAGGGGACGCCAGCTTCGAACTTGACGGGGATCCTCGTCCGCTCACAGTAGCCGCCGGACTGGCGCTGATCCGGTCCGCCCAGGAGGCCCTGGCCAACGCGCGCAAGCACGCTTCGGGGACGCACGTGGAGGTGAGCCTTCGCTATGAGCCTGAGCGAGTGCTGCTTACTGTGACCGACGGCGCCGGAGTGGCCGCGGGGCGCGGGTCTGTGCCGGAGCCACTGGGGCCCCGCACCGCGGACGGAGGTTACGGCCTGTGCGGCATGCGCGAGCGCCTGCAACTGGCAGGGGGCTCCCTGGTGGCGGGACCGATCAACGACGGCTGGACGGTGCACGCAGCAGTTCCCGAATGATCAACCAGCCGCTGAGAGTCGTAGTGGTCGACGACCAGGCGAGCGTCCGGGAAGGTCTCGTGGCCCTGCTGTCGACACTGCCCAGCTTCGACGTGGTTGGGGATGCAGGCGATGGAGAGATGGCGGTCTCAGTGGTGGCACGAGAACTTCCCGACGCGGTCCTGATGGACCTGCGCATGCCGGGTGTGGATGGCGTAGAGGCCACGCGCACGCTCACAACGTCCCACCCACAGGTCGCTGTGGTGGTACTCACCACCTTTGTCGACGATGAGTCTATCCTGGCGGCTCTGGAGGCCGGGGCCCGTGGCTTCCTCACCAAGAACGCCACCCGCGCCGACATTGCCCGGGCCCTGGAGGCGGCCGTGGCCAACCAGGTGACAATCGACGGAGAAATACAGCGCCACATCCTCTCGGCGGTGCAGCGGATGAATCAGCCTCACGAGATCGAGCTGTGGCCCGACGGACTCACGAAGCGGGAGGGCGAGATCCTCAGCCTGATCGCATCCGGACTCACCAACCGTGAGATCGCCAGCCGGCTCTTCATCGGCGGGGCGACGGTCAAGACCCACATCAACCGCATCTTTTCCAAGATTGGAGTTGCCGATCGCGACGGTGCCATCGACTATGTCCATCGCCTGCGGGCCGAGCCCCACACCGTCGGGGACCGATCTCTCCGGTCTCAACCCGGAAGCCGATAAAGCTCTGGGATCGCCCCGGCAGAAAGCCAGCCGGGTGTGAGGGCTTCCTAAGCGGCAGCGAGGTTCAGGGCGTCCTCCGTGAGGGGCGGGAAGCAAACGCCGGTGCAGATCACCGAGGAAGCTACGGACGGCCCGTCATGGCAGGAGCACTGGCAGCGCCGCCGGACCGACATCGAGGAGCGGTCAAGGATCTGAAGCTGGGCTAGGGCCTGACCCACTTCCCCCTGCGGCGCCGCCGCGCCAACTATGCGAGGCAAACCGCACCTGTGATCGGCTCCAACCTGACCGCCATGCTCTCCGCCGCCAACGTTGCCCGGGAGCGCCACGAAGATGGGGCCATCGCCGACGCCGAGCTCCCCGCAGAGCATCTCGCCAAAGCGGGGCGGATCCACAACACCGCGGTACTGCGGCGCTGGCTGTTCACAGTCACCGCTCGCCTGGTGCGGAGCGGTCGCCGACTCTGTTTGCGACTGGCCCAAGGCATGTTCCACAAGCGGGAGTTCTGGGCCTTACACCACTACCTTCTGCGCTCGGCTCCCCCCGGATAGTCCTTGACGCCCACCCGGCGGCCGGCCTTTCGGCTACCGCCAATTCAACACGCCCTCAAACACCTGCGCGCGTACCTCCATTCCCCAACAGCTCCCGTCGGCGACCAAACCGGAGCCACCAATCTCCCAGCTGCGCCTGCTCACCTCTCAGCGCCCGCCGGTCTATCCCCTGTCGCCGGTCCCTCACGGGCTTACCCACTGATCCAGGTCAGAGATCCAGCGACACCGGTGATGAAGCCGACGAATCCGACGTTGGCTGCAGCCAGATGCTTGAACACGAAGTCCAAAGCCAAGATCACGTCCACGACTCCGGCCACAGGCCAGACGGCACTCTCAAGCCGCGAACTCATCGGCGTCACCGGGGCGGTGGTGCGAGTCGTGGTCCGCTCGCCGTTACCAGCACGATCGACGCCGGTCACGGCACGCTCCTGCTCGCTGCCTACTTGTTGAATCACTTCTGGGTCTCGTGGCGCCAACCCGCTGGACGCTGCCCGTGCGTCGGCGTCCCGGTCGACCCATGCAGACGCCAAGTCCACGGTGCGCCTTCTTCAGGCTAGTGTCTGTACGCTGGCCGCAGCCGCCCGTGCGTGGCGCCTCGCGCCGACGGAGGGAACGGGGAGGCCAATTCGAACCGTGGACGACTTCTTGCAGGAGCGCGGCGTTTTCGGGCTTCGGGCCAACCTCGGGAGCCGAGCACACACGCGGGCGGGAAGGTGGGGTGGTGCAGGGCCATCGCCCACGCGGGTGGCGGTCGGCTGAACTCGGCGGGGCGGTGCCAGGTCTGGTCACCTCGGCACCACGCCGAGCCACCTCAGCCAACCGCCGCCGGCGTACAATCTCGCCTCGCCAAGCGTTTTGAGGGCCAGGCGGAGATTCGCATGGACGATCGCATGAAGGCCCACCGCGGGGATCGGGGAGCGCCGCACGCCACCGGCACCGAGCAGTTGTCAGGGTACCGGGTGGGACCCCTAGACGCCACCACCTGGCCAGCCTTCGCCCGGCTGGTGGAGCAGCACAACGGGATCTGGGGTGGCTGCTGGTGCACCTGGTTCCACACCATGGCCGCCGAGAAGACCCGCACCTGCGACGGCAACCGCGACCTCAAGGAGCGGTTGGTGAGGGAGGGCAGGGCCCACGCCGCCCTGGTGTTCCAGGGCGAAGACGCCGTCGGCTGGTGCCAGTACGGCCCACCCGGGGAGCTTCCCAACATCTACCACCGGAAGGAGTACCTGGCCGGGATGACCCACGAGCCCGACTACCGCATCACCTGCTTCTTCGTGGACCGGGGTCACCGCCACCGGGGGGTCGCCGAACTCGCCCTGGCGGGAGCCGTCGACCTGATCGCCAAGTCGGGCGGCGGACTGGTCGAGGCCTACCCCCAGGAGGCTCCGGCCAAGAAGGCGTCCGGCTCCCTCCTCTACAGCTGCACCCGGGCCACGTTTGAGCGGGCCGGCTTCAGCTATGACCGGCCCAAGGGGCTGAAGCACTGCGTCATGCACAAGGTGGTGGGCGCCGCCCCCTGACCGGCCAGCTACGACCTTGTGCCGATCAGCCCTCGAGCTCTGGGACGGGCTGCGGTGGCGGTGGGCCCACGTAGCGCGCGCTGGGTCGAATGATCTTGGGGTCTTGGGCCTGTTCCAGCACGTTGGCGGTCCAGCCAATCACCCGGCTGGAGGCGAAGGTGGGGGTGAACATCTCGGGCGGAATCCCGCAGGCGGCCATGACCACGCCGGCGTAGAACTCGACGTTGGCGTAGAGCCGCCGCCCCGGTTTCAACTCCGCCAGCACCTCGACCACCGTGCTCTCCACCTTGAGAGCCAGATCGGCGAGCGGCCCGCCTAGCTGCCGTGCCACCTCCCGCAGCATGTTGGAGCGGGGGTCCTCGGTGCGGTACACCGCGTGGCCGAAGCCCATGATCCGCTCCCCCCGCCGCACCTTGCTCTCGATCACCGAGCGCGCCCGCTCAGGGCTACCGATCTCGTCCAGCAGTTCGAGCGCCCGGCTGGGTGCCCCGCCATGCAGCGGCCCGCTCAGGGCGCCGATGGCGCCCACCAGGCACGCTCCCAGGTCCGCCCCGGTTGAGGCGATCACCCGGGCGGTGAAGGTGGAGGCGCTGAAGCCGTGGTCAATGGTGGAAGTCAGGTAGCGCTCGATGGCGCCCGCGTGCACCGCGGACGGCCGCACGCCGGTCAGCATCCAGAGGTAGTTCGCCCCTGCCTCCAGCTCCGGGCGCGGTGGAACCGGCTCCTCCCCCTGGCGCAGCCGGTGCAGCGCGGTGAGAAGGGTGGGAGCCAGCGCGGCGACGAACAGGGCGTCCGCCCGCCGCGCCGGCTGATCTATGTCATAGAGGGGCCGCAGGCCACGCTCTGCGGCCGCCAGCGAGATGGCGGTCCTCAGCCCCTCCAGAGGGTCGGACGCTCCGGCGACGGCCGGCAGGGCCCGCATCACCAAGGGGCTGGCGGAGCGGAGCGGCCGGACCTCGGCGGCAAACGCCTCCCGCTCAGCCCGATGGCGGGGGAGCTCGCCGTCCAGCAGCAGGCGCCAGCAGTCCTCCAGAGTCCGCCTTTCGGCCAGCTCCACCGCGGAGTACTGGCGGTAGTGGTAGAAGCCCTCCTCCCCGCGCACATCGCTGACCTCGGTGTCGGCAACCACGACCCCCTTAAGGCCGGGCGGCGTCGGAGCAGGTCCGATCGAGAGCATCGGGACGAGTTCGGCCAGCGAGAGGACTCCGACGACCTCGCCACCCGAGGTCACGACCAGCTGCCCGGACCCCGGGCGCGCCAGCATCGGAAGGGCGGCGCTGAGGTCGTCCGTGGCGTCGATGGTCCCCAGGAGAGGGCGCATGGCGTCGGATACCTGGAGTCCCGGCTGGTCGAGAGCCGCCTGGGCGGCGTGGGCCTCATTGAGCGTGCCCACCGGGACACCGCGCTCGAGCACGACCGCCATGGCGACGGCCTCCGCCCGCATCCGCGCGACCGCCTCCTTGAGCGCATCCACGGGGCGGACCGCCAGCACCCGCCCCGCCATGACCGTACTCACCTGCTGCACGGCCCCAGGCTACCTACCGCGCCGGCCATAGTCAATCTTGATTATCATCAAGTCAATGCCAGGACTGACGGCCCAGGAGGCAGCCGACCGGCTCGGGGTCAAGCTCGCCACCCTGTATGCGTATGTGAGCCGGGGGGCACTCCAACGCTGGCGCGAGCCCGGCTCCCGGCGGAGTCACTTCGACGCTGCAGAGGTCGAGGAGCTGGCGCGGCGGGGCAAGCCCCGCCGGTCGAGCCTGCCCCTGGCCCTGGACCTCGTGGTTCACACGCGGCTCACCGAGATCGCCTACCAGGACCTCCGCTATCGGGGGGTGAGCGCACTGGAGCTGGCGGAGTCGGACATGTTCGAGGAGGTGGCGGATTGGCTTTGGACGGCCAAGAGGTCGGCGAACCCCGGCCCATGGCCGGTACCGCACCTCGAACCTCCCGAGGCGGGGACGGCACGCGACCGGATCCGGCTCGCCGTGGTCCTGCTCTCCGCCCGGGATCCGCTCCGCGCCGACCTCTCGGTGCCGGCGGTGGTGGAGCGCGGGCGGCGGCTGATCGCGGCGATGGCCGCGGCCGCCGGCCCCTCCGCCGAACCGGCCCCAGCCAGAATCGCCGACCGGCTCTGGGCGGCGCTTGCAGAGCTCCCCGCCACCTCGGAGCGCCTCCACGCCCTGAACGCGGCCCTGGTCCTGCTCGCCGACCACGAGCTGGCGGCTTCCACGGTGGCGGCGCGCGTCGCTGCCTCCGCCCGAGCCGACCCCTACTCGGTGGTCCTGGCGGGGATGGGAGCCGTGGCCGGGGGCCTGCACGGAGGTGCCCCCCTCCGGGCACGAGAGCTGCTGGAGGCCTCGGTCCCATCCGGGCCTGCGGCCTCTCTGGCCCGCTCCGCCGAGGCCCACGGCCACCTTCCTGGGTTCGGCCACCCGCTGTACCCCGGAGGGGATCCGAGGGCCCGGCTGCTGCTCCAGCTCATCGATCGGGCGGCACCCGGCTCGGCGGTATGTGCCCAGGCGAAGGCGGTGATCTCCACGGCCCGGGAGAGCGCCGGGGTTGAGCCCAACGTCGATCTTGCCCTGGCTCTCCTCACCATGGTGGCGCAGATGCCACCGGATGCCCCGGAGGTGATCTTCACGGTGGCGCGGGCTGCCGGATGGCTGGCCCACGCCCTGGAGGAGTATCAAGAGCCACCTTTGCGGTTCCGCGCCCGAGCGGTCCAACGCGCCTGACCGCCAGAGGCCACGAATCTGGGGAACCCAGGTAGCGGAGAGCGCTACCGGGAGAGGCCGTCCTCCTGCCGGTTGGCGGGGCGCTGGGTCGGCTGGATCAGGAAGATCCAGACGTCCCAGAGGGAATGGCTGACGATGAGGCTGGTCATGGGGACCCCGGCCGCGGCCAGGCTGGACCAGCTGACTCCGGCCACGGTGGCGGCGGCGATCAGGGTCCGGTTGCCGGTGACCAGGTGTGCGCCGCCGTACAGCAGCCCGGCCACCGCCGCCGCCGGGACCGGACCGATCCGCCGCTGCAGGGAGCGCTGGAGCAGTCCCCTCCAGAAGAGCTCCTCGGCTGGGCCGACCACCAGAGCCAGGCGGAGCGCCAGCTCCAGGTGAGGCCGCAGCTCGCCGAGCCGGTAGATGTCGGCGATCTCCTCTCCGCCCCCGGGGAGGACCCGCCGGGCGATCCTGTCCCCTACCTGGAACGCGCCGTACAGCCCGCCCGCGATCGCTCCTCCGAGCGCCACCTCGCGGGCCCTGGGCCTTCTGCGCAGCAGAGACGGCTCCAGGGCCAGCGCCGCCAGTCCGAGCGAAGCCCCGGTGCGGGTCATCCGCGGCCAGAAGCGGTCGCGGGGGCCGCGAAAGGTGGCCGCGAAGGCGCCGTAGGCGCCCAGCGTGACCAGGCCGGTGAGTGCGGAGCGGCGCCTCAAGCCGACCTCAGGCCCCTGGGTGCCAGACCGCGGTGGCCGCCAGCCCGACCACCAGGAGAGCGCCGAATGCGGCGTGCAGCTGCGCCGTCTGGAGATCGATGAGGGAGATGGCCCGTTGCTGTCCCATGGCGCCCAGCTCGGAAGACCGGAGGGCCCGAACGAAGAGGGGCAGCGAGAGCACCGCCAGCAGGCTGAGCCGGGGGAGGGCTCCGACGGCGACGGCGGCCACCAGCGCCAGGTAGGCTCCCACCAGCAGCGCCACATACAGCCCGTGGGCAAACCGCCGCCCGGCGCGGATGGAGAGGGTGCTGATCCCTGCGCGGGCGTCCTCGCCGATGTCCCGCCACTCGTTGCCGTGGAGGATGGCGGTCACCAGGAGGCCGATGGGCAGGCTGATCACCCCGGCGGTGAGTGACCAGCGGCCGGTGATGGCGAAGAAGCCTCCCAAGACCATGAGTGGACCCATGAGGGTGAAGACCAGGGGCAGGCCGGCAGCCCGGTACTTGTACTGGAGGGGAGGCGCGGTGTAGCCCCATCCGCCGACCAGCCCCACCAGCCCGAGGATGGCGAGCTCCCAGCCCCGGGCCACGATCAGGGCCACCCCCAGCAGGGCCGAGATGGCGAAGGCCGAATACGCCAGCCGGAAGGCGGCGCGCTCCGTGACCCGGCCGGTCACCAGCGCCAGGCTGGCCCGAGGGGAGGTGATGGAGTCCAGCCCCTTGCGCACGTCGTAGATCTCGTTGACCACGTTGGTGCCCACCTGGAGCAGCACCCCGGCGACCAGGGCCATGGCGAAGAGGGGCCAGAGCATCCGGTGATCGGCGAGGGCCAGGGCGCCGGCGGCAGCCACCGGGGTCGCCGACGCGGTGAGGCTGAAGGGCCGGACCACCTCGAGCAGGCCGCGCAGACGGCGCCGGAGTCCGACTCCCTCGCGGTCCGAGCTGGAGAGCTGGGTGCGGTAGGCCACCTCGCGCTCGGCGGCCGGGCCCACCGCGGCGCACAGCACCGCGGCGTCGACCACCTGCTCCACCTGCTCCAGCTCCTGGAGCACCGGCTGGAGGATGGGAAGGCCCATCCCGGCCCGGCGGAACTGGTCCGCCCGCTGGGCGATCTCCTCCCGGGTGCCGCAGAGCAGGAAGGCGTCGACCAGGTCGTCCGGGATGATCCGGGCCGCCCCGGTGTAGTCCTCCTCCCGCCACTTGGCGAAGATCGCCTGGCGGATGGCGGGGTCCAGTCCGGCCCGGATCATGGCCGGCTCGGACTGCACCGAGAGCATGTAGATGACGAAGGGCTCCCGCTTGGCCCGGTCCAGGGCGGCCCGGCGGCTGGAGTCGGCCAGTGCCAGGAGGTACCCCGCCAGCTCGACCTCTCCCTCCGGCCGACCGGCCCGCTTCTCGGCGGCGCGGATCCGGCGGACGCCCACTTCGAAGGCGGGAAGGGATTCCGCCGGCCTGGCCAGGAAGCCGTCCGCGACCCGGCCTGCGAGTTCGTGAAAGGCTCGGCGATATCCCGCCACCCAGATCGGGACCCGGTGAGGCGGGGCGAACATCGGCTCGAGGTCGGGCAGACCCTCGGCGGTGGTCAGCCTCTCCCCCGCCCAGAGCCGGCGCAGGTCGAAGATCGCCTGCTCCACCTTCTGGGTGGCAGCCACGGGGTCGTAGGGGATGCCCATCTGCAGCAGCCTGAGAGGCAGTGCCGAGCCCAGGGTGAGGATCACCCGCCCAGGGGCCAGGTCGTCCAGGGCGGAGACGGTCATGGCCAGAAGGACCGGGTGCCGAGTGTTGGGGTTGAGCGCCCCCAGGGCCACCCGCACGCGGGGGACCTCGGCCGCCACGGCGGTGGCGTAGGTGACGGCGTCCCGCTCGAAGTAGGACTCGTGGAACCAGACCGAATCCAGCCCGGCCACCTGCGCCCGCCTGGCGTAGTCCACGGCCTCCCGCAGGTCGCCCCGGCTGGCCAGGCCCAGCCCCACCGGCAGCAGCCCCTCAGCCACGGGCCACGCTCGCCGGCGGCTCCTCGACACCTGGCGGGCGCCTTCCGGGAATCACCAGGTCAGGTTAGCGGCTGAGAGGTCAAGCTGCCCGAGCGGTCAGCTCCTGAAGCGCTCCCGGAGCGCCGCCAGCCGGCGGCGGTATTCCTCCTCATCGATCTCCCCGCGCGCCAGCCGCTCGGAGAGGATCAGCTCGGCGGAGTCGGGCGCCCCGACCGGGGCCACGGGGCGCGAGCGATGGAAAATGAGGAAGCCCACCGCCACCACCGCAGCGACCAAGAGCAAAAACAGCACCAGCATCAGCCACCAGTGGTCCCCCACGGGCCCGGGACCGTATCGGTAGAACATCGCAGATCGCCTCCTTAGGGGGCATGGGCCGCCCCAAGATCACCTTACCCCCCGCAGCTCAGAGTCAGCTGAGAGAGGTTGGCACGACCACGTCGTCCCGGCCCGGATCCGGGGGCCCCGCGACTGCTGAGGAGGAGGCAGGCCGGCGCCCCGACCCGGGGTTCGGCGGCTCATGCCTCCGACCCGCCAGCCGGGTCGCAGAGAGCACGGCGGCCAGGGCCATGAACACCATGGAGGTGTAGAACGCAGCGTGCAGGCCACCCGTGAAGGCCTGGGAGAGGTGCGGGTCGAGCCGGGTCGTGCCCACGAAGATGGCGAAGGCGACGCCCTTGGGAATGGCCCGGGCCGCGACCAGGATGGCCACGGTGAAGGAGAAGACCATCCCCACGTTGGCGAAGGTGCGCAGCAAGCCAGAGGCCGTGCCGAAGGCCCGTCCCGGCGCCACCTTCATCACCGCGGCGTTGTTGGCCGGGAAGAACCCCCCACCTCCCAGACCGTTCACCACCGCTGCCAGAGCCACCACCCAGAGGGGCGTGGCCACCCCCAGGCCGGAGTACACCCAGAGGGCAAGGATCTCGATGGCGAGACCCACAGTGGCCGGCCACACTACCCCCACCCGGTCGGAAAGACGGCCGGCCACGGGGCCGACCACTCCGCCCACAAGGTACCCGGGCACCAGGAGTAGGGAGGCGTCCAGGGGGCTGAGCCGACGGACTCCCTGCAGATACATGATCACCAGGAAGAGGACGGCGAAGTTAGCCAGGGACTGGAAGAGGGCGGCCAGCAGGGTCGGGCTCATGGTCGGGATGCGGAAGATCGAGAACGGCACCATGGGAGCTGGGCTGCGGATCTCGATTACCACGAAGGCGGCGAGCAACACCAGCCCGCCTCCCAGGAACGCCAGGACCGCGCCGTCCAGGGCTGAGGTGGTGAGCTGGGTCATGGCCCAGAGCACGCCGAATAGGCCCATCCCCAGGGTGAGCATCCCCGGCCAGTCCAGGCGCTGGCGCGAGCGGTTGTCGGTGTCATGGAGTACCCGCAGGGCCAGCCCGAAGGCCACAAGGCCGGCAGGAACGTTGATCCAGAAGATCCAGCGCCAGGACAGGTAGGTGATGATCAGCCCCCCGAGGAGGATCCCGGTCACCGCTCCCACGTTCCAGCCGATGGAGTTGAAGCCGTAGGCGCGTCCGCGTACCTCGGGGGGAAAGGTGTCAGCGATCACCGCCCCGCTGTTGGCGGTGATCAGGGCCCCACCCACCCCCTGGAGAACCCTGAAGGTGATGATGGTGACCTCGTTGCCGGCCAGGGCGCAGAGGGCCGAGCCCACGATGAAGACCAGAAATCCAGCTTCGTACATCCGCACCCGGCCGAACATGTCCCCCAGCCGCCCGACCTGGGTCGCCAACAGGGTGATCACCAGCAGGTAGCCGATCACCACCCAGATCACGTGGGCCAGCGGTACGTGGAGAGCGCGCTCCATCTCCGGCAGGGCGAGAACCACGATGGTGGTGTCGATCGCCGCCATCAGGACGCCGATAACGATCACCGTGAGGGCGAGGCCAGTGCGGGTGCGGGCGGGCCGGGTCGCGGTCAGTGCCACGAGCGCACCCAGCCTGGCACTGGGCCGGTGCCGATCAGTTGCACGCGGGACTGATAGGGGTTGCGCCCCAGCGCCGAGTCGCGGTTGGATTGCTCAGTCCGCCGATCCACGTCCCTAAGTCAACCATGGTGGATGCGGACCGGAGGGTGCCGCACCGGCGGCCCCCCGGAGGCGCCGGCCGGCTTCACCATCACCTGAGCCGTTGCGCCCCCATGTGCACATCCTCAGAGAGAGCGGGGGCGACCCAACGCACCGGTGCCTGCGCGACCGGCCCATGAGGGCGCTGCCACAGGTTAGGGGTCGGCCGGGCGGCGGCGGGTGCCCGGCTCAGCACGCCCCCGCCGTCTGCGTCAGCTCACGTCGATGTGCCGGATTGTGGCCCGGGCCCGGGCCGCGGTCACGATCAGCTCGACCAGGGTGGCTCTGGGGAGCGCGGTCGCATCCAGGTACAGGTGGTAGAGGTGCGGGGAGGCGACGTCCACCCTGTAGAAGTGCCGAAGGTAATGCCGGCGGACCAGATCGGTGTCCCGCTGCGAACGCCTCGCATCCCGCTCACCCAGCCCGCTCTCCGCCATGACCAGGGCCAGCCGGCGCTCCGCCGGCCCGTCCAGGCGAACGTGCAGGGCCCGAGGAGCATCTTTCAGGACCACCGAGGCGCCGCGACCCAGGATCACCACCCCGTGCCGCGCTGCCCGGCGCATCACCGACTCAGTGTGATTCAGGTACTCCCGCTCGCTGGTGAACGGCTCCCGCGGGTCGGGAACGCCCAGCCAGGCCGATCCGAGGGGGGCGAAAAGGTCGAGCCAGTGGCCGAGACCACGGGCCAGGTGGCGCTCCGCGTATTCCACGTCGGCCAGGGGCGCCATGAGCTCCTTGGCCACGGCCGCCGGGATGGCTCGGTCCAGGAAGGGCAGCCCCAGGCGGTCCGCCACCGCCCGGCCCACCGCCTCACCGCCCGTGCCGTAGGCGGCCGAGATGGTGACCACCGCCTTCGCTTCTGGCATGGTCGGCTCCCGTTTCTGATCCCGGCTGAGTATGGGCCGAAGCGCCCGCGGCGGGGCCGAGCCTGACGGGGACGGTACCCGTATACTTTTGTCAGCGACCTTGAAGCCGGTCCTGTGAGGCTGGCAAGGTACTCGGCGCCTGGCGCCGCCTTGCCTCCTCGCGGCTCAGTCAGAGGAGGTGGGAGATGGAGATCCGCGCCGCTGGAACTCGCCACGTGGTCTCCGCCGACCAGTTTCCCCCGGCGCTTCTGGAAGCGCTGTTCGCCTCTGCCGACGATATGGCGCGGCGGCTTCGGGAAGGCGGACCGCCGCTGCTCCCAGGTCGGGTCATGGCCACCCTCTTCTACGAGCCGAGCACCAGGACGCGGCTCAGCTTCGAGTCCGCCATGCTGCGCCTCGGGGGCCAGGTAGTCAGCACCGAGAACGCGCGTGACTTCTCCTCGGCCATAAAGGGCGAGACCCTGGAGGACTCGGTCCGGATCGTGGGCGGATACTCCGACTGCATCGTCCTCCGCCATCCGGAGGAGGGGGCGGCGGCCCGGGCCGCGGCGGTCTCGACAGTCCCGGTGATCAACGCGGGAGACGGCCGCGGCGAGCACCCCACCCAGGCCCTCCTTGACCTCTACACCATCCGCTCCGAGCTGGGGAGGCTGGAGGGGCTCCGGGTGGTCATGGCCGGCGATCTCGCCAACGGGAGGACAGTGCACTCGCTGATCCGCCTCCTATCCCAGTACCGGGGCCTCAGGGTCACCCTCGCCGGACCGGAGGAGCTGCGGCTGCCCGCGCCCGCGGTGCAGGCGCTGCGCCAGTCCGGAGCCGAGGTCCGCGAAGCCCAGAGCCTGCTGAAGGCGGTGGTGGACGCGGACGTCGTCTACCAGACCCGGATCCAGGCCGAGCGGCTCTCACGGCCTCTCGCGGCGGCCGGGCAGGACGTTGCCCGGTTCAGGGTCACCAGGGAGGTAATGGCGGCCCTGCCCCCGGGAGCGGTGGTGATGCATCCCCTGCCCCGGGTCGGGGAGATCGACCCGGAGGTTGACTCCGACCCGCGCGCCGCCTACTTCCGGCAGGCACGCAACGGGGTGCCGGTGAGAATGGCGCTGCTGGCCCGGGTGCTCGGGGAGTGAGCGCTCTCGCCCCCCGGCGGGGCGGCGTCATCGGCGGGCCGGAGGAGCTGGACCGGATCCTCTGGCGGCTGGCTCGGGAGCTCCAGGAGCGCCATCCCGGCGGGGACCGCGTCACCCTGTGCGGGATCGCCACGAGAGGGGTGCACCTGGCCGCCCGGCTGGCCGGACTGGTCGAGGCCCAGGGTGGAGGCCCTTGGCTGGCGGTCTCGCTCGACACCGGCCCCTTTCGGGATGACAGCCCACGGGTTCCCGGGGCGGGCGTCCCGGGGCCCGCTGCCCTCCCGCCCGCAGGCCGGGCCGCCATCGACCAGCGGGTGGTGGTGCTGGTCGATGACGTCCTCTTCCACGGGCGGACCGCCCGCGCGGCGCTGGTGGCGCTGGCCGGTCTGGGCCGCCCGCTGGCGGTCGAGCTCCTGGTCCTGGTCGACCGTGGCCATCGGGAGCTGCCCCTGCGGGCCACCTACGTGGGACGCAACCTGCCCACAAGGGTGGACGAGCGGGTGCGGGTCCGACTCCGGGAGTGCGACGGGGAGGACTCCATCACCCTGGTCCGGGAGGAGCCGGAGTGAGGGGACTCCTGCTGCGCTCGGTCCGGCTCATGCGCCCTTTGGAGGGCTCGCCCCTGGAAGCGGTGGACATCCTCATCCAGGACGGCCGCGTCGAGGAGATGGGCAACGGCCTGGCTGCCCGCGCCGCAACGGTGGTCGTGGAGCGGGAGGGCTGGGTGGTGGCGCCCGCCTTCCTGGACCTGCACACCCATCTCCGGGAGCCGGGGCAGCCGTGGAAGGAGCGCATCGCCACCGCCACCGCCGGCGCTGCGGCCGGCGGATTCGGGGCGGTTTGTGCCATGGCCAACCTCCGTCCGCCAGTGGACAGCGTGGCGCGTCTGCGCGAGTGCCTGGCCAAAAACCGCTCCTGGGGACGGGTCCCGGTGCTGCAGTTCGCTGCTGTCTCCGAGGAGCTGGCCGGTCAGCGGCTGGCACCTCTCCGGGAGCTGGCAGGGGCCGGGGCCGCGGGGTTCTCGGACGATGGCCGAAACGCCCTGAGCCCAGAGCTCCTGCGCCAAGCGCTGGAGCAGGCCGGTGCGACCGGCCGGCTGCTGGCGATCCACCCGGAGGACGAGGAGGTGCTGGCGGCCGCCAATCCCTGGGGCGGGGAGGACCCCACCGCCTGGCTCCTGCGCCCGAGGGAGGCTGAGGTCAGCGCGGTGCGCTCGGCCCTGGATGCGCTTCGCCATGCGGGCCAGGGCCACCTCCACCTGCAACACCTCTCCACTTCGGGTGCGGTGGAGCTGGTCCGGGAAGCCAAGCGGGAGGGGTGGGCGGTTACCGCGGAGGTGACCGCCCACCACCTAGTGCTGGAGGGGCCTCTCCGTGACCCCGAGGCCCGCGACCGGGAGCTCACCTGCAACCCACCCCTCCGAGGCGATGAGGACCGCTCGGCGCTGTGGGCGGGGTTGGCGGATGGGACGATCGACGCCCTGGCCAGCGACCACGCCCCTCACGAGTCCCCCTCGGACCCGCTCCAGCGACGTTCGCCGGGCTTCAGCGGGGTCCAAGCCCAGCTCTCCGCGGTCCTCTCGGACCCACGCGGGGGACCGCTCTTGGAGCGGGTGGTCGAGGCGCTCACCGCCCGGCCGCTGAAGGTGCTCGGGCGCGTGTCGGAAAGGCTGCCCGAGCCCGCGGTGCGGGAGGGCCAACCCGCCCACCTCACCGTCTTCGATCCAGAGGGGGTCTGGCGGCCCGAGGCGGGCTCATGGCTCTCGCTGGGAACCAACACCCCCTTCTGGGACAGGCCCCTCAGAGGCTTGGTCCTGGCCACCTTCACCAGGGGCAGGGTCGCCTTCCTCCGTCGGGAGCTGGGCTGGGAGGCAGAACTTGCCTGAGCCCAAGCGCGGCGTACTGGTGCTGGAGTCGGGCGCCCACTTCGAGGGCGACTGGCTCTGGCGCCCACAGGAGGCGGGACCGTTCCTGGGCGAGGTGGTCTTCAACACCTGCATGACCGGCTACCAGGAGATCCTGACCGACCCCTCATACGCCGGCCAGGTGGTGGTCTTCACCCAGCCGCTGATCGGCAACGTAGGCACCGCCCGGGTGGACATGGAGTCCAGCCGTGCCTGGGCCCGCGCGGTGGTGGTGGCCGAGGCAAGCTCGACCGCTCCCCACTGGCAGGCGGAGGAGACGCTGGCCGAGTGGCTACAGCGCCAGGGCGTGCCCGGCCTCCAGGGGGTGGACACACGGGCGCTGACCAGGCACCTCCGAGATCACGGGACGCTGCGCGGAGTCCTCGCCGACCTCGGCTCCCTCTCGCTGGAGGAGCTGGTGAGGACGGCCCGGCAGTCGCCCTCGGTGAGCGAGCAGGAGCTGGTTGCCGAGGTCTCCACCTCGGTGCCGTACACGGCCAACGAGCCGCTGCACCCGGCGCTGCGCCGGGGCGCCGGGCGCCTCGCCGAGCCCACGGGCGTCCGGGTGGCGGTGATCGACCTAGGGGTCAAGCTGAACACCCTGCGCTCGCTGGTGAGCCGGGGGGCGGAGGTCCTGGTGCTCCCCCACTCCATCAGCTGCGATGAGCTGGAGCGGCTCGCCCCCCAGGGGGTCGTGATCACCAACGGTCCGGGGGACCCGGCCAACCTCGGCAGTGAGACGGAGCTCACCCGCTTTGCCATCGAGCGCTACCCGGTGCTGGCCATCTGCCTGGGGCACCAGCTGGTCGGCCGGGCCATCGGAGCCACCACCAGCCGCCTGCCCTTCGGCCATCATGGGGGCAACCACCCGGTGCAGGACGTGGTCAGCAGTAGGGTGTTCGTCACCCCGCAGAACCACGAGTTCCAGGTGGATGAGGCTTCCATCCCCGAAGGGTCCGGGTGGTTTGTCTCGGAGCGCAACCTCAATGACGGGTCGGTGGAGGGGCTGCGTCACCGGGAGCTCCCGGTGATCTCGGTCCAGTACCACCCCGAGGGGAGCCCAGGACCCCAGGACCGCCAGCACCTCTTCGACGAATTCCTCAGCCTCTGCCGGGGCCGGGGCAGGGCCGAGGCGGGGCCCGCGCCTCGGCCCGTCCCAGAGATGCGCCGGGTCCTGGTGCTGGGCAGCGGGCCGATCGTCATCGGGCAGGCGGCAGAGTTCGACTACGCCGGAACCCAGGCCTGCCGGTCGCTGCGCGAGGAGGGGGTGGAGGTGGTGCTGGTGAACAGCAATCCGGCCACCATCATGACCGACGAGGACACCGCCGACCGGGTGTACCTGGAGCCCCTCACGGTGGAGTCGGTCGCCGCCATCATCGAGCGGGAGCGGCCCCAGGGTCTTCTGGCCGGCCTCGGCGGCCAGACGGCCCTCAACCTGGCCGTCCAGCTCGCTGACCAGGGAGTCCTGGAACGCTACGGAGTCGAGGTGTTGGGCACGCCCCTGGAGGCTATCCGGGACGCCGAGGACCGGGAACGCTTCAAGCAGCGGATGGTGGGCCTGGGCGAGCCGGTGCCTCCCTCGCGCACCGTGAACAGCTGGGAGCAGGCCAAGGAGTTCGCCTCTGAGGTCGGCCTGCCTCTGGTGGTGCGCCCAGCCTTCACTCTGGGGGGAACCGGAGGCGGGATCGCCACCACCTGGGAGGAGCTGGAGGAGGTGGTGGGCCGGGGGCTGAGGGCCAGCCCAATAACCCAGGTCCTGATCGAGCAGGCGCTCCTCGGCTGGCGCGAGCTGGAGTACGAGGTGATGCGGGACCGAGCCGGGACCTGCATCTGCATCTGCAACATGGAGAACCTCGACCCCATGGGGGTCCACACCGGGGACTCGGTGGTGGTGGCCCCGAGCCAGACCCTCACCGACAAGGAGCACCAGCAGCTGCGCTCCGCCGCCCTCCGGATCATCTCGGCGCTGGGGATCGAGGGGGGATGCAACGTCCAGTTCGCCCTCGCCCCCGACTCGCCCGCCTACTTCGTCATCGAGGTGAACCCCCGGGTGAGCCGCTCCTCGGCGCTGGCCTCCAAGGCGACTGGCTACCCCATCGCCCGGGTGGCGGCCAAGGTGGCCCTGGGGCGCGAGCTCAAGGACATCCGCAACCAGGTCACCGGCAAGACCTCCGCCGCCTTTGAGCCCAGCCTCGACTACTGCGTCGTCAAGATCCCCCGCTGGCCCTTCGACAAATTTCCCCACGGTGACCGGCGACTGGGGACCCAGATGAAGTCCACCGGCGAGGCGATGGCCATCGGGCGCAACTTCCTGAGCGCGGTCTCCAAGGCGCTGCGCTCCCTGGAACAGGGCCCGGTCGACTCCCAGGAGGTGCTACGGGCGGTGGAGCGGCTGGAGACCCCGACCGATCTCCGGCTCCAGGCGGTGGTGGTGGCGCTGGCACAGGGACAGCCCGAGGACAGCGTCGCCCGCCGCACCGGGTACCCCCGCTGGTTCACCCACCAGCTGGCCCGGCTGGCCAAGTTGGAGGCGGAGCTGGGCCGGACGCCGGGCGACGTGGATTCAGGGTTGCTTTACTCCGCCAAGCGGGCCGGAATCTCCGACCGGCGGATCGGCGAGCTCACCGCGCGATCGGGCGCTGAGGTGCGGGAGATGCGCCAGCGCCTGGGAGTCGTGAGCACCTTCAAGTGCGTGGACACCTGCGCTGCTGAGTTCGCCGCCACCACCCCCTACTTCTATTCCAGCTACGAGCTGGAGGACGAGAACCGGGCCCGTCCCGGGGCCGCGGTGGTT